>JAFMJY010000054.1 GCA_017853245.1 Burkholderiales bacterium | reverse complement strand
CCGGCGGCGGCCATGCGCTCGTAGTCGTCCGTGGTGCGGGCGCTCATGTGAATGTGGGGATCGATGAGTCGCATGGGGATTCCGATTCGCTTCTAAGGGGCGGGTTTTCCGGGATCCGGAGCCCTGCCCAGGGCCGCCAGGGCCACCTGACGGTCCGCTTCCGTTCCAAGACTGAGAAGTTTACCAAAATCGTCAAGCATTCGACCCTTGGCAAAGGGGGCAACACAGCGCCAAAGCTCCGGGTTCACGGCACGCCGCGCCGCCCATCGTTCCCGGGCGTAGTCGATCAGCATGTGCGCCAGGGCCGGGTTCGCCCGCGCGTCCAGGCCCACGATGGGATCCAGGGGGCAGCCGACGAACAACGCCTTGAGCACCATCTGGTTCCACGCAGCATCAGCGAGCACCTCCGACGGGTAGGGGTTTCGGTACGCAACCGATTCGAACAGAAGCCGAACGTTGGATCGCACCCCCTCCTCCGCGCGCAGCCGATAGCGGGGCGGGTCCGGGTAGAGCGGAAGCCCCCGGTAGTAGGCCTGCGCTTCTCCCAGGTCGGCGGCGGTGAAGAGCCGCTCGAGCCGGTCGGCGAAGCGCGCCGGTTCGTGTGCCGACCGGCACAGCAGGTAGATCCGCGCTGCCTGGTCCAGCGTCCAATCGGTCGGGTCCCAGCCGGGCCGGGCAGCATGCGCTTGCGCCAGCTCTGCCGCTTCCAGCGCGAGCGAAGCCTTGCCCACCCGCTGCGGAACTCTCCCCATGGCCAGAAAAAACGCCCGGTCGGACGCGTCGGCGCCGGAACTCGCGCCCAGCAGCCAATCGGCTGCGACGGGTTCGAGCCGGGCGCGCAGCCAGCTCTGGAGGGCCTCGACGGCGCTCATCGACCCGCTTCCGACGGCCCCCGCGCCCCGGGAAACACGTGATCGAGCAGCAAGTCCTTGACCGCGGTGGCCTCCACAGCGCCCTCCCCCAGCAGCCCGCCTTCCGAGGTGATCAAGAGCGGGCCATCCTCGTCGCGATCCGTCGGCCGGCCGTGGGAGCCACGAACGATGGAAGCGTCGAGCCCGATCACATCCATGAGGTAGCGCATGCCGAGCGCCTTCTGCAGCAGGCGGCCGGCGATGCGCAACTTCGGGAATGCAAGCGTTGGGTCGATCAACAGCTCCACGGGATCAAAGCCGGGCTTGCGGTGGATATCGACGGTTCGCGCATAGTCCGGCGCGCGGGCGTCGTCGAGGAAGTGGTAGTAGGTGAACCAGCTATTCGCATCGGCGACGGCCACGAGCTCGCCCGACCGCGGGTGGTCAAGGCCGAGCTCCCGCTGGCCCGATCGATCCAGCACGCGCTCGATACCGGGCACGGACGACAGGCAGCGAGCCACCGCCTCGATCCGGTCCGGACGATCAACGTACACATGGGCGATCTGATGGTCCGCCACGGCAAACGCCGCCGAGGCGCCGCAGTCGATCTGCTCGCGCCCCAGTTCATGGCGAACCTTCAGCCAGCCCGCCTCCCGGAGAACCCGGTTGATATGCACGGGATGGGACACCTCCGTGATGCCATATTCCGAGAGCGCCACCACCGCCGCGCCGGCGCGATCGGCCGCCTGGATCAACTCTCCGCAAACGGCATCCACGGCAGCCACGTCCGCGGCGATTGCCGGGTGATTGGGCCCGAGACGCTGCAGGTTGTAGTCCAGGTGCGGCAGATACACGAGCGTCATCGTTGGCGAATGCGTGGCGAAGACGCTGAGCGCCGATCGCCCGATCCATTGCGTGGAGACGATGTCTGCGCCGGGACCCCAGAAGCGAAACAGCGGGAACTGCCCCAGCTCGGATTGCAGCGAATCCCGCAGCTCGGCGGGCTGCGTATAGATGTCGGGGAGCTTTCGCCCGTCGGCCGGGTACATCGGACGAGGCGTAACCGAGATGTCCGCCGTCGAGTACATGTTGTACCACCAGAAGAGCTTCGCGCAGGTGAAGGACGGGTCGCGCTTGCGTGCGCTCTCCCAGACCTTCTCGCCGGCCACAAGCCGGTTGGATTGCCGCCACAGCCACACCTCGGACTGATCGCGAAAGTACCAGCCGTTGGCGACGATTCCATGGTCGCGCGGTAGCGTTCCGGTGAGCAGCGTGGACTGCACGCTGCAAGTCACGGCAGGCGTGATGGTGCGAAGCGGGCGCATCGCGCCGCGACGGGCCAGGGCCTGCAGGTTCGGCGCGTGCGCGAGCAGCGAGGGCGTCAGGCCGACGACGTCCAATACCAGGACTCGCCTCATGGGGATGGTGCCTTTCAGGGTTTCCGGTTTCCGGTGGCCGTTGCCATGCCTGCGCAACGGGCCCGAAAAATAACACGGGCGCCCCGAGGGGCGCCCGTGACTATGCTGCCGGTGCTGAGGTGAAGCTCGCTCGTCTGCGCAAGCCGAAGGCGGCGAGCATCAGGGCGAGGAGTGCGAGGGCGAGCTCCGAGAGCGTGGGGATCCGGTTGGCCGTGCTCACCGTCACCTGGTCGGTCGCATCCAGCAGCCCCACCGCCCCGTTCGGCGGGCTCGTCTCAGAGGCCGTGATCGTGCATACGCCGTCCGCAGTCGCTTCGAACTTGAAGCCCGCGCTGGACCGGCCCGCGTCGATGGCTATCCAGTAGGTACGGTTGTTGAGGAGGTCCGTGAAGTAGCCTGTTGGGCATGACACCGTGAGATACACGCGCAGGTACTCCCCACCCACCGGGTTGCCCTGGGCGTCGACTCGCGTCACCGTGTACTGCAGCGGATCGCCTGCGAAGATCGTGAATCCATTCTTCGCCGCCTTCTCCCCGCTCGGCGCAGCCTCCCCGGGCGCCGAGTTCGACACCCGGGTCAGCGTGAGCCCCGCCGCCATCGGCGCACCCGGGCTCGAGCTCGACGCAATCTGGAAGCTTCTCGTTACCGGCGCCGCCGCCGCGTAGGACGCGTTCCCAGGCTGGGAGGCCACCACCGTGCACGACCCGGCCGCCGTCAGCGCAACCGTCGAGGCATCGATCAGCACGCACCGCCCGCTCACCTCGTACTGCACCGGCAGGCCCGAGCTCGCCGTCGCAGCCAGCACAACTGGCCCAGCCCCGAAGAACTGGTCCGCCACCACCGGGAACGTGATGCTCTGCGCCGTCTGGCCCGCCGCGAGCGCCGTAAACGTCACGTTCACCGAGCAGTTGCCCGTGATCGTATCGGTCGTGTACTGCGTGCCCACGAGGCTTCCGCCGCAGCCCGAGGCCCCGGAGACGGTGTAGCCCGGGTTTGTCGTCACCTGGAAGATCTTGAGCGTGCCCGCCGCTGCCGACTGCGCGGTGGCCGGCGTGATCGAGCCGCCCTGCGCGGGCGCCACCACCGGCGTCACCGTGTAGGTCGCCCCACCGGCCGCGCCCACGTTCACCGTAAACGCCTTCGCGGCCACCAGGTTCGTGCCGCTCTCGTCGATCACCTGCACCGTGAACCCGAAGGTCCCCGCCGCTGTCGGCGTGCCCGTGAGCCCGTTGGTCGCCGTGCCCGCCGGCGTGGACGTGGCCGCCAGCGCGAGCCCCGGCGGCAGGTTGCCCGCGGACACGCTCCAAACGTATGGCCCCGTGCCACCGGTGGCTGCGAGCGAGCCGCTGTAGGCCGTGCCGGCCGTGCCGTCTGGCGCCGTGCCCGTGAGATCAAGAGCGCTCAGGCCAATACCCGCCGGGTCCACGATCCGACCGTCGACGGTCAAATCATCATCACCCAGCCCGCCGTCGCGAACGGTGAACCTCGCCGTGTTGCCCGAGATGATCACCCCAGGCAGCACGTACCAGTGATTGGTGACGTTGTCCGGCGTTCGGCCGTACTTCCAGAACTGCGCCTTGCGCGGCAGCGTATCCGGATAGACCAGCATGATCTCCGCGGACCCACCTGGGCAAATCGTCACGTCGTACGCCACGAGTCCGTACGGAACGGAGGCCACAGTGCTTGGCGGCGCTGGTGCCTGATTCGACGGGAACACCGTCACCGATGTCGTCGCCGGGCAGCTCTGGCCATTGCTGCTTTGCCCGCCCACCAGCGTGAAGAGCGTCTGGTTACCCACCGGCACCGTCGCCGTGGGCTGGTTCACCTTCAGCGTGAACGCCTTGGTCGCCGTCTTTCCCAGCTTGTCCGTCACACGCAGCGAGAGGTCCGTCACCCCTGCCCCCGCTGGCGTCCCGGTGATCTCACCCGAGGCGGGGTTGAGCACCAGCCCCGCAGGAAGCGATCCGCTCGCAAGCGACCACACGAAGGGCAGCGCCCCGCCCAGCACCTCCTGCGCAGACCGGTAGGCCGCCCCCACCAGGCCTTCGCTCAGGAATGCCGTCGAGATTGCCAGCGACGCGTTGACAGAGACCGAGTAGCCCAGTGATGTCGAGGCGCCCAGCGCATCCGTCACCGTCACCGTGAAGGTGTAGGTGCCCGCCGCCGTCGGGCTGCCCTCGAAGTTGCCCGTGCTGCGTAGCGTCACGCCGCCAGGCAGCGCTCCCGAGGTCACCGCAAACCCATAGGGCAGCATTCCACCCCGCGCCCGCAGCTCGAAGCCGTACTTCACCCCCACCACGCCGTGCGGCAGCGACGGGGTGGTGATCTTCACCGGATCTGGCGCCCACGACTGCGCCGTGAACGTCACGAATGTGCCGGTGAGCGAATCTCCGTTGGTCGTCACCGTCGCCTTCAGCGTATTCACGCCTTCCGCGCCAAGCGTCCAGCCCCCTACGGTCGCAACCCCGGTACCGTTGGTAGCCTGGGTTCCACCTGACACCTGGCCGCCACCCGAGTTGACTGTGAAGGCGACACCGACATCGCTTACCTCAAGCCCGAACGCATCCTTCACCACCACGCTCGGAGCCACCGGCACCGCCGTTCCACTGCGTGCGCGCTGGTTGTCGCCCGTAACGATGGTGATCGAGGCAGGTGGGCCGACGTAGATCGTGACGGTACTGCTGACCGCACTGGTCATCGACGGGCTGGTCGCCGTCAACGTATAAGTCCCCGACTTGTTGATTCGGCATCCCGCAAAGGTCGCAATACCCCCCACCGCATTGACCGGGTTGCTCGTGCACGAGAACGAAGCGCCATTGGCCGCCGTCAGCGCCAGCGTGACGGGAGCCGTGCTGGAAGTGGAGAGGTTTCCGCCGGCGTCCCGAACGGACACCACCGGTTGCGTCTGCCAGGTGGATGCCGTGGGCGTCCCGCCTACGGGCTGCGTCGAGAAGACGAGGTGCGTGCCCGACCCGGATCCAATGTTGAAAGCCGCTGAGACAGCCGAGGTCACGCTGTTGCTGCTGGCCGTGAGCGTATAGCCTGTGCCGACCTTGTCGATCTTGCAGCCCGCGAAGGTCACCACGCCCGACGAAGCCGACTGCGGGTTCGACGTGCAGGTCAACGCACCGGCGCCCGGGTTCGTGCCAATCGTGAGCGTCACGCTCGCGGAACTTCCCGTCACGGTATTACCGCCCGCGTCCTGCACTGTCACCACCGGCTGCTGAGCCCAGGCCGTACCACCCGTGCCACCACCCGGCTCGGTCGTGAAGACAAGCTTCGCCGAAGCTCCCACGGTGACGTTGAAGGCCGCCGAAATTGCCGAGGTCAGGGTCCCATTCGTTGCCGTCAGCGTGTAGCCGTTGCCCGCCTTGTCGATGGTGCAGCCCGCAAACGTGGCTTGGCCCGCCACCGCGGCACGCGGGTTGGCCGTACAGGATAGCGCCGCGCCGCCGGTGCCAGTGCCGTTGGTAATGGCCAGCGTCACGCTGCTGGTGTCCGTGGTCACCGTGTTGCCGCCGGCGTCCTGAATCAGAACAACGGGCTGCGTGGCCCACGCCACGCCGCCCGTGCCGCCACTGGGCTGCGAGGAGTAAGCCAGGCGCGCTGGCGAGCCCACCGTAATGTTGAAGGCCGACGAGGTGGCCGACGTAAGCCCAGCGCTGGATGCAGAGAGCGTGTACCCCGTGCCCGCCTTGTCGATCTTGCAACCCGCAAACGTTGCAAGGCCGGCAGAAGCCGCGAGGGGGCTTGTCGTGCAAGAAAGCGTTCCACTACTGGGGTTGTTGACGATGGCGAGCGCGACACTGGCCGAGCTGCCCGTCACGGTGTTGCCGCCCAGGTCCTGAACGCTCACCACCGGCTGCGTACCCCACGCGGTGCCTCCCGTGCCACCACCCGGCTGCGTGGTGAACGCAAGCTTTGCGGCAGCGCCAACGGTGATCGTGAACTGATTACTGGTCGCGCTGGTAAGCACACCGCTCGCGGCCGTCAGGGTGTACGTGCCTATCTTGTCTACCTTGCAGTTGGCAAACGTCGCCGTGCCGCTTGAGGCGCTCAGCGGATTGGTCGTGCAACTGAGCACCGCCCCAGCCGCACTCGTGAGAGAAATCGTGATCGAAGCCGTGGAGTTCGCCACCGTGTTGCCAAACTGATCCCTGACCACGACGGCGGGCTGGGTCGCCAAGTTGCTGCCACCCGTTCCGTTACCCGGCTGCGTGGAGAACGCCAAAGCAGACGCGGCCGCGTGCGTGACGACAATCGTGTCAGTGGCATTCGTGAGCCCGGTATCCGGGGTGGCGGGCGAAGTGTCCGCCGCGGTGATCTGGTAGCTCGCCGCAATGTTCGAGGTGTACCAGAAGGTAGCGCTCGACTGCCCGTTCGCAATGACCACGCTGGTGATGACATTGCCTGCGTTAGCAGCATCGTAGAAGGTGCCGCCCGACCCGTTGGCAAAGAGATAGACGGTCTGGTCGCCACCGAGCGTCGTGTCGTTGCTGTACTGGTCCTGCCGCTTCACCGTGTAGGCCGCGCGCGTGCCGCCCGCGACGATGTCGGCAGGCTGGTTTAGCACGAGCTTGCTTGCGGCGCCCGGGAGGCCGGAGGCGGTGAACGTGACGGTCAAATTTCCCGAAGGGCCAGCAGTCGTGGCTGTCACCGAGTTATTCGACGTCCCCGCCACCGTGCCGAGCGTCCAGGACGTCAGTGCCGCCACACCATTACTGTCCGTGCTTACCGTGGCGCTGGAGAGTGATCCGCTACCGCTTGCCACCGCAAACGTGACCGTAACGCCAGCAACCGGGCTGGCACTGGAGTCAGTCACAAGCACTCTGGGCGGCGAAGCTACTGCTGTATTCACGGTGGCGGACTGTGGCTCCGTCACGCCGTTCGGGAGATTTTTTGCCAGCGAGAGGTCGAGGCAGGTCACCACGACCGAAGCCGGCTGGGCCTGGACATTAGTGCCCGTGGCCCCGCTCGTGACACGGCAGACTTGGCCGCTCGGCTGGGTCGAGACCGTGACTGCGAAGTCGTTGCCGCGGCCAACCGATGTGAAGAAACTGAACGAACCGTTGAGCGCAACAGCCTTGTTGTCCGTGCTGACGGTGCTCGCGCCGCTGGTGACCGTGTTCGTCAGAACCAGCGCTTTGCCGGTGCCCAGGCCCGACACTGTGCCGCTCAGCGTAAACGACGACACTAGACAATCGACCGCAATCGAGGTCACGTTCACTGCATTGTTGGAGCCATCGAGCCGGACCCGCCCGCTGCCGTTGCCGGTGTCCGCCCGGCCTCCCGTAAGGGTGACCCCGGAGAGGGTCGCGCCAGAGGTACCGGCCCCGAGCGTGAACGCATTGCCCGCTGTTCCTGCCGTGCCGTAGGCGACGATCACGGTCGCGTCCTTGACCGAGTATGCGGCCCCGGTCAGCGCGGCGTTGGTACTGGCAGCAAGCTTGATCGCGAGGTTATTCGCCGCGGCAGCAGCGCTAACGCCAACCTCAACCTCGGTTGCAAGCGAGGCCGAAGTCCTGAACGTGAACGTGACGCCGTTTACGACGATGGTCGCCCCGTCGGCTGGCGTGGAGCCCAGCGTGATCGTGCCGGAGGCCGCCGTGTCCCCGCCGGTGATCGTGCAAGCGTAGTTGTTGGGCACCCCGTCCAAAGTGACGGCGTAGGTTCGTCCCGCGCCAACGGTGGTCGGGAACGTGAACGACTGGGAGGCACTCCCGTCTCCCGTGATGTTGAGGGTGTCAGAGCCGTTGTTGAGCAGGGCCAGCACGGTCCCGCTGGGCAGGCCGGTGACCGCTCCTCCGATGGTGGCGGCCGACCCGGGCGTCGTCGTCCAGATCATGTTCACGATGTTCGAGCCGGCCGCGCCGATGGTCGCCCGGATCCTGTCCGTTCCCGAGGATCCGAAGGGCCCCTGGTAGGTGTACGTCCACTCAACGTTCCCGTCGGCATCGGTCGTGTCGGAGTAGGTGAGGCCGACGTTGGGACCGCTCAGGATGGTGAAATCCACCCGAGCCGCGGCGACGGGGGAGCCCGTCGCGCTCTGCGCGTGCGCGCGCACGGTATGCGTCGAGGCGCTGCCGTTGGTGACCGTGGCCTTGGTGGCGTCAGGCGACGGGTACCAGCCCGGTGTGCCGCCCGAGGTCACGTACTGCAGCAGACCAACGGTCGAGAAAGCCGCGTCGTCCGGCAACACGAGCGCGGCCGGCGCGAGCATCAGGGCGCCGAACATCGTGGAGATCGAGTAGTTGGGGTTGGCGTAACAACACGAGAACCCCATGTTCCAGTAACCGCCGGTCGTGGTCGTCGGCGCCCCCTGTTGGGAGCTCGAGTAAGCCCCCCAGCCCGTCAGCCAGTTCTGGTAGTCGGCGTACCAGTCCAGCTGGGCGCCGACGTCAAACGAACCGATCGCCGCCCGGCCCGCGTAGCCGCCGGTCAATGTTGCTCCGGAGATCGTTGCGGCCGCGCTGCTGCTCGCGAGGGTGAACGCGTTGCCAGCCGTCCCCGTCGTGTTGTAGGCCACCGTCACGGTCGCGCCGTTGGCCGTGTAGGTCGCTGCGGCACTGGCACTTGTGGTGAGGGCACTCGCAAGACTGCTTGCCGTCGCCGCAGCAGTACCCCCGATCGCCACCTCGGTTGAAGTGGAGGCCGTCGTCCTGAACGTGAACGTGACGCCATTGACGGTGACGGTCGCGCCGTCGGCCGGCGTGGAGGCGATCGTGATGGAGCCGCTCGCCGCTAGCGGGGCCTGGCCGCCGCTTAGCGCAGCTCCCGAGACGCGCGCGTTGACCGTTCCCGCATCGAGCGTGTAGCTGTTCCCGCCCACACCCGCCGTTTTGTGGGTGACGACGATGGTGCTGCCGATCAACTCGTAGCTCGCCGCCGTAATAGCCGCATCCGTGCTCGCGTTGAGCTTCGTGAGCAAATTACTGGCGGTCGCAGAGAGACTACCCCCTATCAAGACGTCGGTTGCTGCGGTCGCGTTGGCACTCTTGAAAGTGAAGGTGACACCATTGACCACGACGGTCGACCCGTTGGCCGGCTGGGTGCCGCCGTAGGCAATCCGATCGATGCCGGACAACTTCAATCCCTTGAAGTTGTTGAACATCGTGTAGACCACGCCCTTGTTGCCGCTCGTGGTGCTGGTTCCGCCGTTCCAGTAGTCCTGGATTTGCTTGACGACGCTGACCCGGAGCTGCTCCACCTTGCGCTCATAGGATGTGAGGCCCACGGTGGCGCTGGGGTCATCACCCAGGAAAAAGAGCCCCTGAAGTCCAATACCGATACGTGTCGAGTACCCCGCGGCGTTTGTTACATTGGGGTTGCCATCGCCGGAGTAGTCCAGCGTGCCGTCCACGTTGAACGCGTTGAAGAATCCACGGCGAAACTCGGTTCGGAGGAATGAAGGCACCTGGGCACCTCCCGCCTCTGCATCGAGCAAGCCGAGGATCACCCAGCCGATCGTCGACCCGTCTAGGGTGTTGTCCGGACTCGTTAGGTAATAGTGCCACCCACCCCGACCAGTCGTCTGGTTGGTACCGTTCTGCCCCCAGACAATCGCGTTGACCACCCGCTGGAGAATTTCTCCGTAGGTACTTCCCACCATGCTGCCCGATGCCGAGGCCTGGGTGTTGACCCTTCGGAGCGCCCCGCTCGCCGCGAGCGGGAGCAACGCAACCGGGTTGGTGTAGGCGCTCTCGCCTGCGGCCACGAGGCCAACGCAATCGGCGCCCGACCAACCCACCTCAGCGACCATCCACGACGCGATCGTTCCAGACCCGCCTTTGCGATCCACGTTGATGGTGACCGTACCGCTCCCCGACATGGTGACCAGACCCTCGACAAAGGCCTCGCTGTTGCTCGCGGCGTAGGCCCGAACGCGAGCACCTGTCGCGTAGGCGAGGCCGGATCCCGTGAAGGTCTTACTCCCCGTCCCAATCGTCACGCTGCTGGTGGACGCGACCGACGCTGCGTTGACGTACCAGGTGGACGAAGTGCCGGAACCGGCAACGACGTCAGCATTGACTGTCAGACTGGTGGCATTTGCCGCGGTGACCTCGCCCTCGAGGTAGTTCGCGCCGTTGGTCGCATCAGTCAGCCGAACTCGCGTACCAACGGTGTACCCCAGCCCCGCAGCTGCGGTGACGGTGTTGCCGGCTCCCGTTGCGATGGTAAGGGTGCCGGTTGCCTTTCCCGGCGTGGAGAGAGGACCGAACGCGACGCAGGGGTTGCCGGCAAGGGTGCTGTCGCGCCCGGTGAGGGCCTGATTGCTGAGCTGGCTCACCACGTAGTTGAGCGAACGCTGAACGATGAACCGCTCGTACAGCCCCGTCGGCAGGCTACCGTCGCTCGCCAGGCGGTAACCGTGGTTCTGAAACGCGAGCGCCGCGAAAGCGGTGTCGGCTACCGTGTAAGAGTTTGACCAGTAGGTGGTCGTCCCAGCGGGGAAGTTGGTGGTCCGGTTGGTCTGCGTGTACCAGAGATAGCGCAAGCTATCCTGGATCGCCATGTTGATGTTCAACTGGCGCTTGAAGTCCGCACTGAGCGGCTTCGGGTTGGTTGCGTCGTTGGTGTTGAAGACCTGAATGGTCGCCGTGGCCGAATCACTACCGACAACCAGCGTTGCCGTGTAGCGCCGCTGCGCCGCATACGTGTGCGCGAAAGCAATGTAGGAGCGGTCGGAGACGGTTCCCGTCTGCGGCGGCGTGCCATCTCCGAAATCCAGGACGAACGAAGTGCCGTTCGCCTGGGTGGTAACGCCCCAGACAACCACCGCCTCCCCCGCGCGCGCATCGCGGTTCGGCATCATCAAAACTGTTTCGGTACCCGTCAGGGCATGGGCAGGCTGGGTGGAGCCAAGAAGGGCCGCAATTGCGACCAGAATCGTCGCCAGGACGCGCCCGCAAAACTGGGTCACGAAGTGATTGTGCACACCCTCACCCTCCGATGAGTGCAGGCCGCGTAGTGTAGCGGCCCGCATGCCCCGCCGCTAGGGCAGCGCGGCGCCCCTCGGGGCGCCCGTGACTGTGCTGCCGGTGCTTAGGTGAAGCTCGCTCGTCTGCGCAAGCCGAAGGCGGCGAGCATCAGGGCGAGGAGTGCGAGGGCCAGCTCCGAGAGCGTCGGGATCCGGTTGTTGTCATTGACGTCAACGACGGTACTGACCGCACTGGTAAGACCCGGGCTGGTTGCCGTGACCGTGTATCCCCCGACAGGTACACCGGTGGTGTCACAGCCCGCGAAAGTCGCCACTCCGTTAACCGCGTTCTTCGGATTTTCAGTACACCCCAACAGGGTCGCAGCCTTGGCTTGAGAGGCGCTCTTCGCCAACGGCTCGATCAAGAGCGTCACCGGCAAGGTCGAGCCGATAGCCGTCGCCCCGGTGTCCGTTTGCAACGTGACCACCGGCTGGATGGCCCACGGCCGCCCCCAGGGGCCGCCACCCGGTTGCACCGTGAACACGAGCTTCGCCGGTACGCCTAGCGTGATCGCGTTGCTGACGGCACTCGTCAGCGCCGGGCTTGTCGCGGTCAACGTGTAAGTGCCACCGAGATCCACCTTGCAACCCGAGAACGTCGCAACACCACTCGAGACGAGCAAGGAGGTTGCCGCACAGGTCAGGACTGCACCGTTCGCATTCGTCAATGCCAGGCTCACCAGGGCGCTCGAGCCGGTGACCGTATTCCCACCAGCATCTTGAACAGTCACCACTGGTTGGTTAGGCCACACCGCCCCGGGCTGGTTGCCGCCCGGCTGCGCGGTGAACGCCAGCTTGCTCGCCGCCCCTACCGTGATGGTGAACTGACTGCTCACCGCGCTCGTCAAGTTCGGCGTGGTGGCAGTCATCGTGTAGGTGCCGGCCTTGTCAACCTTGCAGCCCGCGAACACCGCCACACCGTTGCCTGCATTTTGCGAATTGGTGGTGCAGGCGAGCACCGCACCGCCTGGAGTGGTCAGGGCGAGGGTGATAGGTGCGCTCGAGTCGACGATGGTGTTACCCACTGCGTCCTGCACGGCAACCGTCGGTTGATTGGCCCAGCCGAGGCCCGCAGCACCGCCGCCCGGCTGGACGGTAAAGGCAAGCTTGCTGGCCACAGCCGTGACCGTGAACTGGCTGCTGACGGCGTTAGTGAGTCCGCCGCTCGAGCTTGAAGCGGTGAGCGTGTAAGTGCCGGTCTGGTTTACCTTGCAGCCCCCGAACGAGGCCACCCCAGCCACCGCCGATACCGTCGTGGCAGTACACGTCAGCGTCGCACTTCCCGGAGTCGTGAGCACAACCGAGATCGAGTTGGTCGCCGTGGTGATGGTGTTGCCGCCAGCATCCTGAACCGCGACCACTGGCTGGGTGGACCAAACACTGCCCGTGACGCCACCGTTGGGCTGCGTGGTGAACCCAAGCTTGGATGCAGAGCCCACCGTGATCGTGAACGAGGCGCTGTCGACACTGGTCAGTCCCAAGCTTGCCGCCGTGAGCGTGTAGGTGCCCGCCTTGTCCACCTTGCAGCCCGCAAAGCTGGCCACCCCACTGCTTGCAGATACCGTGTTGTTGGTGCACGCAAGGGTTGCTCCACCTGCGGAGGTCAACACCAACGTGATCGGTGCGACCGACGCCGTGACGGTGTTGCCGAAGGCATCCCGCACGGTCACCTGCGGCTGTTGCGTCCACCCTGCCTGGCTCGCACCACCGTTTGGCTGCGTCGTAAACGCGAGCAATGCGGCAGGCCCTGCGGTGACCGCGATCGAGTCCGTCGCATCCGCGAGGCCGGTGGCGCCGTCCGGTGTGCTGGCGTCCGAGGCCGTCACGGTGTAAGTCGCGATGTTCCCAGTGAAATAGAACGATGCCGAGGAGGATCCGGCGGGAATGGTGACGCTCGTGATTGCGCTACCGCCGGCAGCGCCGGGGTAGAAGAGGCCACCCGAGCCGTTCGCGGAGAGATAGACCACCAGACCGCCGCTCGCAGCCGGCACTGCGACGCTGTTGGCATCTTGGAGGGTTACGGTGTACGCCGCACGCGCCCCGCCCTTGATGATGTCGGCTGGTGCGTTAAGTGACAACTTGGATGCAGTGGAGTACGCCGTAGCCGTGAAGGTCACCGGACTAATGCCCGTGACCGTTCCGGACCCCGTGTCAACCGAGTTTGGCGCTGAGGCCGTGACGACCGTCGCATTCGCACTCGCCGCACCCAGCGTCCAGCTCGTCAGTGTGGCCACGCCATTCGCATCGGTATCCACCGTGCGCGTTGCCGTGCTCGAGCCCGACCCATTCGCAATCGTGCTGGTCGCACCCGAGACAGTGAACGTGATTGTCTTCCCGACGAGCGGCGTGGTGCCAAACGCAAGCTTCACGCTCGGCGGTGAGGCCACCGCGGTGGTGGCTGCAGCCGACTGCGGGTCCGTCGAGAGCTTGGTCAGTGCAGCCGTCACGCAAGACACGGCCACAGTGGAAACGGGACCCTGGATATTCGTGCCCGACCCGCTCGACACTGTGCACTTGTGGCCCGCCGGCTCGGTGACGACTGACACTGCCCAGTCAGAGCTCTTGTCTACCAGCCCCAGGAACGTAAACGGCCCATTCGCCAGCACCGTCCGGTCACTGGTCGTCGTGACACCATTTTTAGTGACGGTGTTGCGCAGCGACAATGCGCCGCTGGATAGCCCACTGACATTGCCACCCACCGTGTACGACGTGTCCTCGCAGGTAACGGTGACGTTCGACACATTCGAGAACGGCCCTGTGCCAGCGCTGTTGGACGCATTGGCGGTGACCGAACACAACTGGCCCAGCGGCTGCACCTCCACCGTGATCGTGTACTTTGCCGACCCCGGCAACGCCGTCGGGAACAAGAAGCTGACTGCGCCGCCGCCACCCGCCCCGGTGACATCGAGCAACTCCGTCGGGCAAACCGCGGGGCTCACCGCGCCGCAGTTGCTGGTCGTGTTAAGCAGCGTGAGAGTCTGGCTCGACTTGAGTCCGTTGACCGTGCCACCAACCGTGTAGCTTGGCGCATTCGACACCCACGTCACGGAGACGGAGTTCGAGTTCGTCGAACCGATCTTGGCGCGGATGACATCGACGCCGGCGGATCCCGGGGGCAAGGCGTCAGCGTAGGTCCAGGTGGCTTTGCCATCTGCCCCCGTGTTCAGCGTATCGGTAAGACCCGCGTTGGGGCCCGAAAGCACCTCGAAGACGACCGAAACCGCCGCCACGGGCGAACCGCTGGAGCTCGTCGCGGTGGCGACCACCGTATGAGACTGGCGAGGCGTCGCGCCCTGAAGCCGGGTGTCAATGCCCTGGTCATTCTCGGGGCCCAGCGAGGAGAAGAGAAGCTCATCGGGCAACACCAAGGCTGCCGGCGACAGGATCACCTGCGCCACGGACGCAGACATCGTGTTGGACGTATAACAGCAGGAGAACCCCATCGTTCCCCACTGCCCGCCATCTGTTGATGCGACAGTGACCCGAGTGGCCGTTCCGGCACTGTTGTTGAAGGCCTTCCCCGTCGTGTCGATCGCCAGCGTGAACGTATCCGCTGTCACCGCCTGGATGGTGAGCGTCTTGTCATTCAGAAGCGTTGAACCGGTTCCGGTTGTCCCCGTGATCGCGACGCGTGCACCGCGGGGGTAACCGTGTGCCGTGGAGGTCACGACCGTCGTCGTCCCCGCCTGAATGCTTGCGATGGACTTGGCAGAGGAGGTCGTGGCGGTTGAACGTGTTTGGTTCCAGATCAACCAGTCTTGGTATTCCTGCTTCCAGTCCGCCACGGCAGGATAGGTCGTTGCCCCGCTGGTGAAAGACGGCAGGGACGTGATGCCCTGAAGGCTCAGCCCCTTGAAGTTGTTGAACATCGTGTAGGCACAGCCGAAGTTCTTCGTCGCGGCGACGTCACAACTCCAATTGTTACCACTTAGCCCGCCCGACCCAGACCACCATGACGTGATTAGATTGCGGGCCGTCTCGAGGGAAACGTTCGCCGTGCCGCCGGTGGAAAGGGCAACCGTGACCGAATTGACCCCGGCGAAGTACATACCCTGCAACGCGATGCCGTTCTTCTCCGGGCCAGGAGAACTTTCCGAATTGCCGTAGCCGTCGGCCGTGTAATCGATGGAACCAGTGGTGTTGAGGATCTTCTCGAAGCCAGAAAGAAAATACGGACGAACCCAGGATGGAACGTAGGCTCCGGCAGACTCCGCATCCAGCAAGCCCAGGATCGCCCACCCAATGGTGGACCCATCCCCCGAGGTGCCATTGAAGGAATAGGTCCACGTACCGATCCCGTTGCCACTGTCCCCCATGCCCCAAATCAAGACGTTGGACATGCGCTGGAGGATTTCCGCATAGGTCTTGTTCTGCAGCGCTCCGGTCACCTCGGTGTTAACCCGCCCCAGGGCACCGGTGGCCGCAAGAGCAATCATCTCGACACCCTGCCCATAGCCTGGCTCGCCATCCGTTGTGCTGACCCCGGAGCAGTCGCTGCCAGTCCAGGCAACGGGGGCGAGCTTCCAATCGTTTACCACCGTGCCCGCCGAGCCCCCGGTTACCGTTGCATTGATGGTCACTTCGGTCGCCGACGAGGCGGTGACGACCCCCTCCACATAGTTGGACGGTGTGGCGCTACTAAAGGCATGAACCAAAGACCCTGGCGCAAAGGCCAGCCCACGTGACGCAGCGGAAAACGTCTTGTTGCCCGTGCCGATGGTGACCACACTCATCGAGGTGCTTGACGCCGAACGAATGACCCACGAGGCCGGGGACCCGGAGCCACCGATGAGATCGACGTTGATGGACATGCTAGTAGCGCCCGACGCTGTGACCTCGCCCTCCATGTAGTTGCCAGGATTGGTCGCGTCAGAGGCGCGGACACGCGTGCCCACCTGATACCCCAGGCCACTCGCCGCAGTGAAGGTCACCGCCCCCGTCGCTATGGCCTGGCTCTGGGCGACCCAGAAGGGCGTCGTTGGCACGCCGTAGCCCACGCACGGATCGCGACCGTTTTGCGTCGCCAGCGTGTTCGTTGTCAGCGTCGACAGCACATAGTTGATGGCACGGCGAACAACGAATCTTTCGTAAAGCCCGGTCGGCTCGGAGCCATCCTTGGGCAGGCGGTAGCCTTGATTCTGGAATGCCAGCGCCGCAAGGGCGGCTTCCGTCGATGGCTTGCTGCCCCAATTTGTGTAGATGGAGCTTGGAAAGTTGGCCGCCCGACTGTTCTGCGCGGTCCAGTGGTAGCGCAGGCCATCCTGAATGGCCATGTTCGTCTCAAGCTGCTTGATCGACTCGGCCGTCATGCGGTAACCGGGATCAAAAACCTGGATGGTGACCGTGTCGGACTCGCTGCCCACCACCAGCGTTGCGGTGTAGCGACCGCGGGTGGTGTACGTCTTGGAGAAGGCGATGTAGGAACGGTCGGCCGTGTTGGCCGATGAGGAGCCGTTCGCCGTGAGAGTACCGGAGACCGGCGCCGAGCCATCACCGAAGTCGAGTACGAAGTTGGCACCCGCGTTTTGGGTAGACACACCCCACACAACGACCGGGGTATTAATCATCGCATCCCGATTCGGCATCATCAGCACGGTCGAGGTCGGCGTCTTGGCCGCCTGGGCCACTGGCGCCAGAAAGGATGCAAAGGCGGCCAAGGCGGCCAGCAACGCGACTTGCCAACGGAATTTTGGGGCGGCCGACTGACTCATCTCGTGAATTTCTTTCATGTCTCGTGAATTTCTTTCATGAAATTGGAGTTTGCTAGAGGTCCTAGCTAGACACTTCTACGCGGATACTAGCCGTTCCCCCAAGGGTCGCCTAGGAGCGGCGCCCGGTGCGAGGTCAAGCACGCTCCAGTAAGGCGAGCGGATGCGAAGAGCGCCATCGCGAGAAGTGAAATCGCCGTAAACGCTCGGAGCCAACCGAGTTGCAACCGATCCATGCCGAATTTCCTTTGGCGGCTCGGGCTTAGGCTTCAGGCGTGACAAAAATCGCCGCGTGCCCGTGTTTGGCCCGTTGAAGTGGATTTTAGCCGTGACCAGCCGGAAATGGCTACAAAAAATCGGCTCGCGCAGCGCGCTGCCGGGGCTATAAAATCCGCTTTTGTCGACAAATGCGGCACAAAGCTGTGGATCGCCGCGCCGATCTACCGAATCAACCCCCGGAGAAACCCATGGCCTCGCCCAAGCTCAAGGACTCGGCCGCCCTCAAGGTCCGATTGATGTGCGAAGGCGTTCGCTACACCAGCGCCCTGGGCGCTGCAGCGGCGCACTCGATGCCGAACTACTACCCGTACCGGTTCAAGCCGGGTGAGCCAGACCCCTTCGGCAAGGGCACGGCCCCGATCCCCTACCTGATGAACACCGCCGACGGCACCGAGATTCGGGTGCTGGGCAACGGCGACTCACCCTGGGCCGTGCACGGCGATCGCGCCTCGGGCTATGGCCTGGTCGATGCCCGCAGCGGCGAGCGCCTGCCCATCGTTTTCGAACCGATTCATCCGTGGTTCAGCCAGAAGACAGCGGACGGTGTCGCCTTCGCCCTCCTTCGTCGCTCCTCAGGTCACCTCAAGCCC
>JAFMJY010000158.1 GCA_017853245.1 Burkholderiales bacterium | reverse complement strand
ATTGCTGACGAGAAACGTTGGCAGTTCGCGAAGGACGACCACATGTGAGCCGACCTGGAAAACGCACTGGCACAGGTACAGGCACAGGGTCTGACACTGCCCGAAATCACCCGAGAAAACTTCAAGGTCGGTGAGCGCATTATCGGCCTGGGCCGCAAGCTGGTTGCCGAAATGAAGGACGGCCGCGGCATCGCGCTGGTGCGCGGCTTTCCCATAGGCGATCACACCGACGAAGAGGTTCGGATGATGTACTGGGGAATGTCTCAACATATGGGCACCTGCGTGAGCCAGGATCCCAATTGCGCGCTCATCGCTGACGTAAAGGAGAAGGGTCTGGGCGACAACACCGTTGCCCGCGCCTACGGCAACAAGCACGGAACGCTCTGCCACGTGGACCTGGCCGATACCGTCGGCCTTCTGGGCGTACGCCAGGCTTCGCAGGGGGCGCGCAGCACGCTGGCCAGCTCGCTGACCATCTATAACGAGTTCGTCAAGCAGCACCCCGAGTGGCTGCCTGCGGCTTTCGAAGGCTTCTTTTGGGATCGCTACGGCGAACAGAAGCAGTGGGAGGGCGAGCTGTCCCCTAGCAAGGTTCCGCTCTTCAGCTTCTCGAAGGAGGGGCAGCTGAGCGTTCGCTACAACCGGAACTGGATCACGCGAGCATCGACTCGCCGGGGGATTCCGTTCACAGAAGAAGAAACCGCCATCCTGGACTTTTTCGACCAGATGGGACGGGAACACGGCCTGCCGGTCACGATGGGCCCTGGCGACGTCTACTTCGCGAACAACTACGTCGCCTTGCACGGCCGGGAATCTTACGAGGAGGACGACCAGACGCCGCCCGACCAACGTCGCCTCTTCCTTCGGGTGTGGATCAACGTCCCCAAGCTGCGCACTTTTGCCGACGAACGCTTGATCCGCTTCGGCCTGAGCAGTCACGGGAACATCGGCTTCACCAGCCAAGAGATTCGCGAGGGCAAGAATTTGATCCCGCACTACCAGCGGGTGCGAGTCGAAGAGGAGGCCGTCGCGTAATGTTGCAATCGTCGCTCTCTGGTCCAGTGCTGGACGTTTCAGACCTGCGAGTCACGTTCGATACGGAGCGGGGTGCGGCGGTCGCTGTGGACGGGGTCAGCTTGCAGATCGCCCGGGGCCAGACCGTCGCGCTGGTGGGGGAGTCGGGCTCCGGAAAATCCGTGATGAGTCTGGCAATCATGCGGCTCTTGGCGAAGTCGGCGAAGGTTGCTGGAGATCGTCTGGTGTTGCGCGACAGGGAAGGCCTGCCACGCGACCTACTTGGGCTCTCGGACAAGGAGATGCCGGAGGTGCGTGGTGACCTCGCAGCCATGATCTTCCAGGAGCCGATGACGAGCCTGAACCCGGTCCATACCGTTGGCGACCAGATCGCGGAAGCGGTGCGACTGCATCGCAAGGTTTCCAAGCGACAGGCCCTGCAGCGTGCAGAGGACATGCTCCGCCAGGTCGGAATTCCGGAACCGGCTAGCCGCCTCGCCGCCTATCCCCACGAGCTTTCGGGCGGGATGCGCCAGCGCGTGATGATCGCGATGGCGCTGGCTTGCGAGCCAGGGCTGCTGATAGCAGACGAGCCCACCACCGCCCTCGACGTGACGATTCAGGCGCAGATTCTGGACCTGTTGCGGAGCCTGCGAGAAAGCAACGGGCAGGCCATGCTGTTCATCACACACGATCTCGGGGTCGTGGCCGAGGTTGCGGATCGAGTCTATGTGATGTATTGCGGCCAGGTTGTGGAATCGGGCGAGGTCAGCGACATCATGTCGACGCCCAGGCACCCGTACACGAAAGGGCTGATGGCGTCGCTCCCGCGGATCGACCGGCCACAGGCACCCGGCACGCACTTTCATTCTGTGCCAGGCCGCGTGTCGGATCCATGGAACCGGCCACCGGGCTGTCGATTTGCCCCGAGGTGTGAGTTCGCGCGGCCGGGTTTGTGTGACGTAGCGGTTCCGGCACTGGAGCACGTGGCGTCGGATCACGCGGTGCGCTGTGTTAGGCATCAGGAAATTCACGGGGTGGCATGTGTCTGAATCCAGTGTCCTGGTCGAAGTTCGAGCAGTCGGCAAGAGCTTTCCCATCGGCAGCGGGCCGTTTCAGCCGAAGAGGCAACTACGTGCCATCAGTAACGTCAGTTTGAACATACGCCGTGGAGAGGTGCTCGCCCTGGTGGGTGAGTCGGGTTCCGGCAAAAGCACACTTGGTCGCCTAGTGTTGCGCCTTTTGGAGCCGACAGAGGGGAGGATTAGTTTCGACGGCCGCGATCTTGGCACGCTGTCGAAGACTGAGCTCCGGAAGTTCCGTCGCCGGATGCAGTTGATCTTCCAGGATCCATTCGCCTCGCTCAACCCGTACATGCGGGTTGGCTCTGTGCTTGAAGAAGCGCTCACGATTCACGGTCTGGCCAGGTCCCGCGAAGACCGGCAGCAGCAGGTCGGGGCGCTGCTCGCCATGGTGGGCCTGTCCCCCGACATGGCTGATCGCTTTCCACATGAGTTCTCAGGTGGTCAACGCCAGCGCATTGTCATCGCCCGGGCCCTGGCGGTAAGGCCCGAATTCATCGTCGCGGACGAGGCCATTTCTGCGCTGGACGTATCCAACCAGGCCCAGATCATGAATGTGCTGCTGGATTTGAAGCGGGCGAACAACCTCACGATGCTGTTCATCACGCATAACCTGGCCGTGGTCCAGAACATCGCCGACACGGTTGCAGTTCTCTATCTAGGCCGGCTTATGGAAATCGGCCCAGCGGCAACGATTTTCAGCGAGCCTGGGCATCCCTACACCGCGGCGCTGCTCCAGTCCATACCGATCCCGGTTGTGAGCAAGACGAGAACTCGGGCTGTTTTGCAGGGCGACATTCCAAGCCCAATGGATCCTCCGAGCGGCTGCGTCTTCCGGACGCGGTGCCCTCACTCGATTGACCGGTGCGCAACGACCGTGCCGGAACTCACGACGATCGCGGTCGGTCGGAAGGTGGCCTGCATACGGCACGAAGAGCTTGCGGGCCTACTGAACGATTCGATGCGATCCAGGCGTTCAGGGTCGCCGACGGTTGCGTGCGCCTCCGATTTCCACCCTGCAGCACGCGAGGTGCAGACATGCTGAGGCTCATACTTTCCCGCCTGTTGCAGCTTCTGCCTGTGCTGTTCATCGTGAGCTTTGCAGTGTTTTCCATGACGCTGCTCTTGCCAGGCGATCCGACAGTCACCATGCTGGGCGAAAGTGCGACGGCGGAGCAGCGTGAAACGCTGCGACGCGAGCTGGGCCTGGACTTGCCGGTCCCGGTGCAGTACGGCCGCTGGGTCGCCCGGATCGCCGCCGGTGACTTTGGTCACTCGCTTCGCGACCAAGAGCCAGTGATAGACATGCTGAAACAGCGTGTTCCGGTGACGCTACAACTTACTGCCGTTTCACTGCTGATCGCCGTCATCATTGGCGTGCCGTGCGGTGTAGTAGCCGCGCTCAGGCGCAACACTTGGGTCGATACCACTGCGAGCTTCTTTGCGATGTTCTTGATGGCGGTGCCCTATTTCTGGGCGGGCATTTTGTTGATCGTGGTGTTCAGCATTCATCTGGGTCTGCTGCCGCCCTCTGGCTATGCTCCTATCACGGAAAGCCCGGTCGAGAGCTTGAAGTTGATTCTTCTGCCAGCCGTCGCGGTGGGAGGCTCGATGGCTGGCCTTGTGATGCGACAGACCAGGTCATCACTACTCAATGTGCTTTCTGCGGACTACGTGAGAACGGCTCGCGCAAAAGGGGCGCGTGAGACGCGGGTGATCGTGTTGCACGCACTTCGCAATGCGTTGATCCCAGTGATCACGGTGGTGGGGCTCCAGGTGAGCACGCTGCTAGGTGGGGCAGTGGTTACCGAGTCGGTCTTCTCGCTCCCGGGCTTGGGCCGGATGATCGTGAGTGGGATTTTCGAGCGTAACTTCCCCGTGGTGCAGGCGGCCATTCTTGTCATCGTGACGTGCGTCCTCCTGCTCAACCTGCTAACCGACCTGAGCTATCAGCTGCTCGACAAGCGTGCTGCCTAAGCCAGAAAAAGGAAAAAGGAATGGCTCTCGCCCATACGCTCAAGGCCCCGGCAGCGAATCGACCGCGCAGCCCGGTTTACCTCGGTTTTCGACGCATGCTGAGGCACCGG
>JAFMJY010000157.1 GCA_017853245.1 Burkholderiales bacterium | reverse complement strand
CCGCCATGCTCATGCCGGCGCTCTTGCCCATCACCAGCAGGTCCGTGAGCGAATTGGTGCCAAGCCGGTTGGCGCCGTGGATGGAGGCGCAGCCACACTCGCCGGCCGCGTAGAAGCCGGGCACGACGCTCGACATCTCCGAGCCCCGCGGCACCACCACCTCACCGTGATAGTTGGAGGGAATGCCGCCCATTTGATAATGGCAGGTCGGCACGACCGGAATGGGGTCCTTCACCGGGTCGACGTTGGCGAACTTGATGGCGATCTCGCGGATGCCGGGCAGCCGCTTGGCGATCACCTCGGGGCCCAGGTGATCAAGCTTGAGCAGGATGTGGTCGGCATGCTCGCCCGCGCCCCGCCCTTCCTTGATTTCGGTGGCCATGGCGCGGGACACCACGTCGCGCGAAGCGAGGTCCTTCATGGTGGGCGCGTAGCGCTCCATGAAGCGCTCGCCGTCCTTGTTGAGGAGGATGCCGCCTTCGCCGCGAACGCCCTCGGTAATGAGCACGCCTGCGCCAGCCACCCCCGTAGGGTGAAACTGCCAGAACTCCATGTCCTCGAGCGGGATGCCGGCGCGGGCCGCCATCCCCACGCCATCGCCGGTGTTGATGAAGGCGTTGGTCGAGGACGAGTAGATGCGGCCGCCCCCGCCGGTGGCGAAGAGCACGGCCTTGCCATGGAAGATGACCGCCTCGCCCGTTTCCATCTCGAGCGCTGCCACCCCTACCACGGCGCCTTCGGCGTCCCGGATGAGGTCCAGCGCCATCCATTCGATGAAGAACTGCGTCCTCGCCATGACGTTGCGCTGATAGAGCGTGTGCAGCATCGCGTGGCCGGTTCGGTCCGCCGCGCAGCAGGAGCGCTGCACGGGGCGCTCGCCAAAGTTCTGCGAGTGGCCGCCGAAGGGGCGCTGGTAGATGGTGCCGTTGTCGTTGCGATCGAACGGCATGCCGAAGTGCTCAAGTTCGACCACCACCTCGGGCGCCATGCGGCACATGAACTCGATGGCGTCCTGGTCACCCAGCCAGTCCGACCCCTTGACGGTGTCATACATGTGCCAGTGCCAGTGGTCCTCGCCCATGTTGCCAAGCGATGCGCCGACGCCGCCTTGCGCCGCCACGGTGTGGGAGCGCGTGGGAAACACTTTCGACAGGACCGCCACTTTCATGCCCGCGGCCGAGAGTTCGAGCGCGGCGCGAAGGCCCGACCCACCAGCTCCCACGATCACCGCGTCAAACTTGCGAACGGGCAACGCCATGGTCATCGGCCCCAGAGGATGGCGGCAGCCCACACGGCGTAGGCCACCAGAACGAAACCCAGCAGGGACTGAAGCGCGAGCCGCGCGCCCACTGGCTTGATGTAATCCATGAGCACGTCACGCACCCCGACCCAGGCGTGGTAGAGCAGCGCCAGCAGGAACAGCATGGTCGTCACGCGGATCACGCCGTCCTGGAACAGCGCGCGCCACTCCGCGTGCGTCGCAGGCGGCGCGCTGAGCAGCACTGCGCCCATGAACACGGTGTAGGCCACCATGATCACCGCCGTCAGGCGCTGCAGAAGCCATGCGCCGAGACCGTAGTGGGCGCCGACCGGTTGCTTCACGTAACGGGCGCTCACCAGACCCTCCAGGCAATGAGGAGGGTCACGGCGGCGCCGAGGGCCAGGACCAACTTGGCCGACGCCTGCGCCGGAGCCTTGTGAACGCCCAGGTGAAGGTCCAGCAGGAGATAGCGTATGCCGGCGATGAAGTGATGCACGTAGAGCCAGGTCGCCCCGATCAATGCCAGCTTGGCGAGCGGGTTGGCGAGCGCAGACCGCCAGGCGTTCCAGGCGGATTCGGATTCCAGCGTGGCGGCGAGCGCCGCGAGCACCGCCGGGACGGCCACCAGGAACAGAAGCAGCCCGGAAATGCGGTGAAAGATCGAAACGATGCCCGGCGCAGGCAGGTGCAGCAGGTTCAGGTCGTAATACTTCGGTCGTTGCTTCGGCGCCGTCATCGTGCGTCTCGTCGGCCGGAGGTCCCCGGGTGCCCGAATTCTATCTTCGTTTTGCTGCACCTGCACATCACGACGAGGCCATCGGGCCCGGGCCTCAGGCCAATTCGTTGAAATAGCCGTAGCCGTCGGTGAGGCAGAGCCCGCGCCGCCATTCCACCGGCACGTTTCCGTACGTGTAGGCCGTGCGGTCGACACAAAGAAGTGGGGAGCCGGGCTCCACGCCCAGGCGCCGGGCTGGCTCGGCTTCCGCCGCCACCGATCGCAGGCGCTCCTCGGCACGGATCATGCGGACGCCGTAGGCCTCCTCATAAAAGGCGTAGATCGAGCCGGTGTGCTCGGCGAGCCGCTCGAGCGTGAGCCGCGGAAACTGCGTCGCTGGCAGGACCATCTCGTCAAGCACCAGCGGCCGCCCCGCGAAAGCCAGCAGCCGACGAAAGCGGATGACGGAAGAGCCAGGGCGCAACTGCAGGGCGCGAGCCACGGGCCCGCTGACTTTGTCGCGTACCAAGTCGATGAGCGTGCTCACCGGCGCCACCTTCGGCCCCTCATCGGGGACGATGCGCAGGAACCGGTGGCGATGGTCGGGCCCCGCATGGGAGGCAACAAAGGTGCCTTTGCCCTGCCGGCGAAGCAGCAGGTTGTCGGCAGCGAGTGCGTCGATCGCCTTTCGCACGGTCCCCTGGCTCACGCCGAAGCGGGCGGCGAGATCGGGCTCGGGCGGGATGGCCTCGCCGGGCTTCCACTCGCCCGATTCAAGGCTCTGAATGAGGAGGGCCCGGATCTGGTCGTAGAGCGGGCGGAAGGCCGGCAGGGTGGGAGGCGTGCTCATGGCGCGGCAGCGTATCACGTTCGACAAGTCTTGTGTCTTATATAAGATAAAAGTTACTTGACAGGCGCGGTACCGCGCCCTACCCTTTCCGACGCGCGACCGAACCCTCGCGCTGCCAGGAGACCGCATGCCCACCCCATCCGCCGGCGCCCGCTTCCGGGCTGCCCTCAAGGAAGAAAAACCCCTGCAGGTTCCCGGCGCCATCTGCGCCTATCACGCCACCCTTGCCAAGGCCTCCGGCTTTCGCGCCATTTATCTCTCCGGGGGCGGGGTGGCGGCAGGCTCCCTGGGCCTTCCCGACCTGGGCATCTCCGGCCTCGACGACGTGCTGACGGATGTGCGCCGCATCACCGACGTGTGCGACCTCCCCCTGCTCGTGGATGTCGACACGGGTTTCGGGTCCAGCGCGTTCAACGTCGCACGCACCACGAAGTCGCTCATCAAACTTGGCGCTGGGGCCATGCATATCGAGGATCAGGTGGGTGCCAAGCGCTGCGGCCACCGCCCGAACAAGGAGCTGGTGAGCCAGCAGGAGATGGTCGATCGCGTCAAAAGCGCCGTGGACGCCAAGACCGACCCGGACTTCTTCATCCTGGCGCGCACCGACGCGCTCGCGGTCGAGGGACTGCAGGCCGCCATTGACCGCGCCTGCGCCTGCGTGGAAGCAGGCGCCGATGGCATCTTCCCCGAAGCCATCACCGACCTCGACATGTACGCGAAGTTCGCGGCTGCCGTTAAGGTGCCGGTGCTGGCAAACCTGACGGAATTCGGCAAGACCCCGCTCTTCTCCACCGACGAGCTCGCGAGGACAGGCGTGGCGATTGCGCTCTACCCCCTCTCGGCGTTCCGAGCCATGAACAAGGCGGCGTTGAACGTCTACTCCTCCCTGCGGCACGATGGGCACCAGCGAGCCGTGGTCGACACCATGCAGACCCGCGAGGAGCTCTATCACTACCTCGGGTACCACGCCTACGAGCAAAAGCTCGACGCGCTTTTCGCGCGCAGCAAGCCTTGAGGAGAGACCCCGCAATGACTGACGCCACCCCCGCACCGAAGCCCAAGAAATCCGTCGCCCTCTCGGGCGTGACCGCCGGGAACACCGCGCTCTGCACCGTCGGGCGAACGGGTAACGACCTGCACTACCGCGGCTACGACATTCTCGACCTGGCTGCCCACTGCGAATTCGAGGAAGTAGCCCATCTGCTCGTGCACGGGAAGCTCCCCGGCGCGAACGAGCTCGAGGCCTACAAGCGCAAGCTTCGCGGCCTGCGGGGCATTCCCTCCGCCGTCCAGGACATCCTTGAGTGCATCCCAGCCAACACTCACCCGATGGACGTGCTGCGCACTGCCTGCTCGGCGCTGGGCTCGATGCTGCCTGAGCAGGAGGACCACAAGCTCTCGCTTGCCCGCGACATCGCCGACCGCATGATGGCGAGCT
>JAFMJY010000053.1 GCA_017853245.1 Burkholderiales bacterium | reverse complement strand
GGCCGGGAGCGCCCCACGCATCCTGACGCCGCGTTCCTGGGGTGGGTGAAGCGCTTCACGAAGGGCAAGGCCCCGTAAGCACGGTGCATCCGATTGTGGACAGCCCATATCACAACTGGCCCCGCGTCTTGCCGCCTGACCCGAACACGCCCAGATTCTTCTCATGATCATCGACGGGGCACAGATCCGAGCCGGCCGGGCCATGATTGGCTGGCGCCAACACGAACTAGCTGCGGCCGCAGATGTGCACTGGAACACGGTCTCGACACTTGAGAACCTTGAGCGCCTAAGCCCGGCGAAACGCCGAAGCTGCGCTAGGGCGCTCTGCGCCATCGAGCGGGCCTTGAAGAACGAAGGCGTCTTGATGCTGTCCAAGGGGGCAGCCGGCGTGTTCCTGGCTCAAAACTGACTGTGATAGGGCCACAGTCCGGCGGGACGGATTCCCCGGTAATTCGCAGTTACTTCAAGGCGGTGTAGATCGGGTGTCAAAAATCAAAAATAGGTCGCACGATCGCGAAACCCCCAATGATTGGGGGACTAATTAATCAAAGTTGGTCCGTTCCTTTCGATATAATAGACTCGGATAGATTTCATGAACCGCGTCTGCGAAGAGCACCTGTCCCTCGATCTCGCCCGCATTGATCTCAGACCAGGCGCCACGCGCCGCCTTCCTCGAATTCACGCCCATGACCTCGAATGGCAGCCGCACGCGTTCGGGGGCTACGTCCGCGGGTATGGTCTACGATGGGTATCGGCGGCCTATGCCTGTAACGGTGACACCGTGCGCGTCTCAGTGAGCGAGGGCGCTAAGGACAGGACCGTCCATCGGTCGACGCACGTCCTTTCCCTAATCGAAGCCCCGAACGTCGTCGGCGGGACGCGCACATGGTTCGATTGCCCATGTTGCCGGCGCTATGCGCGGGTGATGTTCTATCGCGGGGGAAGCTTCCGGTGTCGGACCTGTGCAAACCTCAAGCACCGGAGCACGGTGACGTTCAAGACGCAGCGCAAGGAAGCCCGCGTAGCTGAGATCAGTCGAGCGTTGGCCGGTTCGGGCAAGATGTTTGATCCCCTGCCGATCGGCCGTCCGAAGTACATGCGGAAAGCCCGCGAGGCCGCCCTACGGGCCGAGCATGCGAGGCTGCGCAAGGATCTCGGGATGACTTCCACGCCGCCAGCACACACACCGGCGCCAGGAGTTACGGCCAACATGATCAAGGTGGCCAGGCTTTTGGGCTGGGAAGGTTGAGGCCTCCCGCATGCGCGCCCCATGGGGCGATTAGCCCTCGATCATGGCTTTGATGCTATTCGGGTTGTAGGGACGGCCGCGCTCGTTCAGGAAGCCCTTGGCCGCGAGCTCGGCGGAAATCTCCCGCAGCGAACGACGCTCGCCCGTCTTGGGGCTCGCCCGGCGCAGGCGCTTCGCCTCGGCCACAACCTCGGGGCGGACCTCGGCATGGGCCTTGCGGCCCTCACACTTGCCCGTGTCGCGTTTCTTGCGATCGCGGGCGCCCTTGAGCTTGGCGACCAGCGCCGCCTTTTCAAACTGCGCTACGGCGCCGAGCACCTGGCGGATGAGAGCGGCCGTCGGCGTGTCCTCAAGGAAGCTGCCGGGGCTGTCGGCCGCGATGAGCTCCACGCCCTGATCGCGCAGCATTCGGAATCCGGTCTCTTGCACGATGAGATCACGAGCAAAGCGGTTTGCCGTCTCGACGATGATCGTTCGCACGCCGTTCGATGCTATGCGCTCGAGGGCCGCGGCGAAGCCCGGGCGCGTGTCGACGGGATCCGCGCCGCTCACGGCCGCGTCGTAATACCAATCGACGACCTCGATCCCTGCCCGAGTTGCAAATGCCTCGATAGCAGCCCTCTGGCGTTTGTCGCTGTCTTTGTCGGCGCCGACGTTCGAAGCGCTTGAGGTGCGCAAATAGCCGATTGCCTTGCGCTGTTCTCTGCTCGCTTTCGCCATGTGATACGGGCCTCCTAGCCCGATTTATGTTAGTTTATCTCAAGAAAAGGTAACACGCTTCGGGACAGGTTTCCAGCCATTTCGACATTGTGGACGAGCCACAGCACCCGCCTTGCGCATGCAGCCGAACACCGCCACGACGATTCTACGCACGGGGCTAGGTTCGCAACCGAACGGCGGATGATCCACCCGCCTGCCCCGTGCCATAGCCCTAGTGGATGCGCCGGGAGGCGACATGAACGAACACATCAAGCCGCCGGGCGGCACGCCCTACGCTCAAGAACTGCCCCACAACATCGAGGCCGAACAGGGCTTGCTCGGCGCCATCCTCGTCAGCGATCGCAACGGCGCTTTCCATGCGGTCTCCGGTATCGTTTCCGCGGAACATTTCTTCGACCCACTGCACGGCGCCGTCTTCGATGCGATCGAAGCGACCATCCGCGGTGGCCGCACTGCGACGGCCGTGACGCTGAAAAGCCAGTTCGACGACTATCCGCCTATCGTCGACGGTCTGACCGTGGCGCAGTACCTCGGCCGGCTCGCGGCCAGTGCAACTACAACGGCCAACGCTAAGGATTATGCGCGGACGGTCTACGACTACTTCACGCGCCGCCGCATCATCGAGATTGCCGAAGCAATGCGGGCTTCGGCCTACAGCGCCCCGGTAGATTTCCCGCCGCTCGAGCAGATCGACGAGGCGGAAGCCCAGCTAGACGCCCTGCGCCTCAAGGAACGAAACGAACGCGAGGCGATGATCGTCGCTGACGCGATGGACGAGGCCATAGAGCTTGCAAACCGGTCGCACATGAGCGGCGCAGGCTTGGCTGGCCTTTCGACGGGAATAGCCAGCCTGGACGCCAAAACGGGCGGGCTCGCACCGTCCGACATGATCATACTCGGCGGCCGGCCTGGCATGGGCAAGACAGCGCTCGCGACAACGATCGCAGCCAACGTTGCCCGCTCCGGGCAGAGCGTCGGTTTCTTCTCTCTCGAAATGTCTCGATCGCAGGTTGCTGCGCGGATCCTCGCCAGCGAAACGGCGATCAGCTCGGATGCACAGCGTCGCGGCGATTTTAACGAGGACGGCATGCGCCGCCTTATGAGCACGCGCGATACGTTCCGCTCCGGTCAGGTGCAACTGTTCATTGACGACACCGGAGGCCTAACCCTGCCGCAGTTGGCAACGAAGGCGCGCCGCCTCATGCGAGCCAAGCGCCTTGGCCTGATCGTCGTCGACTATCTGCAGCTCATGGGCGCGACACGACGCGGCAACAATTCGAACCGAGTTCAGGATCTCACCGAGATCACGACCGGCTTAAAAACGCTGGCGAAGGAATTGAACGTGCCCGTGATAGCCCTTTCGCAGTTGAACCGTGATGTTGAGAGGCGAACGGACAAGCGACCGCAGTTAGCCGACCTTCGCGAATCCGGCTCGATCGAGCAGGACGCTGACGTTGTGATGTTTTGCTATCGCGAGGAATATTACCTCGCGCAACAGGTACCGGGACCGGAAGATGTCGCAACGTGGAACGCCAACATGGCGCGCGCCGCAGGTGTTGCCGAGGTCATTATTGCGAAGCATCGGCACGGCCCGACCGGGACTGTAGAGCTTGGCTTCGACGGACCGCGCACACTGTTCACGGATAGGGGCGCTTAGATGATGTGGGGCAATTATCAGAACACGATGCGAAGCTCCCTCCCGCACGTTGGCGACCTTTGCTTCTCAGAGATTGAGAGTTTTGAGGGCATGTTGACGAACCCGGAAGTCAGAGCGCCACGCTTACGCATTCGGGTCGCAGGGCAACGCGGTGATTTCCGATTTACCTGCTTCGGCCCGCATGCAAGCCTGAATGACGATACTTGTGCATTGGCCATCGCCTGCAAATGGGTTGGGCCCGCGCGGACAATCATCGCTTTGCGCGATGACGCATCTGTCTCGTTTGTAGACACGGGAAGCCCAGGGCACGCGTTGGCCGTTCCGTTGGTGTTCGACGACGGGCCAGAGCGGCACGATCCCCACTATCGAGGGACAGAAATCGCAACGAAGCCTTCCGGTCTAGAGCTCGCTGCAGCCCAGCTTGGGCCTATCCCTGACGTCCTGACGGAGGCTCTCGAAATGACGACGCTTCCAGTCCCCGCAAACCTTGGCCGAGAGCACCTTGCTTTGGTGATGAGGCTCTTGCACCGCGAATCCTTCGAGTGGCTTCGCGCTCCGAACATCACGGATAGGGGGTAGGACATGAGCACGCCTCTCGACCGGGAACGTGAACGCAACGTCCTAAAGAAAATGGCTCGGCAGTTTCGCAGCAAGTGCGGGCGCGATCCCACGCCGGCCGAAGTGGAGCAATTCCGGCAAGCCCGCCTTAAATCAATCTTGACGGGACGACCGGTCAAGGTGCCGCCGCCGGCGGCACCGCAGCCCGCAGAGCCTCAAGTGGAGATCGAGCCGATTGGCCGCTTCACTGAAACCGGCATTGAATTTGAAGTGCCCGTAACGCCGGACATGGCGCGACGCGCCAGCTTCTATTTCCACAGCAACAAGTTTCAGACCGCAAAGACGCACGCCGAACAGCTCAGAGCGGCGCAAGGCGTTCTGATCGGCCTGATGAATTGGGCAGGCGTGAACGATGCGCTGCTCGAGGCCCCCGCCATCATCGCCATGCTCGCAGACATCGACGACATGCTAGCCGGCCGAGATGGGCGCCTGCTGCAAGGCGTGGCCGACCCGGTGTTGCCGGAAATGCCAGAACGGATGGAGCCTAGCAACCGATGGATCGCTAGCGCGCACGTGGTCGCGCTTGGCATGGCTATCGAGAAATTCGCAGACCTGACGAAAGGCCCTGCGCTTGAAAAGGCGATCACCGATCTCGAGCAGAGAGAGAGATTGAACGGCCCCATTGGCGTGTTTTTCAGCCAGGGCAAAGAGGGCGATGTTGCCGTGCCGTCCGACGACTTGTCGAAGCGGCGGAAGCGGATCGATAACCTCGTGAAGCGTTTCGGTGAGGACCACAAAGCCAAGCTAGTTAGGGGCGACGTGCCGAACGCGGCCAAGCTGGTTTTCGATCTGCTGCTTCGGCATGTGGAACAGAGCAGCGCCGCCCAACTCAAGGCCGAATATCCCGTGCTGCTCATGAAGGCCGAAGGGTACATCCGACAGGCCAAAGAGCGCCCCGACACCAAACAACGAAAGGGCGGCTCAAGGCGAGTGCAGGCGATGGAAAGAAAACAGCTCTTTTCCACAGCCGACTAGCCGAACCCCGCGTTCGCTCAGGCCAACGCGGGCCCCCCCGTAGCCGATGCTTTGGATGCCGAATTATCGGCATCGCGAAGCAAGGCCCATGACCGACGTAACCGCATAAACGGACATGCAAAAAGGCCCCCACGTGGTCAGCGTGGAGGCCTCGGAACTTGCATTGCGATCGAGCAGCAGATCGGTTCGCAATATCTATGCGCTTTCCCCTCTGAAAGCAACAGGTGCGAACCGTTCCCAACTGGACGAGACGCACATGGAACAGCAGTTTGACCAAGCCGAGGCCTTTACCCACGACGCAACCGGCGACGCTGACGAAGCGAACCCCGGTGATTGGTTCGCCCTCGCCCGCAAGGTGTTTAGTGACCCCGTCGTCGGTCCCGATGTGAAGGGACCCAAGCCGGCCGACCCAAGCCGCGCGGCTTGGACGCCGTTCGCAGGATGGTGCTTCGTCATCAGCAAGGCGAACTACCGCCGGTGCGCTGTGCGCGACGGCGACGGCACCGAATATCTCCTGGACGCCGGGCAATTGCTCGCCTCCCGGAGCTATCTCGCGCGCCGCTTCAACTGGTCCGAGAAGGCCGTTCGGCTGTGGATCGCGAAGCTCGTGAACGCGGGGAAACTCGCTGTTTTGAAGGGGCCAGCCCCCCGCCTTATTCAGGGCCAGGGGGGGCGCCTTAAAAAGGGCCAGGGGTCTAATGTTCTAACCGTCTGCAACTACGGCAAATATCAGAAGGTGCCGCAGGCGAAAGGGCCAGGGGTCGCGAGCGCCAAGGGCCAGCCCCCCCCTCAAAAAGGGGCCAGAATAAGAAACACTAACAACACTACCTCCCTTACCCTCCGGGACGGGAGGGGCAGTGAAAGTGGTTTGAATGTTCGGAAGGAAACCAAGCCGAAGCGCATCGACGAGCCATCGACCGATGGCCAGCAGCAGGCGTGGCAAGATCCGTCCGTTCTGGCCTATCTCGAGGAGACGAAGGGTAAGGGCTTCGTCGCACGCATGGTGCGCCAGGCGGTTCGCGACAACCGCGGACAGTGGCCAGCGTGGCGGCTTGGGCCTGTACCTGGCTCCGGCGAGGACAACGCCTATTTTGCGTATCTCTCGGCCGACGAGCTCGCCCGCTGGACGCCCCCAGAGCCCGACGCCGCAGACGTCGATGACCTGCCCGAGAACGTCATCCCGTTTGCGCCGCGCGCAGCCCGCAAGGATCTCGAGGAGGCCGCGCTATGACCGCCCTTCCCCAAGACATCCTCGCACGCCGCGACCAGGTGCTCGCCCGCCTAGCTGCCCTGCCCCCTTCCGAGGACCGGCAGCGAAAGCGCCTAGAGCTCGTCACGCGCGCATTCCTCGACAGCCCCCACTTCGCGGCGGCGATTGATCTCGGATGGGACGATGCCGAGTTGTTCGGCGCCGCGGCTGTCGCGCCTGAGCGTCGTTACGCCGAGCAGGGCCTCGTGACCGGCCTCGCGCTTTCGTCGCTCAGCGGCCCCAAGCTCGAGGCGATCGAAGCGGCGCGCGCCGTGGTTCGGTGCGCCAGCGGCTCGCGGCTGATCGCGCTGCGCCGTGCGCCTGGCTCTCAGCCGGGCAAGCCGTGGTTCGAACAGCCGCGCTTTGCCGAAGCGGGAAGCGCCGATGCTGCCTAGCCCCCTCCTCTCGCCCGGCGTCGTGACGTGCTGCCAGTGCGGCGAGCGGCAGCCGGCGTCGTCGTTCTTGCCGGCCCCGCACCTTGACGGCGGATTGACGAAACGGTGCTGGGGTTGCATCCGCGCCAACTCGGCCGCCGAGCGGGCCGAACGTGAGGCCCGCCAAGCCGCCCGCGCGGCGGAAGCCCCGCAGAAGGCCACGGGCGGGCGGAGGCGTCGCGCAGCCACCCATGCCGCCCCCTCACCTCAAACGCCAGCCAGCGCCGCAGCGCGCCGCCCTGCCGTCGAAGAAAGGACCGCAGTCCATGTCTGACCGCCGCAACGAATTCCCGCCATCCGTCAACGTCGGCAAGTTGTACGAGCGCACGTCGGCAGCCGGCAACCAGTACATCTCCGGCTTTTTCGGCAGCATGAAAATCACGCTGCTCAAGTCGAAGGATGCCGACGCCGAGGGCAACCCGATCTGGAACCTCATGATCGCGGCGTCGCCTTCACGTGACCGCGCAGGAAATGCCGCCGGCCGCTTCGACAGGTCGGCCGAGACCGCCAAAGGCAGCAAGGCAGAAGCCGAGCGCCCGCGAGAAGTCAGCCGTATTCGATCCCCTATGCAATCACACGCGCCCGGCGCTCAAGACGTCGGCGAAGAGATTCCGTTTTGAGAGGCGCCATGCTGAACAGGCAACGTGCAGTGAGGACCGACAGCCCGATGGCGCTCTCGCTCGAGCCGATCGCTGGGCCGCTCGTCGCGACGGCTTGGGGGCTAGCGGAACCGTGGGTGCGGAGCGCTTGCAAAAATGGCGCGCTCATCGAGACGCCTGAATCCTACAAGGCCAGGTGCACGGCGGAATCCGCCCAACTCTGGTTGATCGTGCAGGCAGCCCGCGTTGTCGGCGCTGGCATCACAGAGATTTATGACACCCCGAAAGGCCTCACCTGCGCCGTGCCCGTGCTCGCGGCGGTGAGCTTCGAGGAAGCCCTAAAGCCGTTGTTCGAAACGGTCGAAGCGTGGGCGAGAGCAGAAGGCTGTGTGCGTCTTGAGGGCTATGGGCGGCCGGGCTGGACCCGCGCACTCAAGCCATACGGCTGGCGGCCGCTATCGGTCGTGATCGAGAAGGACATCTGACATGGGCAAGAGCAAGGAAACTCAGAACTCGACCATCACGAAGAGCCCGTACGATCCGGCGCAGCCCGCGATCAAGCAATCGATTTCCGGGGTGCAGAACTGGCTTTCGAACCCGGCGAGCTCGGCGGCCTATCAGGGCGGAATGTCGGGCTGGACGAAACAGGGTCTCGACAATCTCGGGGCCTCGACCGGCGCGAAGGCATCGTCCGATTACCTGCAGCGGGTGGTCAATGGCGATTACCTCAACGCGGGCAACCCGTATCAGTCCGATCTCGACGCCTCGATCCGTTCGGCCGTGATGCCGAGCATCAACGCGACGTTCTCGAACGCCGGCATGGCGGGCTCGACGATGCACCAGGGGATGTTGATGAAGGGCCTGACGGAAGGCCTCGCGGCGCCACGGTATCAGAACTACCAGGCAGAGCGCGGCAATCAGCAGCAGGCCGCCGGACTCCTCCCGACGGTCGATAATCAGATTGCGCAGAACCAGCTTACCGCAGGCCAGACGTCGGAAGCCTATGACCGCGCGAAATGGGAAGAGGACCGCATCGCAGGCCTCCGACCCTATCTCGAAACGGCCGGCCTTCTCCAAGGGTACGGCAACATGGGCGGAACGCAGACCGGGACCACGACGACGACGAGCAAGACGCCGCTCGGCGAGACGTTGCTCGGCGCCGGCATGATGGGTGCTCAGATGGCGATGGGGGTTCCGACAATCGGCGGAATGCGAACCGTGACGCCAGGCATGGGTCTGATCGGCAACGGGCTGTCCGCTTCGAACACGTCAGGGGCCTACGCACCCGAATTGCCGTGGGGTTGGAACCAAGGCGCTAACCAGGCATGGCCCTATTCGATTTCGAGGGGGTAGACCATATGTCAGAGACCTTACCCGCCGGTCCCCACGGGCGCTGCCGCGCGCTGACCGCTTCGCTGCATCAGGCCATCATTGCCGAAACGCTGCTTCTGCAAAGCCAGATCGAGCACGGTCTTCCGGTGAAGGCCCGCGCCCGCATCCTAGGCGCCGATGGCGATTGGCACGTTCCGCTTCCTGATCGGGATCACTACGGCCTCAACGTGAACTATGCAATGCGCCTGAAGCTCGCCCGTGAATTCGTTTTCGTGGATCACAACCCGGACCTCGACTGCGTGTATGCCTACGGCATGGGCAGAACATGCGATGCGGGTCTCGGGGTCTACATCGAAACGTGGACCGAGGCGCAGGCCTACATCCCATCAGACGAGCTCGTCGCTGTGTTGCGGTCCTGGATACCCGCTGTCATCAGCGAGATCCCGGCGGAAGATCTTGAGATCGCCGAAACCGCATTTGGCCCCGGTGGGTTCCTCGAGCTGACGCTGGTGGGGCCGCGTCGTCATCACTCTATCGCGAGGGCTTAACTATGGCAGGACTTCTCGGGGACTACGACGAGCCGCAAGGCTTGCTCGGAAATCTGCACCGCACGATGACCAGCCCGCTGTTCCTCGGCGGAGCTGCACTCCTCACCGGCAACGGATTCGGCGGGGCAATGCAGGGTATGCAGATGGGCGCGGGGTTCGAGGAGAACCGCCGGCGCCGCGCGCTCGCCGCGCAAGAGCGACAGTCCTATGAGGACCTAGTCTCACGCCCCGACATGCGCGCAAACCTTCCATCGGGGTTAGGCGAGATTCTCCTCGCGGCCGGCCCCGAGCGCGGGCTTCCGCTGCTCGCGAAGTTCGCAGACCCCGATCGCTCGCTCAACATCGAGATGCAGCGTGCGAACCTCGCCAAGACGAAGGCCGAAACGAACGCGCTCAATCAGAAGGACGCGATGAGCGGCTGGCTCATGGGCCTTCTCAGCAGTGAGGAACCTGGCTCGGCGCCGTCCGCACCAGGCGCACAGTCGCCGGGCGTGTCTCCGCAATCGTTGCCGCAAGGCGGCGGTGTGCCGCGCACGGGCCTGCTGCCCGTGTCCGACGATCTGCCGGGGCTTTGGGGGAATCCGGCATCTCCGAACCTGCCGACGCTGCCACAGTCGCCGCAACCCGCGTTCGGCTTCCAAAACGCGCAATACCTGCCCGTACAGGATGCGCAGCCTTCGCCGGACGCCAGCGCGCCGTCACCACCGGTGTCCGGCAACGATGATCTTGTGCAGACGCCCATGGGTGCCATGACGCGCAACAAGGCGCGCCAGATCGGCGCCGCGATGGCAATGGACCCGCGCTATGGCGTGCTCGGAAAAGAGTTCTTCGACGCCGCCCGCACTGTCGGGCCCGGCATGAACAAGCCGACCATCAACGCCATCCAGGAAAAGCAATTCAACACGGTCGAGCAGTTCTCACGCCTCAAGAGCATTGAGCAGTCTTGGAAGCCAGAATACCAGGAGATCGAAAATCGCATGGGCTTCGCGTGGAATACGCTCATGGACAAATTTGGAGCGACCCGCAAATCGCTCTCCCGGCAACAGCAGCAGGAGATTGCCGCCTTCCACGCCAACAAGTCGGAAGCGCTGAACAACCTCAACCAGTACATCAAGGAGATCACCGGTGCAGCGATGACCCTTCCCGAGGCTGAGCGCATCAAGAGAACGATGCCGAACCCGGGCGAGGGTGTGTTTGATGGCGACAGCCCGACTGAATTCTACGCCAAGCTGCAGGCGAACATTCGCGTGAGCAAGATGGCACTGGCCCGCTACAACTACCTCTCCAAACGCGGCTTCCCGGCCGACGTCGACGCCATGTCGCGCGAGATCTCGCTCGATGCCATGCCGAAGGTCATTCAAAACCGCACGGACGAACTCCTCAAGGAAAGCCTCAACAAGAATCCGGGCCTCACGCCGCAAGACGTGGCGCCGATCGTTCGCCAGCGCCTGCGCGCAGAATTTGGGATTGATGCCTGATGCCGACAGTCAACACCCCTCCCCTTCGCCACGTCTCGCGTTTCCGCCAGAACGTGGGCGCCGATGCCACTACCCTCGACGGCATGGAGCTGCTGTTCGGGCCGGATCCGGAGCCGACGCAGCAGGCGCCTCAACCGGTGCTTGATGGCATGGACCTCCTGTTCGGCGATGATCCGCCACAGAAGCAGTCGACGCCAGCGACAGATCCCAACGCCGAACCGGACGCGCCGACTTGGCTCGGCCGCCGCTGGCAAGACATCCGCGGCCGGCAGGATCCCCGGTATGCCGACACGCCGAGGCTCACGGATCAATACCGCGAGCTTGTGGACCCCGTGGGGGTCGGAGCGCTGTTCGGATCATCGGACGCCCAGATGGCTGACATCATCCAAAAGCAGCTTGGGGACCGGTTCATTCGTCGAGAACAGGACGCCAACGGCTACGACGTTTTCGTGACGCGCGGACCTGATGGGCAGGAACAACGCGGCTACGTCAACAAGCCCGGGCTCGAGGGCGAGGACATTGGCCGCGGCATCCTTGGCGCCGTCCCCTATGTCGTCGGCGGCGCCGGCGTCGGAACGCTGATGAAGGGCGCCCGCGCGATTCCTCGGATGCTCGGTTACGGCACGACATCCGGAGCAACGAGCATTGCCGGCGATCTCGCACAGATGCCGCTCGGCTCAGAGCAAGGCGTCGAGCCCGGAAAGGCTGCATTCGCAGCCGGCGCAGGCATGCTGGGCGTGCCCGCCGAAATGCTCGCGTCGAAGGTCTGGGGCCGTTACGTTATCGAACCCCGGCTATTCAACCGCTCCACGGGGCAGCTCACTCCCGAAGGCCAGAAGCTCGCCGCTGCGCAAGGCCTGGATCCGGCCGCGATGCAGGCTGACATTGCGCGCACGTTCGCTCAGACCTATGCCAAGACGCGCGATGCGCAGCAGGCCGCCATCAAGGCGCAGGAAGGCGAATTCGGCATCCCGTCGACGATCGGGCAGCGAACGAAAAACCGCGATGAACTCTGGTTTGAGGAGGCGGCGCGCTACAATCTCTATGGCGACAAGGCCCGCGACACGATGACGGCCTTCGACGCGCGCCAGGCGCAGGCCGTCGACTTCGCAGCGCGGACCCGCATGCCGAGCGACTTCCGATCGCAAGCCGTGCAGCAGACCGGCACCATGAACCCGGCCGGCGTGACGCATGTGCAGCAGATGGCCGACAACGCGGCCGACCTCGGGACCGGCATTCAGACCGGCATGCGCCACGCGCGCGACATGGCCGAGGAAGGCGAACGCAAGGCATGGGAAGCCGTGACAGACATCCTGCCCACGCCGCAGGCCTTCGAGCTGCTCCCCGACGCCCTCGCCGGCCGGCTCGGCGGGCTGCGTGTCACGGCGGAAATGCCGAAGGCCGCGGCCATGGCGAAGGCGATCGACGACTATGTTGCAGGGAAGGCATTCAACGAACCCGTCGCCAAGGTGCTGCAACAGTCTCCCGTCAAAACGATTGACGAGATGCGCCGCCAGCTCCTCGGAATGTACAAGGGCGCGGCAGACCCGACCGACACGGCCGCGGCGAAGGCCATCTATGACGGGTTCAACGATTGGATCGACGAAGCCGCCAAGCAATCGCGGCTCGCCGGGGATCCGATGGCGGCTGCTAACCTGCGCATCGCCCGCGATACGACCCGCACCATGCAGGGCCTATTCAGCCCCAGCGTGAAGGGCCGCAACACGCCGGCGGCCAAGCTCATTGCCGAGCTGGAAGCCTCCGACAGCCCCGAGCGCGCGGTGCAAATCTTGTTCGGCCCCGCTTCGGCTCAAAATCCGTCGACCATCAAGGCCGGCGCCGTGGAGGCCCTGCGCAGCATGAAAGCCGCGCTCAAGAAATATGCGGACCCGCGCATTGCCGGCGACACGATCGCGGATCTCAAAATCGCCTATTGGGCGCGCCTCGTGCAGAACAACAAGGGCCTTCCCCACTCTCCGCAAGTCATGCTCAACAACATCAACGCGGCGCTGTCGAGCCAGCGAACGCTTGTCCATGAGTTGTACTCACCGGCCGAGATTGGGCAGATACGCCGGCTTGCGAGAGAACTCGAGCGCATCACCTACAAGGACCCGAACCCGTCAAAGTCGAGCTACGGCGTGGGCGTTCTCTCGAAACAGTTCATGGGCAAGCTGTTGGATGCCATCCCGATGGCCCGCACGGCCTACGAGTATAGCGGTATTCCGAAAGCCGTCGGCGCGACAGCCGCGCGCCGAGCGGTGGATCAGCAGGCCCGGCCGGTGCCGCGCAACGTGCTGCCCTATACGTCAGCGGCAGGCGCCACATACTGGCGGCAGTCGCCGCCTATTGATTGGGATTTCCGCAGCGAAAGCACGAACCGCCGGCTTGCGCGAAAGATGATGGAAGCCCGCTAGCCGAGATACCAAGCGAGAAGCGCTACAGCGCCCATGATGGCCGCTGCGCCGATCGCGGCGCCGAACTCGGTATCCTCTTTGCCTCGCCAGATCGCACGGGCCTCGAGGTAAATGCCGGCGACAGTGACAGGCCCGAGCCCGATCAGGACATAGCTCCACGCCTTGGCTCCGGCGGGGTCCGGTTTATGGATCGCGTATAGCAGCATGGTCGCGGCCAAGGCATGTGCTAGCGCCCAGGCGATCAGGCCTTGCCTGATGAGCCGCATCACTTCCCGCTGACGCTCGTTGTCCCCCGACATGCCGAGTCCGTAGCACGCCGCCGGCGCGCCGGACAGCCCTGCCCGGCAGCGCGGAAGGTCGGTCAAACAAAGCGCTAGCGTCAAGCATCAACCGCTAGCAATTATGAAGACGCGCTAGCGCTATACACATACCGCTAGCGTTTCATTAATACCGCTAGCGGTATAGTCGGCATAGACGCTAGCGGTATGCCGTGCTATACTAGCGCTATACGTTTATATAAAACGCTATACATTGAGGCCGCAAATGCAAGTTATTTCAATAGTATCCAGCAAGGGAGGTGTCGGGAAAACCACCCTTACTAGCGCGCTAGCTGTGATGGCTGCTAGCGAGGGGAAGCGTGTGGCGCTAGTCGATTTGGACCCGCAGGGATCGCTAGAAAGCTGGCTCGACCGCAGGGCAGGGGACGACCTGTCATTCATGGATGCGGAGAAGGCCAGCGAGGCTGTCGACGAGATCGACGAGGCCCAATACGACCTTCTGTTCATCGACACGCCACCGGCGTTCATTACGACGATCGAGGATGCAATCGGCGCCTCCGACCTCGTGATCATCCCGTTGCGTGCTAGCGCTCTCGACATCCTCGCCAGCGAGGACGCCGTGCTGATGGCCCGCGCCGCTGACGTGGCGCACCTATGCGTGATCAACGACGCCGAATCCCGCTGGAAGACGACAGAGGCGGCGAGCAAGTACCTCTCGGCTGCCAAGGTGCCGGTTGCGAAAACCATCGTCACGCACCGCGCCGCCTACCTCGGCGCCATGACGGCCGGAAAGACCGGACCCGAAATCGACAAAACCGGGACCGCGCGCGACGAGATCTCCGGCCTGTGGTCGGAAATCAAGGCCGTTCTTGCCAAGGCAAAGAGGGGAGCCAAGTCCCGTGTCTGAGCTGATCGAAGACGGTAGCGAATTCGCCGCGCTCCTCGGCGGCTTTGGTTCGCATGGAAATCCAAAACGTCGCGCCAAGGCCGAACGCATGGCCGCGATGAAGAAGAACGACGGTCGCCGCCAGCGCAAGGTGACGCGTCCGCATCAGTTCAACGTCCGCGTAGACGACGACACCAAGGCGCTCGCGCAAGCCCTCATCGACAAGTTCAACGCCGAGGGCCGCGAAGGGTCCGATAAGTGGTCACAGGCTGACATCGTGATTGCGGCCATCGCCGCTCTCGCGAAGGCCGAGAAAGCGAGGGTAGGGGCATGAGCCGAGCGGAAATCGTGTGGCGTGGCATCGTCGCGCTCGCAGGCCTCGCCGTCGTGGCCGCCGCAACGCACGCCAACGTGTTGCATGCCGGGGGCTACGCTTCGCCCGATTCCTGGCTCGTGATGACCGTTGCCGCGCTGCTGGCACTGGGCATGGCCTACGCGGCAATTTGCTGGCAGGACAAGCGTTACCTCGGCGCCGTATTACTCGGCTTCTGTCTGCTCGCCGGCGAAGTCTATTGGCTGGCGACGAACGCAGAACGCGAGATCGCCAAGCGCGACGAGCTCGCCGCCCCTCTACTAGAGGCAGGCGCGAAATACGCCAAGGCCGAGGCTCGCGTTGCCGAGGCGAAGGCCGCAGTAGGAACCGCTGCCCAGGCCGCAGAGAAGCGCCTAGGGGAAGCGCTCGAGGCGCAGCGCGTTGCCGCCGCTGCCGCAGTGTCCGAAGCCGCGAAACCAGGTTGCCGGAAGGAATGCGCTAAGCTTCTGTTGGACGCCAAGGATCGGGCAGGGGCCGAAGTGACCGAAGCCCGCCGCGCTGTCGAGACGGCAACCGCCAAGGCCGAGCAAGACGTGAAAGCCGCAGAGAGCGCCCTTGCCGCCATGCCGACGCCTCGCGCTGCCGCTCCGCTCCCGGCCAAGATCGGGATTGCGCCCTGGGCCTGGGATTTGATCATGGCAGGCCTGCGCTCGCTCGCCGTCGTCGGAGGATCGATTGCAATCGCGCTGGCGCTGCACCCGCACCGCGTTGGAACGCAAACCCATAAGGGAATGCAAAATTCCGAGGAAAGCGCCGCAACCACGGCACCCGTCACGCTCGAGGCCGCGCCCGCCCCGAAACGGGAGGGCAAAAAGCAGGCAGCATTGCCTCCGCCGCGGCCGAACGATCAGGAGCATGTTGCAGCCTTCCTGCGTGCCGCACTGCGCCCGGATCCCGATGGCAGCGCATCGCTGCGCAGGCTGCACGGCCGTTATCGGGAATGGTGCGCCGAGCGCGCATTGCCGGCCTTGCCGCCGGCGGAACTCGGCCAACAGCTTCGCGTGATCGTCGACGCGATCGGGCTTGAAGTCGAGCCCGAAGGGCAAGACGTTGTGGTTAGGGGCGCTGCCCTGGCAGCATGATCCGAAAACGAAAGCGCCCCGCTTCTCTTTGGCGCAAGAGAGGCGGGGCGCCGTTAGCCGGGGCAGGGCAGGGTACTGCGACGCGCGGGTCTAGCTTCAATTGCTGATCGTGATCGATCCCGTGACGCTCGGCTTCCATCCCGGGGGCGGCTCGTGCAGGCGCGCATCGCCTGGCTGCATCTGCAGGACACCGAGGATCAGCGCCGTGAGAATGTCATCGGGGCAGTCACGCGGGATATAGCGCCCTGCGTATCGGTTCCACGCATGGTCATGTGCCAGAACGCCGAGCTCGGCAACGTCGCACCAGGAACTGACGGGCCGCGTGCGCAGGGCCTCGACCGCATCCCTCAACGCGTCGTCCGCGTCGACCTTCACGTCACTGTTGGAATCGATGGCCGCCCAGAACGCATCGAAGCGCTGCCGGTATTCGAGATAGGCCTTCGATCTGGGCTCTTGCTCGTTCGGCCACAGCGCCAGCCGAAGCTGCTTCGTCGCATCGGCAGTGTTATCGGCCAGGAGGTTCAGCGCCTCCTCGACATTCTCGGTGCCGGTGTACCCCCCATTGCCGCAGGCGTCGGCGATGATGCGCAAGGTTGATGTGACCTTCTCGATCTTGAAAATATAGTCCTCGCGATCGTTCCAACAGGCTGGCTTACGCATTACCACCTCCTGTCAGAATCGCCGCCGCTTCGTAGAGCTTGGCGAGGCAGTAATCAGGTCCTTGCGTGTCGCGATCGGCCCACTCCCCAACGCATTCGCTATGCCCGTCGAAGAACCATTGCCGCATGGCCTCCGTTCTCAGAGCGAGGTCCCGCATGGACGTCGGCTTGCGCTCGTGGATGTCGCTCACGAGACTTTGCACGAAATTTTCACGAGCCTCGCTCTCGGCAACCGCGGCCGCGTGTCCGGGCTCCCCTTCGATGCGCATTTCGTGGCGGACCGCCGCCTGATAGGCGTCGATCGCCCGCCGAAGCTCGATCAGCTCGAGGTCGCAATCGTGGGTGAGCGGGAACGCCGGCGGATGGCCGGTTGCTTGAACCTGGGCGATAGGCACGGAAGCGGCCGCACCGGCCGCCACGGCAAGCGCCTTGCGGCGTGAGATCTTCTCAAACATTGACCGCACCTCCGACCTTCCAAAGCGCTTGCAGGAGACCGCCCAGCATTCGATGGGCGGGGCAGTCCTCCTCGAGCAGTTCTGAAAGCTGGCCGTCGCCGTAGTGCATCGTCAGCATTTCGGCGCGCAAGAAGACATCCGGAAGCGCGGAAGGCTCGGGCTCGAAAACCGAGCGAGCCAAGGCCTCGCACGCTGCCCAGGTGCTCAGAAAGGCCTGATGCTCCGGGCTGCCATCTGCGGCGCCATCCCAGGCCTCGCCGGCCGCGAAGTGTGCGGCGACCGCCTTTCGGATTGTGCCGATCTGGACCGCGGGCGCGATCAGCCGGCGCCGGGGTTCGATCAAAAGAAAGCGCCGGCCAGCTCGTGAGCTGAAACCGGCGCGAGGGATTGGGGGAAGGGGACGGATAAGCAACATGGGACGCAACCTCACAAGCAAGACATAGACAGACAACGGCTGTCATTGTCTTACGCGTATTGGGTTGCGCGGTCAACTGCCATTGTCTTACAAAGTGGGGCATGAGCGCACCGAGTAAGAAAACGGATTCGATCACACTGCGTATTGACCCGGAGACAAAGGCCCACCTCGAGGCCTTGGCCGAGGACGACCAGCGTCCGCTTTCAGCCTTCATCCTCAAGACGCTGCGCGAGCACTTCGGGCTTGGGAAGCCGTCGAGCAAATCGAAGGCGGGCAAGACGAAATAGAGGTGGAAGCTGCTTGCTTCCAGTAAGCTAATGGCTTACACTCTAGTTCATGATCCGTTCGTTCCGCAACAAAGAGCTGGCGAACCTTTGGGCGGGCACCCGCTCAAAGATCGACACGCGCTTTCGGGAGCGAATCCTCGCGCGTCTCACGTTTCTCGACGCGGCCGCGGCACCCGAAGACATGAACGTGCTCGGCTGGAAATTCCACGGCCTGCAGGGCAAGCCCAAGCGCTACACGGTGCACGTCAACGGCCCGTGGTGCATCACCTTCGAATTCGAGAACGGCGACGCGCTCAACGTCGACTTCGAGCAGTACCATTAGGGAGATACAACTCATGGCTAGCTATCCCGCCAAGCGAGACCCGAACCGCTGCCCGACGCACCCCGGCAAGATCCTGGCCGAGGCCATTGAGGCGATCGGCGAGCCTAAGACGCGGATCGCTGAGCATCTCGGCATCAGCCGCGTGCATCTCAACGATATCATCCGGGGCAAGAAGCCGATCACGGCGAATATCGCTGTGCGCGTCGGCAAGCTGATCGGCAACGGCC
>JAFMJY010000156.1 GCA_017853245.1 Burkholderiales bacterium | reverse complement strand
GAACGCTCAGAAGGATGCGAGAATCCGGGAAATCCTGGATGCAGGGCTGGAGCCAGTCGTGGCAATCGTCGAACGCTACGAGAATGAGGCGGATGCCTACGAGCACGAGAGAGAGCTGATCGCGCTTACGCCGAACCTGACGAACATTCTGGCCGGTTACGGGTGGATGTTGACGCGGGATGAAGCAGAGCGCCGCGCCACCATTCGCAAGGAGGAATTGCAGAAGCGCGTGATGCACAAGAGCGCATCCGAGCTGCAACGCTACGTGGGGTTATGGACCGCGTTTGTGGAAGCGGGGTGTGAGTTGACGTTTCCTGGCCTGAAAAATGGGGATTTGTTGGCCAAGGAAATGTTTAGCATCTGCCGTAGCTTAGTTCATGACGCCGGGCTCGTGCCCATTAAATATGTGGCAGAAATGTCGAGTTGCCCAATAAAATATTGGGAAAAATTGGGCAGCGAGGCTGGATAATGGGTATCCGCACCGGACGCCCAAAGGGACGGCCGAAGGGCGCTCCCAACAAGCACACAAGGGAACGGGCGCGGCTAGTAGAGCAGGCGGCAGCCGCGGTCGAGGGTCTGTTGCCGGACCCGTTCAAAGGCGACGCTCACGCCTACTTGATGACGATATACAAGGACACAACGCTTCCGCTGCAAGCGCGTATGGCAGCGGCGATCGGCGCGCTTCCGTATGAGAAGCCAAGGCTTGCCTCTACCAAGGTCGAAGGCGGTGACGAGCCCGTGAAGATCGAAACAGTCGTGACATGGGTCGGATTGAGCGCCGGTTCGTAACCATCCCCTACGAGCCGCGGCGCGAGTTCATGCCGTACCACATGCGGGAGCAGAGGTGGGCATGCATCGTCGCTCATCGCCGCGCCGGCAAGACGGTCGCCTGCATCAACGATCTGGTAAAGGACGCGTTGACCTGTCCGCTTCCTAACCCCAGGTGCGGCTATCTCGCGCCGTACTTCACGCAGGCTAAGGATGTCGCATGGAACTACCTCAAGCAGTTCTCGGCGCCGATCCCTGGGGTCGAGTTCAACGAGAGCGAGCTTCGAGTTGATTACCCCAATGGGGGGCGAGTTCGGCTATACGGCGCAGACAATTTCGATCGAATGCGCGGCATCTACCTGGACTCTGTGGTGCTGGATGAGCCTGCAGACATGGACCCCCGTGTCTGGCCAACTGTGGTCCGGCCCGCACTAGCCGACCGCAAGGGCAAGGCAACCTTCATCGGTACGCCGAAGGGGCGGAACGACTTCTTCACCATATGGGACCAGGCGTTGGCCGATCCTACGTGGTTCACGCTGATGCTCAAGGCATCTGAAACCGGGCTTGTCGCCGCCGAGGAGCTGGCCGACGCCCGCAAGATGCTGACGCCGGAACAGTACGAGCAGGAGTTCGAGTGCAGCTTCGATGCCGCGATCTTGGGCGCCTACTTCGGCCGCGAGATGGCGGAGGCCGCGGCTGCAGGGCGGATCAGGAAGGTAGACCCCGAACCCGGCGTGCCGGTGCAGACCGCGTGGGACCTGGGCATGGGGGACAGCACCGCGATCTGGTTCTGGCAGGCGTGCGGGGCTGAGATCAGGGTGATCGACCACTATGAAAATCACTCGCAGCCGCTTCCACACTATGCGGCAGAGATCAAAGCCCGCGGTTACGATTACGGTGGCAAGCCCGTCTGCTGGGTGCCGCACGACGCCAAGGTCAGAAGCCTCGAGACCGGCAGGACCCGCGTTGAAACCCTCGAAAGCCTCGGGATGGTGCCGCGCCTCGTCCCCGCGCACACGCTGATGGACGGCATCAACGCCGCTCGCGTGACGTTCCCGCGCGTGTGGTTCGACGAGGTCCGTTGCCGCTACGGCATGGAGGCGTTGCGCCAGTATCACGCCGAGTTCGACGAGAAAACCAAGGCGTTCAAGAATACGCCCAAGCACGATTGGTGCTCGCATTCCGCCGATGCCTTCCGGTATCTGGCGCTGGCATGGCGCGAGCTGGCCGTCGCGCCGGAGAAGCCGAGGCCGAGGGATAGGCTGATCTATGAGGTCGGGCCTGACGGCAAGGTACATTCGAACATGAGCATTCGAGAGATCATCGAGATGAAGAAGCGGAAGCGCGAAGCCAATGGCTGAAGCCGAGCGCCATCAGAACCAGATCGAATCGGACCTCGAGGCGCTGTCCGGCGGGACATCGTTTGTCGCGCTGTGGCTCAAGAAGATCGAGGCGGCTAGGGCCGAGGAGAAGGAGTGGCGCAAGCAGGCCGAGGAGGCCATTCAGGTCTACGAGTCGAGCTCGCAGGTATCGACGCCCTACAACGTGCTGCACGCCAACGGCCAAGTGCTGCTGCCGGCGCTCTACAATTCAACCCCCGTTCCCGACGTGCGCCGCCGGCATGACAGTGGCGGGCCGGTCGAGAAGATGGTCGTGGACCTGACCGAGCGCGTGATCGCGACCGAGCTGGACGAGTACGATTTCGACAGCGAGATGCGCGCGATCGTGCGCGACAGCTACGTCACCGGCCGCGGCGTGTTGCGCATCCGCTATGCCCCGCACATGGGGGAGGACGGCTCGGTTGCAGCGCAAGAGACGCGGGTTGAAAGCGTCGATTGGGACCGCTTCGTCAGGGGGCCGGCGACTTCATGGGCTAGGATGCCGTGGGTTGCGCAAATCCACGACCTGCCGAAGGATCAGCTTGCCACCCTCAACCCGATCATGGCGGAGAAGATCGCGCCGGGAGGTGATGGGCAGACCGACGACGGCCCGGAGATCAAGGATGCCGGCATTCTCAAGACCACGCGCGTCTATGAGATATGGGACCGCGTCACCAAGGCGGTCTATTTCATTGCCGAGAAGCACAAGGATCAGCCCTTGCTGGTCGTCCGCGATCCGCTCGGGTTGCCTGAATTCTTCCCGTTCTTCAAGCCCTTGCAGCCGGCAACGCGCGTCTCGTGCCTGACCCCGCTGGTGCCCTATGAGGCCTATCGCCGGCAGGCGGACGAGTTGAACGTCATCACGTCGCGGATCAACGCGCTGGTCCGGCAGCTCAAGGTGCGCGGCATCTACGACGCCCGGCTCGATCAGGACATGAACCTGTTGCGGACCTGCGAAGACGGCGAATACATCGCCGCCAAGGATGCGACGGCGCTCGCTCAAGGCGCGGGCGGGCTCGCGTCGGCCATCGCGCACTGGCCAATGGAGCCGACGGTTGCGGCGTTGCAGCAGCTTTACCTGCAGCGCGCCGAGGTCAAGGCGATTATCGATCAGATCAGCGGCGTGGCTGACATTCTCCGCGGCGAGGTCGATCCGAACGAAAAGCTCGGTCAGACGCAGATCAAGCAGCAGGCTGGCTCGATCCGCATCACCGACTGGCAGAACGAGATTGCGCGGCTTGCCCGTGACGTGTTCCGGGCCAAGGTGGCGATCTATTCCAAGCACTATTCGGACCAGACCTTGATGCTGAAGAGCGGTCTGCCGAGCCGCGAGCAGACGCAACAGGCGGCCGAGCAGCAGCAGGTGTTCCCGCTCGCGCTGCAGGCGTTCCGCTCCGACATGCGCGCGTTCATCATCGATATCGAAACTGACAGCACGATTCGCGCCGACATGACGCGCAACCAGGAGCAGATGAACGCGTTCCTCGCCGGCACGGGGCAGTTTGTGCAGGGCATGGTGGCGGCCGGCCAGGCGTTGCCGCCGCTGATCCCGACGATGGTCGAGGTCTACACCGCGTTCGCGCGCAAGTTCAAGCTCGGCAAGCAGGCCGAAGACGCGCTCGACAAGCTCCCGCTGACGGTCGAACAGGCGATGGCACAGATGCAGAGCCGGCCGAACCCCGAGCAGCAGAAGGCGGACCAGGAAGCGCAGCGGGCGCAGGCCGAAGACGAACGCGAGCAGGCCAGGATGCAGCGCGAGGACGAACGCGAGCAGATGAAGGCGCAGCGCGAGGACCAGAAGGCAGCCCGCGAGGAGGAGCGCGAGATGTTGCGCCACCAGCGCGAGATGGAGCGCATGGACCGCGAGGATCAGATCAAGGCGCGCGAGGCCGAGTTCCGCCAGCGCGAGCTAGCGATTAAGGGCCAGCTTATGGAAACAGAGCTTGGCAACCGGCGCGAGATGGCCAGGATCGATCAGACCAGCGCGCTACGGGCTAAGGGCCTCGACATGGGCGCGGACGGCGCGGTTGTGGACCCGACCGCAGACAGCATTACCGCCATGGCGGCGGCTATTGCCCAGCTTTCGCAGCAGATCGCCGAGGGCAATGCCGCAGTGATGCAGGCGGTCAGTGCGCAGAAACGATGACGAGGAGGACGCGATGTTGCTCATTGCGCTAGCGGCATGATGAGGCTCCCGACACGGCCGGCTCCGAACGGGCCGATGAGCGGTGCCAGATCGAAAGGCACGACCGC
>JAFMJY010000052.1 GCA_017853245.1 Burkholderiales bacterium | reverse complement strand
CATCGGCAAGCGCGGTGAGGTGCTGTCATCCGGGCGTGCCATCGGCGCCAAGATCGGCCAGGGCCGGGTGCGCATCCTGAAGGACGTGGATGAAATTGCCCGCGTGGAGGCAGGCGACGTCCTGGTCACCGACATGACGGACCCGAACTGGGAGCCGGTCATGAAGCGGGCGTCCGCCATCGTCACGAACCGCGGCGGCCGCACCTGTCACGCGGCGATCATCGCGCGCGAGCTCGGCGTGCCGGCGGTGGTGGGTTGCGAGGATGCCACCCGCACGCTCAAGGAAGGGGACCTTGTGACGGTCTCCTGCGCGGAAGGGGACACGGGCTACATTTACGCCGGCAAGCTCGATTACGAAGTGCTCGAGATCTCGCTCGACCGCATGCCGGACATCCCGGTGAAGCTCGCCATGAACGTGGGCAATCCGCAGCTCGCTTTCGACTTTTGCCAGCTGCCCAACCACGGCGTCGGGCTGGCGCGCCTCGAGTTCATCATCTCCAACACCATCGGCGTTCACCCGAAGGCCTGCCTCGAGGTGGACAAGCTACCGGCGGACCTCAAGGCGCAGGTGCTGCGGCAATCCCGTGGCTACGCGAGTCCGGCAAGCTTCTACACCGAGCGCATCGTCGAGGGCGTGGCCACCATCGCCGCCGCGTTCTGGCCGCGCAAGGTGATCGTGCGGATGTCGGATTTCAAGTCGAACGAGTACCGCAACCTCATCGGTGGCGCGCGCTACGAGCCGCACGAGGAAAACCCGATGCTGGGCTTTCGCGGCGCCTCCCGTTACATCGCGCCAGACTTTCGCGCGAGCTTTGACCTCGAGTGCGAGGCGATGCGCCGCGTGCGGGATGAAATGGGCTTCACCAACGTCGAGCTCATGGTGCCATTCGTCCGCACTCTCAAGGAGGCCGAGCAGGTCATGGCCATCCTCAAGCAAAACGGCCTCGAGCGGGGCAAGAACGGCTTGCGCATCGTGATGATGTGCGAGCTGCCGTCGAACGCCATCCTCGCTGATGAGTTCCTGCGCCACTTTGACGGCTTTTCGATCGGCTCGAACGACATGACCCAGCTCACCCTCGGGCTCGATCGCGACTCCGGCCTGGTCATGGGCGCCTTTGACGAGCGAGACCCCGCGGTGAAGCGCATGCTGTCGCTCGCGATCCAGGCCTGCCGCCGGCAGGGCAAGTACGTCGGCATTTGTGGCCAGGGCCCCAGCGACTACCCGGACCTCGCCGAGTGGCTGATGGCCGAGGGCATCGAGTCGATGTCGCTCAACCCCGACACGGTCGTGGAAACCTGGCTTCACCTGGCCAAGGTTGCCGCGCGGGCGCCCGCAGCTGCGTCATGACGCCCTGGCGCTTCGCGCGCTTCGATGACCTGACGGCGCGCGAAGTCCACGACATCCTGCAGGCGCGCTCCGCCGTGTTCGTCGTGGAACAGGCCTGCGTGTTCCAGGATGTCGATGGCGTCGACGTGCAAAGCTGGCACCTCTTCGCGCGTGAGGGCGCCGAGGTGGCCGCGTACTGCCGCGTCATTCCGCCTGGCGTGAAATATGCCGAGGCTTCCATCGGTCGCGTCATCACCACTGCCCTCGCGAGGGGGCGGGGCGATGGGCGCGCACTGATGATCGAGGCCCTCTCGAGAGCGGCGACGCTCTGGCCCGGCCAGCCCATTCGCATCGGCGCTCAGCAGCGCCTCGAGCGGTTCTACCAGTCCCTCGGGTTCAAGACGGTGTCCGAGCCCTATGACGAGGACGGCATCCCGCACGTGGAGATGCTGCATTCCGGGGCGGTGTCATGACGGCTGCCCGCAAGCCGCGCGCGCCGCGCAGCCGCTCCCCGAAGGCCGCCAAGGCGGTGGACGTGACACTGGCCGCCGTGCCCTTGGGCGGCGTACTAGTCACCGGTTTCGAGCCCTTCGGAGGCGAGGACGTGAACCCGTCCTGGGAAATCTGCCGCGCGCTGCCGGCGGCCATCGGCCCGGCGCGCATCCACACGCTGCGCGTGCCCACGGCTTTCCGAACGGCGATCGAAGTCGTGGCCACAGAGATCGCTCGCGTGTCGCCCGCGGTGGTCCTGCTGCTGGGCCAGGCAGGCGGTCGCAGCGCGCTATCGGTCGAGCGGGTGGCCATTAACGTCGACGACGCACGGATCCCCGACAACGCCGGCGCGCAACCGATCGACGAGCCCATCGCCGCGCCGGGCCCGGCCGCTTACTTTGCGACCGTGCCCATCAAGGTGATGGCGTCGGCTATCCGGGAGGCCGGTGTTGCCGCGGAAGTGTCAAACAGCGCGGGCACATTCGTTTGCAACCATCTTTTCTACGGCGTGCTGCATTACCTGGCCGCAAGGGGCGGTGGGGCCCGTGCGGGCTTCATCCACGTGCCGTGGCTGGACACCCAGGCGGTCGCTCGCCCCGGCGCCCCGGCAATGGCCCTCGCCACCATGGTTCGCGGGGTAGAGGCAGCCATCGCCGCTGCCGTCACGACGGCTGAGGACGAGCGTCGCACCGAGGGCGCATTGGACTGAGGCCGGGACGATGCTCAAGCCAGCGCCCGCCGAATTGCCACTCTGGACGCCGTCTGCGGAGCGGGTATCGCATTCGCGGCTCGAGGCGTTCGGGAAGTTGCTTGCCAAGCGTCACGGTGTCGCCTTCGCCGACTACGCCGAGTTGCATCGCTGGTCGGTGGCCCGGATGGACGACTTCTGGCGCTCGGTGTGGGAATTCAGTGGTGTCATCGCCGAATCACAAGGGACCGAAGTGCTCGTCGACCGAAGCCAGATGCCCGGGGCCCGCTTCTTTCCCGGCGCGCGTCTCAACTTCGCGCAAAACCTCCTGCGCCCCCGCGGGGCGGACGACGAAGCGCTGGTCTTCTGGGGCGAGGATCGCGTCCGGGAGCGCTGGTCCTTCCGCGAGCTCCTCGCTGCCGTCTCCCGCCTGCAGCAGGCCCTGGCCGCCGCCGGAGTGGGCGAGGGCGACCGCGTGGCAGCCTTCATGCCCAACCATCCGCAGACGATCATCGCGATGTTGGCAACCGCAAGCCTTGGCGCGACCTTTACATCCTGTTCGCCGGATTTCGGCGTCCAGGGCGTGCTGGACCGCTTCGGCCAGGTGGCGCCAAAGGTGCTGGTGGGCTGTGACGGGTACTTCTACAACGGCAAGGTGATCGACACCCGAGACCGGCTGGCGCAGGTTTCCGCGCAGCTTCCGGGGCTCGCAAAGCTCGTCGTCGTGCCCTATGCCGGCACGGGCGCCGTCGATGGAATCGCACGCGCTGCAATGCTGGCGGACTTCCTCGCCCCCTTCGCCGCACGCGAGGTCGCCTACGCTTCGCTGCCCTTCAACCACCCGCTGTACATCCTTTATTCGAGCGGAACGACCGGCGTGCCAAAGTGCATCGTGCACGGCGCGGGTGGCGTGCTTCTCATGCATCTCAAGGAACACCAGCTGCACGGGGACGTGAATCGCGGCGACCGGCTCTTCTACTTCACCACCTGCGGCTGGATGATGTGGAACTGGCTCGTCACGGGCCTGGCTTCGGGCGCGACGCTGTTGCTCTACGATGGCTCGCCGATGCTCCGGAACGGCACGATCCTCTTCGATTTCGCCGACGCGGAGGGCATGACCCACTTCGGGACCTCGGCGAAATACCTCGACGGCATCGGCAAGGCGGGCGTGAAGCCCGCGCAGACGCATCGTCTCGCGGCCCTGCGCACGATCTTTTCCACTGGCTCGCCCCTCGCGCCGGAAGGTTTTGATTACGTCTACCGCGACGTGAAGCAGGACGTGTGCCTCTCGTCGATCAGCGGTGGCACGGACCTCGTGGCCTGCTTCGCGGGGGGCGTGCCCACGCGGCCGGTCTGGCGCGGCGAGCTGCAGGGTCGCATGCTCGGCATGCAGGTGGAGGTCTGGGGTGACGACGGCAAGCCGCTCACCACCGGCAAGGGCGAGCTCGTTTGTACGGCGCCGTTCCCCAGCATGCCGCTCGGCTTCTGGAACGACCCGGATGGGGCCCGATATCGCGCGGCCTACTTCGAAACGTATCCCGGCGTATGGCGGCACGGCGACTGGAGCGAGATCACCGCGCACGATGGCATGGTGATCCATGGGCGCTCGGATGCGGTGCTGAACCCGGGCGGCGTTCGTATCGGCACGGCCGAAATCTATCGTCAGGTGGAGCGCCTGGATGAAGTGGTGGAATCCATCGTCATCGGGCAGGAATGGGACAGCGACGTGCGCGTGGTCCTCTTCGTGCGCTTGCGGGAGGGCCTCACCCTCGATGAGGCGCTCACCCAGCGCATCAAGCAAACCATTCGCGCCAATGCCACGCCGCGCCACGTGCCGGCTGTGATCCTGCAGGTTCCCGACATCCCGCGCACCAAGTCGAACAAGATCGTCGAGCTGGCGGTGCGCGCGGTGGTGCACGGACTGCCGGTGAAGAATGCCGAGGCGCTGGCCAACCCCGAGGCGCTCGAGCATTTTCGAAGCCGTCCCGAGTTGGCGGCGGGGGCATCGAAGCCATGAGTGCCGTGCCGGCCACACCCGCCCCGCGCTCGCCGCGCTTCTACATTCTCGTCTCGCTCGCCACGTCGTTGCTGACGATGGCGCTCAAGGCGGGGGCGTACCTGTATACAGGCTCCGTGGGGCTGCTGTCGGACGCGCTGGAGTCTGGCGTGAATCTGGCTGCGGCGCTCATCGCGCTGGTGGCGCTCACCTATGCGCACGCAGGCGAGGATGAAGACCACAACTTCGGCCACGAGAAGGCCGAGTACTTTTCGAGCGGCATCGAGGGCGCGCTGATCTTCGTGGCCGCCGGAGCCATCATCTGGACCGCAGTGCCGAGGCTGATTTCGCCCCAGCCTCTCGAGCAGGAAGCCATCGGCCTCGCGCTCTCGGTGGTGGCGGCCGGGGCCAATCTCCTGTGTGGATGGCTGCTGCTGCGCGGCGCTCGCGAGCACCACTCGATCACGTTGGAGGCCGACGCCCGGCACTTACTGACGGACGTCTGGACCACCGTCGGCGTGATCGCCGGGGTGGCGGTGGTGTACGCCACGGGCTGGCTGATTCTCGACCCGCTCATCGCCATCGCGGTGGCGATCCAGATCCTCTTCACGGGTGGCTCCCTCATCCGGCGCTCGTTCGATGGGCTCATGGACCGCGCTATCGAGAGCCAGCACCGGGAGTCCATCGAGAAGATTCTCGAATCGGCCCGAACCGAGGGGGCGGATTTCCACCGACTGCGCACGCGCGTGGCGGGCTGGAAGCGCTATGTCGACGTGCACGTTCTGGTGCCCGGCCATTGGACCGTGCAGCGGGGCCACGACCTGGCCGAGCGTATCGAGCGCGAAATCGAGGCGGCAGTCACGCACGCCGAGGTGCTGATCCACCTCGAGCCCCTCGAGGACCCGCGCAGCCACGACGACGGCCCCCGTCGCCGCCCCGGCTCCTAAGCGGTCGCGGGCAGCTCCCCGAGCAACGCCCGTACCAGCGCCGATTCCCGCGCGTAGAAGCCTTCGGTGTGGAAGGTTTCGGGCAGCTTGTAGAGCTCGTAGTCGAGGTGATGGCAGAACTCGTGCACCAGGGTGCGCAGGAAGGTCCGGAACTTCACCACGTCGTCGCGCGCCGCGGTGCGCATCCAGACGCTGATGCGAGCGGGGCCCTCGCCGTTGTCCGGCTCATAGAGGCCGTGCAGCTCGCCGCCGGCGTCGGTCGGGCGCCGCGCGAGAACGCGGGTTCGCACCGCGGGCGTTTTCATCTGCGCATTGAGAGCGTCGATCAGCCGGGCGCAGGCGGCCTGCGCGAGAGCGGGTTCGCCCGATCCCAGCGCGGGCTCGATGGCCCTTGCCAGAGGCTCCAACGCCCCCAGGTCGGGCACTGCAATCCGGGTGATCTCGTCGCTGCGGCGATAGACCCGCTGGCGGGCAGGTGAGAGGCGGTCGTAATAGGCGAATGGCACGGGGAAATTCTAATAAACTCGGCTGCCATGAGACGACTTTCCTTGCAGTTGGCCCGCGCAACTGCGCTCGGCCTCTCGGTCCTGGCGCTCGCCGGTTGCGCCACGCGCCCTGCAGGCACGCTGCCGCCCCGCCTGGTGGTGATGATCGTCGTGGATGGGCTGCCCCAGTGGCAGGTAACGGCGTATCGCGACCAGCTCGCCCCGGACGGCCTGGCCCGCTTCCTCGACAAGGGCGCGTGGTTCAGCGACGCGCACTACTCCCATGCTTACACGGTGACGGGCGCGGGGCATGCCACCTTGCTCACGGGCGCCTACCCGCACCGGACCGGGATCATCGGCAACGAGTGGCGCGACCCCGAGACGGGCGCCGAGGTCTACTGCGCTGCCGACCCTTCGTACCGGTTCATCGCCCAGCCGAAGGCGCGGGCGTTGGGCACGGGCCCGCGCAACCTGAGGGCCGAGTCCCTGGGTGATGTGCTGCGTGCCGCCAATCCCGAGTCCAAGGTCATCGCGATATCCGGCAAGGACCGGGGCGCGGTGCTGCCTGCGGGGCGTTCAGGCACCGCTTACGTTTACCTGCCGGAAACGGGTGGGTTCTCCTCGACAACTCGCTACATGGAGTCTCACCCCGCCTGGGTCGAGGCGTTTAACGGCGCAAAGCCTTCGGACCGCTATTTCGGCAAGGCGTGGGAGCCGCTGCTGCCCGACGTGGCGTATGCCCGTTCCGTGCCCGATGCGCAGCCGTGGATGGCGCCTGGCGGCAAGTTGCCGCGGGTGCCGGGCGAGGGCCAGGAGGCGCCGGGGCCGCGTTTCTACGCCGACCTCTATTACGGGCCGTTCCTCGATGCCATCTCGCTCGACTTCGCCCGTGCAGCGATCGTCGGCGAGAGGCTCGGCGGCGATGGGGCGCCCGATATCCTGGCGGTGAGCCTTTCAAGCCACGATTACGTGAACCACGCGTGGGGCGCCGAGTCCCGCCTGTCGCACGACCATGTGCTGCAGGTGGATGGCCTGCTCGCCGCTTTCTTCCGCGACCTGGACCGCACCGTCGGCGCCGATCGCTACCTCGCCGTGCTTGTCACTGACCACGGCTTCATGCCGTATCCGGAGTTCGCCCGCAGTCGTGGCGAGGACGGCGGGCGCCTGCATCCGGCGCAATCGGTCGCCCGCATCAACGCGGGCCTCGCGGCGCGCTTCGGCGAAGGGAGCTGGGTGCGAGGCTGGAGCGCAGGCGGCCTGTTGCTCGATCGCGCGCTGCTCAAGTCCCGTGGTGTCAGCGGTGATGCCATCGCCGCCGAGGCAAAGCGCCTCGTCTTGCGGGAAGAGGGCGTGGAGGCGGCGTACACAAGGGCCGAAATCGAGGGGCACACCCCCGCTGACGGGCCCCATCTTCCCGCCGTTCGCAAGGCGTGGTACCCGGAGCGCTCGCCAGACCTTCACGTGGTGATGAAGCCCAACTGGATGCGCTCGTCATCGCGCGGCGTCACGACGCACGGCTCACCCCACCCGTACGACACCCACGTGCCGATCCTTTTCTGGGGGCCGGCGTGGGTCAAGCCGGGCCGCATCGACACGCGAGCCGACATGGCGGACGTGGCGCCCACCATCGCTTCCGTGCTGGGCGTGCGCGCGCCCGCGGCGTCGGAGGGCAGGGCCCTGCCGCTGGGCCGGTGACGCTCTACTACGCCGACCACTTCGTCCTGCCGCTGCCACCGGGGCACCGGTTCCCGATGGAGAAGTACGCGCGGCTGCGTGACGCCTTGGCGTCAAGCGGCGCGTTTGCGCCGGAGGCCTTTCGCGTCCCCGATGGCGCCACCGATGCGCAGATCCTTCGCGCGCATGACCGCGATTACCTGGCTCGCGTGGTGTCGGGAAGCTTGAGCCCGGCAGAGGTCCGGGCCATCGGGTTTCCGTGGTCGCTGGCGATGGTGGAGCGCTCGCGTCGCTCGGCAGGGGCCACCATCGCGGCTGCGCGCGACGCCCTGACGCAGGGCTGGTCAGCGAACCTCGCGGGCGGCACGCACCACGCCTTCCGGGACCGCGGTGAAGGCTTTTGCGTCTTCAACGATGCTGCCATCGCCGCGCGGACGATGCAGGCCGAGGCGGGCCTCGCGCGCGTCGCCATCATCGACTGCGACGTGCACCAGGGCAACGGCACCGCTTCGATTCTTCGCGGCGATGATTCCGTGTTCACCTTCTCGATCCACGGGGCGCGCAACTTTCCCTTCCGCAAGGAGGTGAGCGACCTCGACATCGAGTTGCCCGATGGCACAGGGGACGAGCTGTACCTTGCCGCGCTGGGCGGGGGCCTGGAGGAGACGCTGGCGCGCTCGCGCCCGCAGCTCGCGATCTACCTCGCCGGGGCAGACCCGCACGAGGGCGACCGGCTCGGGCGCCTGGCGGTGACTCGCGAGGGGCTCGCGGCCCGGGACAGGCTCGTGCTGGGGCGATTGAAGCAGGAGGGCGTTGCCGTGGCCATCGCGATGGCGGGGGGCTACGGCAACGACATTGGCGACACCGTGGCGATTCATGCCTCAACCATTCTCACGGCGCAGCAGCTATGGGCGTGACGGAGCCAGCCGTTGCGGCTGACGCGCCGCCTGAACAGCTCGAGCGCTGGTTTGCGGAGCGAGGCTGGACGCCGTTCCCGTTTCAGCGCGAGGTCTGGGCCGCCTACCGCGACGGTGAGTCCGGGCTGATTCATTCCGCGACCGGCTCGGGCAAGACGCTCGCGGCGTTCCTCGGGCCCGTGGCCGAGGCGCAGGCCCGCGGTGACCTCGCGCCCTCGGGCTTGCGGGTGCTCTGGCTGACGCCGATGCGCGCGCTGGCGGGCGACACGGCCCTGTCGCTCGAGCGAGCGCTCGCCGGCTCGGGTCTGGGCTGGACGGTCGGCCTTCGCACGGGCGACACGTCGCCTGCAGAGCGGGCGAAGCAGGCGCGCAAGCTCCCGTCGGTGCTCGTCACCACGCCCGAGAGCCTGTCGCTGATGCTCTCGCTTGCCGACGCACGCACCCGGCTCGCCAGCGTTACGGCCGTGATCGTGGACGAGTGGCATGAGCTCCTCGGCAGCAAGCGGGGTGTTCAGGCGGAGCTGGCGCTTGCGCGGCTGCGGCGCTGGAACCCGGGTTTGCGGACATGGGGCCTCTCGGCCACGCTTGGCAACCTTCCTGAGGCGCTCGATGCGCTCCTCGCCGGCGCGCCCGGCCGCCTGGTGCGTGGCGTGAGCGACAAACGGATCGACATTGACACGCTCATTCCAGCCGAGGTGGAGCGGTTCCCCTGGGCGGGCCACCTGGGCCTCGTGATGCTGCCCGACGTCGTGGCCGCGCTCGAGGGCTCGCGCTCGACGCTCATCTTCACCAACACGCGCTCCCAGGCGGAGATCTGGTACCAGGGTCTGCTGGAGGCAAGGCCTGACTGGGCAGGGTTGGTCGCATTGCACCACGGCTCCCTCGACCCGGAGGCGCGGCGGTGGGTGGAGCGCGAGCTCAAGGCTGGCAACCTGAAGGCGGTGGTCACCACCTCGAGCCTCGACCTCGGGGTGGATTTCTCGCCGGTCGAGCGGGTGCTCCAGGTGGGAAGCCCCAAGGGCGTCGCGCGCCTGCTGCAGCGGGCAGGCCGCTCGGGCCATTCGCCAGGGCAGGTGAGTCGCGTCACGTGCGTTCCGACGCACGCGCTCGAGTTTCTCGAGGGGGCTGCCGCGCGACGAGCGGCGGCTGAAGGCAAGATCGAAGCCCGCCGGCCCGTGGAGCAGCCGCTCGACGTGCTCGCGCAGCACCTGGTGACGATTGCTTCAGGCGAAGGCTTCGTAGCAGGGGAATTGCTCGGGGAGGTTCGGTCAACGCGCGCCTTCCGGGAGCTCTCCGACGGGCAATGGCGGTGGGCTCTCGATTTTGTCTGCCGCGGTGGCTCCTCGCTGGAGGCGTATCCCGAATACCAGCGCGTGACGGAAGTGGATGGCTGGCATGTCGTGCGAGACGCGAAAATTGCGCGGCGGCACCGCATGGCTGTCGGAACCATTCTTTCGGATGCTTCGATCGACGTGCGATTCGTTCGCGGCCGCCGCCTGGGTCATGTCGAGGAATCGTTCATCGCATGGCTCTCGCCGGGCGACGCCTTCGTCTTCGCAGGCCACGCGCTGGAGCTTGTGCGCGTCGAGAACATGACGGCGCTCGTGCGCCCCGCCAAGGCGGGGGCGGCGACGGTGCCTCGCTGGCAGGGCGGCAAGAGCCCGCTCTCGTCGGAGCTCGCCGACAGCCTGCGCGACTTGCTCGAGGATTACCTCGATGGCCACGCCAAGGAGCCTGAGGTGGGTGCGATCTCGCGGCTGCTCGGATTGCAGCAGAGCGTCTCGCGCATTCCCCGGCGCGGCGAGTTGCTGGTGGAGCAGTCTCAGAGCCGTGAGGGCCATCACCTGTTTTTCTATCCATTCGAGGGGCGTCACGCGCACGTCGGGCTCTCGGCGCTGGTTGCCTTCCGCCTCGCCAGGCGGGAGCCGGCGTCGTTCTCCCTCGCGTTCAACGATTACGGCTTCGAATTGCTTTCCCGCGTGAAAGTCGAACTGGGGCCAGCGCTTCGCGAGGGGCTGCTTTCCGACAAGGGCTTTCTGGATGACTTGATCGCCAGCCTCAATGCCGCAGAGCTATCCCGTCGCCAGTTCCGGGAGATCGCCCGTGTGGCGGGGCTCGTCTTTCAGGGGTATCCGGGCCAGCCCAAGAGTGCGCGGCAGGTGCAAGCGACCAGTGGCCTCTTGTTCGATGTGTTCAAGCGGTGGGACGCCGGCAACCCGCTGCTTGCGCAGGCCGAGCGCGAGGTGCTCGAGCGCGAGTTGGAGCTTTCCCGCTTGGGCAGGGCGATGCGGCAACTGGCTGCTTCGCTTGTCGTGGTGCGCCAGACCCGGCGGCCGTCCCCGTTCGCGTTTCCGCTGATGGTGGCGCGCTTGCGCGAAAAACTCTCCAGCGAAAAACTCGCCGACCGCGTGCGCCGCATGCAGCTGGAGTATGACGAGGCCTGCGGCGAGATGGCTGGCGCGACCCAGCCGGAGCTCTTCTCGTGACGCCCTGTGACATTCAGGGCGAGCGACTTCAACTGCTGCCGGAGCGTGCTGCCTGGTGGCCCGGGGGCGGCGTCGTCTTCATTGCGGACTTCCACCTGGGCAAGGCAGCGAGTTTCCGGCGCTCGGGCATTCCGGTTTCAGAGGCCACCACCGATGAGAACCTGCAGCGGCTCGGTGACGCGCTCGACAAGACGGGTGCTGCGAAGCTCGTGATCCTTGGCGACTTCCTGCACAGCCGCGACGGGCGGTCGGCCGAGACGTTCGCGCGGTTCCGGAGGTGGCGTAGCTCGCGCGCGTTGCTCTCGATCACGCTCGTGCGAGGCAATCACGACGACCGCGCGGGCGATCCTCCGAGCGATTGGGGAATCGAATGCGTTGACCCGGGCACCGGCCTCGGTCCCTTTGGCCTCGTGCATGAGCCCGCGCCCGTTCGCGGTGGCTACGCGCTGGCGGGGCACATCCATCCTGCGGTGCGCCTCACGGAGACGGGCCGGCAATCACTGCGGCTGCCGTGCTTCTGGTTCGGGGCCCGCGTGGGCGTGCTGCCTGCGTTTGGCGCCTTCACCGGGTCGGCCGTCGTGCGGCCTAAGCGCGGCGACCAGGTGTTCGTGATTGCGGAAAGGGAAGTAATCGCGCTGGCATCGTCCACCAATACGGTCAGGCGGTGATGGCGACCGTGTGCAATGTCTTGCCGTGCTGGTCGACGTAAGAAACCTCTCCTGTGCCAGCGCCGGGGTCGACGTTCACCAGGCCAAAGTTGTAGCCGTCGTAGTGGAAGATCCCCGCCTTGTCGTTGCGCTCACGGGTGAGGGGGGACGACCAGTAGTGGCCCCGCGTGGCGATGGGGCCCGCCATGAAGTCGCGAAACGGCATCCTGGGGTTCGCCCACTCTCGGGCGAGGTGATAGTCGGCGGTCAGGAACACGACGCCGCGGATCTTGCGCGCGCGAAGGTGCGCGACGATCTCGTCACGCTCGGCACGGTAGCCGCCCCAGGTGTCTTGCCCGCCGCCCTGGAATGGCGTAGGCGTGGCGACGAACTTGAACGGCGCCGTGGAAGCGGAGAGGGCTTCGAGAAACCACGCCTTCTGCGCCGGGCCGAGCATGGTTTTCCCAGGGCCGTCCTCGACGTTCTGCGGCGACCGGTAGCTGCGCGTGTCGAGGATAAAGAAGTCCACGCCCGCCCAGGCGAAGCGACGGTACAGCCCATCGTCCGCGAGGGATTGGCAGGGCCAGTATTCCCGGAACACGCGGCGAGCCAGGGGCATGTGCGGGTGGCCGCTGTGCGCGTCGTTCTCCGTCTCGTGGTCATCCCAGATCGCATAGGTGGGGTGGCTCAACAGGAAATCCTGCAGGTGGCGGTCCCGCCGGTTGGCGTAATGCTTGCTGCGGTAGTGCCGAAGCGATGGGTAGAACTGGGCGAGGGGCGAATCCGCATAGACGGTGTCGCCCAGTAGCAGGAAGAAATCGGGACCACGTCTTCCCATCGCCTCGAACAGGCGAAAGGGCTGGTATTGCTCCTGCATGTCGCCCGACCAGGCGAAGCTGAAGGGCCGCGGCGTCGATGGCGCCGTGCGAAAGCGGCCGGTTCGCGACACGGGTGCACCGGACCGCGCATCCACCAATCGGTAGAACCACGCCGTGTCCGCCGACAGCCTGTCGATGGCAACGGCGCCGGTGAAATCGTTCTCCGGCGTGAGCGTCGTTGCAACCACGCGCCGGGCATCGTGCATCGACTCCTGTCGCGCCACGTCGACGGCGAGCGATACGCCCGAATGGCCGGACGCCCAGATCAGCGCGCCATCGGCGGTCACCTCGAATGCGGCAGGCTGGACAGCCAGCGATGAGGCGGATTGCGCGTGAGGCGGGATGAGCAGCGAGCTCGCGGCTGCGCCCAGAAGCCGGCGGCGCAAGGGGCTGACGGCGGTTGGGTGTTGACGGGGCATGGTGCTCGCCGGGCTTAGCGCTCCGGCGGCCGCACGTCGTCGAAGCGCGGCAGGAAAGCGCCGGCGCGCCGATCCGCGAAGAAGTGCTGCAGCGTGCGGCGTACGCTCGTGAAGGCGAGCTCGTCCCACGGCACTTCGTCCTCGCGCACGAGCTTCACCTCGAGGCTTTCAGGGCCCGGGGAAAAATCCAGGTCGAGCAGCCGCGCGCGAAACATCACGTACACCTGGCTGATGTGCGGCACCGAGAAGAATGTGTAGAGCTGCTCCACTTCGATGCGCGCATTGGCCTCTTCCATGGCTTCGCGTGCCGCGCCTTCGGCGGCGGTTTCCTCGTTTTCCATGAACCCTGCGGGCAGCGTCCACTTGCCGTGCCGGGGCTCGATGGCGCGCCGGCACAGCAGGACCCTGTCTTCCCAAACTGGAACGGAACCGACGATCAGCTTCGGGTTCTGATATTGAATGTGATCGCAGGCGGAGCACACGGCTCGCGGAGCGTTGTCGCCGTCAGGCACCCGGTGCACGACCGGAGAGCCGCAGATGTTGCAGTGGCGGATCGGGATCGGCCCCCGAATGGGCACGTTGGGGTTCATGGCAGCGATTTGGCGAGCTCGGGGATGCTAACATAAGCCTATGAAAAATATCGGGAAATTGCTTCTTGTTGGCCTTCTCTCGGTCACATTCCAGGATGCGGGCGCGTTTGCGCCTGGCGAGAGGGTGATCGTCCTCAACTCCGGCGACGGCACCGTGTCCGTCGTGGATCCCATTGCGAGGAAAGAGCTGCGTCGGATCCCTGTCGGCAAGGAGCCGCACCATCTGCTGCTCACGCCGGACGGCAAGGAATTGCTGGTTGCCAATGCCGCCAGCGACGACCTCGTGTTCCTCAACCCGCTGTCAGGCGAAGTCCTGCGCCGTATTCCCGCCATCAGCGACCCGTATCACATTGGCTTTTCGCCGGATCGAAAGTGGTTCTTGTCGGCCTCGAACCGGCTGGACCGCATCGACATCTATCACGCAGACGGCTTCAAGCTTGCGAAGCGCCTGCCCGCGCCCAGGGTGCCGAGCCACATCGCCTTCACGGCCGACAGCAAGATGGCCTTCGTCACGCTGCAGGAGTCACACGAGTTTGTCGCCATCGACCTCGAGCGGCAGGAGATTGCCTGGAAGATGCCGACGGGCAAGCAGCCCGCGGGCATCTGGATGACGCCGGACGACAAGCACCTTCTCATCGGCATCATGGGCGAGAGCCAGGTGGAAGTGTTCGATTGGCGGGCGCGCAAGCTGGTGAAGAAAATCCCCACGGGCCTTGGCGCCCACAATTTCGCCGCACGGGGGGACGGGCGTCACCTGTTCGTCACCAACCGGGTGGCCAATACCGTGTCGATCATCGATCAGCAGACGCTCTCCGTGACTGAGACGTTCAAGGTGCCGGGCGGCCCGGATTGCATGGAGGTCACAGCCGATGGCAGCCAGCTCTGGATCACCTCGCGGTGGATCCGGGCGGTGACGATCGTGGACCTTAAGACCAAGCAGGTGGTGGGGCAGATCCCGGTCGGCAAATCGCCGCACGGGCTGTTCTTCGTCTCCCACGCTCCGCGGCGCTGAAGCTGCTTCAGGGCGACCAGGACATCTCCGGGTCAAGCGGGAAAATCGGCCGCGGCACGTCGCGGTAAGGCACGCGCGTGAGCACCGGCGTGGTGAGCCCGGGCACGTCCACTTCGACAATGCGGTCGTCGGAAAAAAGCAGGTCGAAGGCGGCGCGGAAATGGCCACGGGATTTCACCACCACAGAGCGCGCGGCTGCGATGTCGAGGCCGAACACCTCGAACATGGCGGTGTCCTTGCACTGTTGGCGCACGCTGATCACCACGACGCGGATGCCGCCCACACGAAGCAGTGCCATGGGGCCCAGCATGATGGTGTGGCCCGCGGAGATGCCGCGCCGGCCGACGATGCTGCCGTGGTGCAGCCCTTCAACCTCGGCTTCGGCCTCGAAGCGGCCGGAGAGCGGGTGCGTCTCGTCGCGGTTGAAACGGGCCTTGAACCGGCCGCCCTGGCCCAGCGTGTGCGCCTCGGCAGCCAGCGTCGGGTCGTAAAACACACCGAGCAACGCGCCCTCGACGCCAGCCTTGTGGAAGGCCTCGAGGATCCACACGGTATTGCCGCGGCCGCCACCGCCGGGGTTGTCGGCGACGTCGGCGAACAGCAGCGCGGGTTTTTGGGGGTCGCGCCCGCAGGCCACCGCGAGCTTGGTGCTCTCCTCAAGCGTGGTCAGCTTCGGGACATAGCGGTGCCGATCGTTCCAACAGGTGCGGGCAATGTCCTTCGCGAGTGATTGCGCGAGGGCCGCGTCGTTGCGGGTCGTGACGGTGATGCTCATCCCGTTCTTCTGCGTATCCCCGAGGGAGAAGCCGCTGACCACGGACACGTTCATCACCCGCGCGTCGACCTTCGACTGGCCATAGGTGATGATGTCCGCGTAAGGGCCGCTCTTGGTGTTCTGCGTGACGGATGGCGGGATAAGGGGCAGCTTCACGTACGCAGCCGTCGGTTTCGTGCCCGCGAGGATCTCGCGCATCAGGCCTGCGGACTCCTCGCCGCGCTCCGCCATATCGACGTGCGGGTTGGTGCGGTAGGCCACCAGTACGCTCGCGGCATCGACCATGCGACGGGAAACGTTCGCGTGCAGGTCCAGGGTGGCGATGATGGGGATGTCAGGCCCCACCACCCGCCGAACACGCTCGAGGATCACGCCGTCCGGGTCCACCTCGCCGGTTCCGATGGCTGCGCCGTGCAGCGACAGGAACACCCCATCCACCGGCATGGCCGCCCGCAGCCGAGACTCGAACCCGTCGGCCACCTCCAGAAAGAAGGCATGGTCGATCGGCCCGCTGGCGCTGACCGCTGCTCCCAGCAGCGGCAGCGGCTGCCACGGGCCGGACGCATTCATGGATTCCCAGAACCCCGAGAGGGTCTTGGGGCCGGACGGTGCGTCGGAAGCCAGGTCGCGCAGGATGTCCTGCCCGTACTGGAGGTAGTTGGCGGCAAACTCCGCCCGAGTGGCGATGGGGGAGTGGGCGTTCGACTCCAGCATGAAGGCGCCAAGGGCGATTCGGGGTGCAGTCATGGGCGTGGGATGTGGGAAGATTACGAGGTCAGGCGGCGGCGTCTGACACCATGTCCGACACCAGGGAAAACGTAGCCATGTTACGACGACTGCTCGCTGTGCTCGCTTGCTGCCTGCTCACGCCAGCGCTGGCACAAAGCCTCATGCTCGGCACCAAGCTCGAGCTCAACACGCTGGACCCGCACTTTTTTGCAGCCTTCCCGACCGGGTCGTCGCACGAGTACCTCTACGACAAGCTCGTTGTGCTTGACGACAAGCTCAAGGCGCAGCCTTCGCTCGCGCAATCCTGGAAGCTGGTCGACAACCTCACTTGGGAATTCAAGCTGCGCAAGGGCGTCATGTTTCACGACGGCTCGCCGTTCACGGCGGACGACGTCCTCTTCACCGTGGAGCGGGTACCCAATGTGCCCAACTCTCCGAACTCCTTCTCCCAGTACACGAGGGGTATCGAGAAAATCACCAAGGTGGACGACCACACCATCGTCGTTCGCACCAAGGAGCCGAACCCCCAGCTGCCGAACGACTTCTCCAACGTCTGGATCATTTCCGCCAAGGCGGCCAAGGGTGCGACAACGGCGGACTTCAACTCCGGCAAGGCCGCCATCGGCACGGGCCCCTACAGGCTGGTGGAGTGGGTGAACGGGGAGCGCCTGGTGGTCGAGCGCAACGACAAGTACTGGGGCCCGAAGCCGCACTGGGCGAAGGTCACCGAGCGCGTGATCGCCAAGGACCCCACTCGCCTCGCTGCGTTGCTCTCTGGGCAGGTCGACGCCATCGACGCGGTTCCCATTCCTGACCTCGAGCGCCTGCGCAAGGAGGGTCGCTTCGCCCTGTACCGCGGCGCTGCGGCGCTGGTGCACTACATCGCCCTGGACTCCGCGCGCGACGTATCGCCCTTTGTCACCGCCAAGGACGGCAAGCCGCTGGCGGCGAACCCGCTCAAGGACCCGCGAGTGCGAAAGGCCCTGTCGCTCGCGATCAACCGCGACGCCCTGGTGAAGCGTGTCATGGAGGGAAGCGGCATACCGGCAGGCCAGTTGCTCTCGGCGGAGTTTCCGGGATCGAGCAAGGCGATCAAGCCCGACCCCTTCGACGCAGCCCGCGCGCAGGCATTGCTCAAGGAAGCCGGGTGGGGCGATGGGTTCCGCATCGTTCTTCACGCCACGGCGGACCGTTACCCGAACGACGGCTCCCTGGCACAGGCTATCGCGCAGATGTGGACGCGCATCGGGCTGAAGGCCGAGGTCGAGACGCTGCCAGGCTCGGTGTTCTTTACCCGGGCTTCAAAGCAGGAGTTCAGCGCTTTTGCGGCCCAGTATGGCGCCGAGGAGGCCTCCAATAGCCTGCGCGCCTTGGTGGCGACCTTTACGCCTTCGAAGGGCTTCGGAACGGCCAATCGCACGCGCTACTCGAACCCGGTAGTCGACTCGCTGCTGGAAGAGTCGAATCGCACCATGGACGACGAGCTGCGACAGGAAAAGCTCACGCGAGCAATCAATTTTGCGATGAGCGACACGCCGCTGATCCCGGTTTTCTATCCCATCTTCGACTTTGCGTCGAAAAAAGACCTGTCGATCACGCCGCGCGCGCAGCGGCGCTTCAACGCCATGATGGTGTTGCCGAAGGGGAAGTGATCGTTTTGTTGCCTGGGAAGTCGATTTGAGACCCGTGACAGCGCTGAGAACCCGCGTCGTCGGCTGCCTGCTGGCAGCGTTGGCGCCTTTTCCTGCCGTCGCCAGCTGCGTGGGGACGGTTTTTCTCACTTTCGACACGGGCCACATGGAGCCGGCCTCGGCCATTGCCGACATCCTGGACAAGCATGGCGTGAGAGCCACCTTTTTCCTCGCCAACGAAAAGACGAAGCGCGGCGACGGTTCCCTCGAGGCCTCCTGGGCCCCCCTGTGGAAGCGGCTTGCCGATGCCGGCCACGCTTTCGGCTCCCACACGTGGCGCCACTGGTATTTCGCGAGCGATGGCAACGATGGGCGCGTGCGATACGCGAACCGGAACGGCCCCGGCGCGGAGTGGCTCGACGAGAAAGCGCTGTGCGAGGAATTGCGCCGGCCCGAGGCCGCCTTTCGCGAGATGACGGGTCGCGGGTTCGACGGGCTCTGGCGCGCTCCCGGGGGGCGCACGACGCCCCTTGCGCTGAAGCATGCGCAGGCCTGCGGTTTCCGGCACGTGGGCTGGTCGCCCGCGGGCTTCAGTGGCGACGAGTTGCCCGCCGACAAGTTTCCCGGAGACCGGCTGATCGCCCAGCAGCTGCGCGACATCCGCGACGGCGACATGTTGGTGTGGCACCTGGGCATCTGGTCACGCGCGGATCCGCTCTGGCCGCAATTGGACAAACTCATCGCCGGCCTGAAGGCCAGGGGACTCTGCTTCGCGCGTTTGACGGACGATCGGCGATGGGCACGCCAGTGATCGATCGCGCCGAGGAATTGGTGGTGGCAGCCTGGACATGGCTGCACGCCGCCGTGTTCGAGACAGTTGTGCAGCCGGTGGTCGTGTGGCTTGGCATGCTTCCGTGGCTGGAGCAGGCGTACGACGCGACGGAGATCTTCCTGATCGGCGCTGTGGAGCTTGTCGTCCTTGCGCTCGTGTTCGGGGCGCTGGAGCGGTGGCGTCCGGTGGAGACGTGGCGAGACCGCTCGCCCATTCGCGTCGACGTTCTCTACACGGCGCTTGTTCGGCTGGGCGTGTTGCCCCTCGGGATCTTCTTTCTTTTGTTGCCCCTCATCGATGGCCTGAATGGCTGGCTTCGGCTGCAGGGCTTCATTCCCCCCAAGCCCGAGGATCT
>JAFMJY010000155.1 GCA_017853245.1 Burkholderiales bacterium | reverse complement strand
CTCCTTAACGTTGGACTTGGGTCTCACGGGTTGCGCCGGGAGTTCCGGCGCGGATAGCGTGGCGGGCTATTAGCACTCACCCGCAGCGAGTGCTAATAATAACGACGCCCGACGCGAGTTTCAAGCCTGATGTCATCCGCACCGACCTCGGTACGGCGCCCGATGCCCACAGTTAGCCAGTGCTGGCTAACCTTATAACCGGTTGTTTTGAATCGTCTTTATTAGATTGCTACTTTGTCACTGCGACCGAGCTGGTAGACCATGCGCCGCCGGCTTCCGGGCTTGGCGGGCGCCGCGATGACGGGGCAGGGCGGGTTGCGGTACCCGCCGTTTTCGAGCGTCAGGTCGTCGGCCACCTCGGACCACAGTCCGCCCCGCACCGGCCGGAACATCCACTGCAGGTAGCCGGAACGGCCGGCGGTCTCGATCAGGTCGTCGGCATCGGGAACCTCGGCCACCACCGGCGGCTGGCCGGCAATCGCCACCGGACTGTTGCCGAAAGCGCCCATGCACTCCACCGACTCCTGCGTGGTGGAGCCCGGGCGAATGAAGGGCGGCGCCTCGCGCCGCGCGAGGTCCCAGGAGCCGAGCTCCCACGCGACGTCGAGCACGGCATTCTCGAGCTCCTCGAGCCGATCCCAGCGCTCGTTCAACTGCAGGGCCGAGCTCGGCACCGGCTGATAGGCCACCACGTTGGCATCCGTCACGTCCGCCAGGCGTGTCTCGACGAAGCCATGCCAATGCAGGGTCAGCACCACCGGCGTGTTCGCGTAGGGCACCGCGGCGATGCTCACGCCCACCAGCGGCAGGCGGTTGGCGATGAGTTGGGTCTCGATGCAATCCAGCAGTTGCATGGGGTGTTTCCTCCGTCGGGCGGGAACGGGGCCCGGTGAGGAAATTTCGGCACGATTTTTCGCGCCCGTGTTGCTAGCAGCCGGGCCCGGCGGATGCCACGCAACCCCCGCAGCCGGGGCTAGAATCGTGGTCTCCCGCGACCGGCCTCCGACGTGTCCCGCAACGCCGACCTGATCGCCCGATCGCTCGCCTCGGTCTGGCACCCCTGCACGCAGATGCAGCACCATGAGTCGGCGCCGCCGGTGCCGATCGTGCGCGGCAAAGGCGTTTGGCTGGAGGATGCCGAAGGCCGCCGCCTCATCGATGGCGTGAGCTCCTGGTGGGTGAACCTGTTCGGGCACGGCAACCCCGAGATTGCCGAGGCGATCGCCGATCAGGCCCGCCGTCTCGAGCACGTCATGCTCGCCGGATTCACGCACCAGCCGGTGGTGGCATTGTCCGAGCGGCTCTCGGCCCTCGCGCCCGGAAAGCTCGGCCACGCCTTCTACGCTTCCGACGGCGCCTCGGCCACGGAGATCGCGCTCAAGATGGCGTTCCACTATTTCGCCAACCGCGGCCAGCGCGCCAAGCGCCGCTTCGCCTACCTCCAGGGCGGCTATCACGGCGAGACGGTGGGCTCGCTCGCGGTCACCGACGTGGCGATCTTTCGCGATGTCTACGCGCCCCTCCTCACGCAGCATCAATCGCTGCCGTTCCCCGCGCGAGAGCAGCAGGCCCATGCGCTTGCCGCTCTCGAGTCACTGCTCGAATCGCGCGGCCACGAAATCGCCGCCCTCGTGATCGAGCCCCTCGTCCAGGGGGCGAGTGGCATGCGGATGTACGACCCGGGTTACCTTCGCCGGGCGCGCGCGCTGTGCGATCAGCACGAGGTGCTGCTGATCGCCGACGAGATCATGACCGGCTTCGGGCGCACCGGCACGTTCTTCGCCTGCGAGCAGGCGGGCATCGCGCCGGATTTCCTGTGCCTCTCCAAGGGCATCACCGGAGGCTTCCTGCCGCTGTCGTGCGTGCTCACCTCGGACGGCGTGTACGACGCCTTCTACGACGAACGCACGGTGCGCGGGTTCCTGCACTCGCACTCCTACACGGGCAACCCGATCGCCTGTCGCGCCGCCTGCGCGGTGCTCGACATCTTCGCGCGCGACCACGTCATCGAGGCGAACCGGGAGAAAGCCGCCCGCTTCGACGCCATTGCCGCGCCACTTGCCGGCCACGCCCATGTCCGCAACGCACGCCGGCTCGGCATGATCTGGGCGTTCGACATTGCCGGCACGCCGCCCGATTTCGCCCGCGCGGCAACGGCGCTAGCGCTCGAGCACGGCGCGCTCCTGAGGCCGATCGGCTCCACGGTGTACTTCATGCCGCCCTACGTCATCAACGACGAGGAGTTCGGAGGGCTGGTGAAAGCCGGGCTCGCCATCGCGGGCCGACTGGGAGGAACGCCATGACACTTCGCGCGACCAGCCTGCTGGTTGCCTGGCTCGGGGTGGCGACATCCGCTCTCGGGTCTCTGCCCCAACCAGTGCGCGACGCGCTCGCCCGCCACGGCGTGCCCGATAGCGCCGTAGCCGCGGTGGTCGAGCCTGTCACCGGTGGCAAGCGGCTCGTCGATCATCGCGCCGGCGAGCCGATGAACCCAGCCTCGGTGACCAAGCTGGTCACCACCTATGCCGGGCTCGAGCTGCTGGGGCCCGCCTTCACCTTCGACACCGATTTCCTCACCACTGGCACGCTCGCCGACGGCGTGCTCACCGGAAACCTGCACATCCGCGGCGGCGGCGACCCCAAGCTCACCGACGAGCGCTTCTGGAAGATCGCCCACCGATTGCGCGCCCGGGGTCTTCGCGAAATCCGCGGCGACGTGATTCTTGACCGCTCGCGCTTCGCCCCCGCGCACCACGACCCAGGGCAGTTCGACGGGCAGGGACGGCGCGCCTACAACGTGGGCGCCGATGCGCTGCTGCTGAATTTCAAGACCGTCGCGTTCCGGGTCGCGCCCGACGGCAATGGCGTGCGCGTCACGGCGGAGCCGGACTTTCCCACGATCGAGATCGCCAGCCGATTGAAACCCGCGCCCGGGTCCTGCGACAACTGGCGCCAGGGCCTGCAATACCGCATTGTCGAAAACGGCCTCCTCGCCACGGCGGAATTCACCGGCACCTACCCGACCGAATGCGGCGAGAAAGTCTTTCCGCTGTCGGTGTTCAGCCAGGACGCTTACGCGGAGACGATGTTCCGATGGGTCTGGAGCGCGACCGGCGGCCGGCTCGTGGGCCAGGTGCGCGCCGGGCCGACCCCCGGGGACGCGAGGCTCCTCCTGCGCCACGAGTCCGAGCCCATGTCCCTCGTCATCCGCGACATCAACAAATTCTCCAACAACGTCATGGCGCGCCAGGTCTTTCTCACGCTATCGGCAGAGCGAAATGGCGGCTCCGGGGATGCCAAGGCAAGCGAGAAGGTGGTGCGGGACTGGATGTCAGCCAAGGGCATCGACACCACCGGCATCGTGCTCGACAACGGCTCGGGGCTCTCGCGCAGCGAGCGGCTTACGGCGGCTGCCGTGACGGCACTGCTGCGCGCGTCATGGTCGAGCGCCGTCATGCCGGAACTCACCGCGTCGCTTTCACTCATGGCCGTCGACGGCACCTTCCGCCGCAGGAACGCGGCGGCGGCGGGAAGCGCCCACCTCAAGGGCGGCACCCTCACCGGCGTCCAGGCGGTGGCGGGGATCGTGCGCGACAACAAGGGCAACCGCTGGGCAGTGGCGATGATGATCAACCACGAGAAGGCGAACCTCGCGCAACCGGCGCTCGACGCGTTGGTCGACTGGGTGTGGCGCGGCGCGCCGGGGGTGAAGCGACCGCCCGCGGGCGGCTGAGCTAGACGCGAAGCCGCGTGAGCCGCGAGTAGGCCGACACGGCCAGCGCGCCGCACGCCGTTGCGGCCACGAACGACACTCCGGTCCCGAGGGCCTCGGCCGTCGTCGCCACCACAAAGAAGAAGGTCGAAAAGCCGGCAAGGCCGGTGATGAAGCCGCGTTGCAGCCACGCGAGCGCATCGCGGCCGTAGAGGGCGAGGGTGAAGGGCGGCATGATCGCTCCGGTGATCGGAAGCGATAGCAGCACGCCACTCATCACTGGCCCGAAGGACTCGGCGCCGAAGAGAATGACCGCGGCGAGCACCAACGCGGCGGCCAGGCGCAGCCACAACTCGAGCGGTGGAATGGCGGGCAACGACACCGTTCCCCTCGGGCGTGGCAGCAAGCGCCACGCCACCGCGAGGCCCGTGGCGGCCAGCGCAAGCGCGGCAGCCGGCGCGGTACCCATCGGCACGACAACAAGGGCGATGGCAACGTAGAAAGCGAGCCCGCACACCAGGCCCGCGACCGGCCCCCCTACGCGACCCACGTAAGCGAAGCCCAGCATGTGTCCCGCCTGCCCGGCAACGGCTGCGAGCGTGGCGGTGGCAACCTGGGCCGCAAACGCCGGGCCGAAATCGATCGCGAGGTAGAGCGTGATCGGCCCGCCAATCATCGGGAAGCCGCCGAGGTAGCCGGACACGGCGTGGCCCCAGCGACGCGCGGCGAGGCTTGCGAGCCACACCACCGC
>JAFMJY010000051.1 GCA_017853245.1 Burkholderiales bacterium | reverse complement strand
AGATGGAAGTGACGGCCGGCGGTGTCGTGCGTACGTACGCCTTCTACCCGGCAGTGATTCATTCGCACGCTCGGCTTACCTACACGCGCGTGGCGGCGGTGCTCGAGGGCCAGAAAGCCCAGCCTGCGGTGCCAAAGTCCGTGATGCCCTCTGTTCAATCCCTGCACGCAGTGTTCAAGGCGCTGCTGGCTGCGCGCGAGCGACGCGGTGCCATCGACTTTGAGTCGGTGGAGACCCAGATGGTCTTCAATGACTCGGGCAAGATTGAGCGCATCGTTCGCGTGCAGCGCAACGACGCCCATCGCCTGATCGAGGAGTGCATGCTGGCGGCGAATGTCTGCGCCTCCGACTTCCTGCGGGTGAACGGCCAGGCCACGCTCTACCGTGTTCACGAGGGCCCGACGCCCGAGAAGCTGGAGGCCTTGCGCGCCATGCTGCGCGACTTCGGGCTGTCCCTTGCGGGTGGCGACACGCCACACGCCAAGGACTACGCTGCGTTGCTCGCCAAGGTGAAGGACAAGCCCTATGCGGGGTTGCTGCAGACCGTAATGCTGCGCTCGCTTCGCCAGGCGGTGTACAGCCCCAACAACGTGGGCCACTTTGGCCTCGCCTACGAGGGCTACACGCACTTCACCTCGCCCATTCGCCGCTATCCCGACCTGCTGGTGCACCGGGCCATTCGCGCCGTGCTCGAGGGCAAGGGCTACGAGGCGGGGGATTGGTCGGCGCTGGGCACGCACTGCTCGGAAACGGAGCGGCGTGCCGACGAGGCCACGCGAGATGTCGAGAACTGGCTCAAGTGCTTCTTCATGCAGGACCACGTGGGAAGCGAGTTCGAGGGCGTAGTGAGCGGCGTGGCGGGCTTCGGCCTGTTCGTGACGCTCGATGACCTCTTCATCGACGGGCTCGTGCACATCTCCGACCTGGGCAATGACTACTACCAGTTCGACGCATCCCGTCACCAGCTCCTGGGGGAGCGCACGGGCGTGCGCTACCAGCTGGGCTCTCGCGTGCGTGTTCGCGTGGCGCGGGTAGACATCGAGTCCACGAAGATCGACTTTGTGCTGGCTCCCGGCACGCCACCGAAGGAGGAGCGGGTGGCTCGGCCGCCATCGCCCCGGGCGCCCAACTCGCGCGCTGCCGCCAAGAAGGGCCGCAAATGAAGACGCTCGCCGGCTTTCATGCCATTCGAGGGCGGCTGAAGCAAAAACCCGAGAGCGTGCGCGAAATCTATGTCGATGCGAGCCGCAGCGATGCGCGCATGAAGGAGCTGCGAACGCTCGCCGAGAGCCTTCGGGTTCGGCTTATCGCTGTGGATGCAAAGCGGCTTGATGGCCTGGCTGGAGGCGTCCGCCACCAGGGCGTCATCGCGATGGCCGAGCCGCTCAAGATGCCGCAGTTTGTCGAAGATGTGCTGGAGGGGCTTGAGGAGCCGCCACTCCTGCTCCTGCTCGACGGCGTGCAGGACCCGCACAACCTCGGCGCCTGCCTTCGCGTGGCTGATGGCGCCGGTGCCCACGCGGTCATCGCGCCCAAGGACCGCAGTTGCGGGCTGACGGCGGCGGCCGCAAAGGTGGCGTCCGGTGCCGCTGAGACGGTGCCGTTCATCGTGGTCACGAACCTCGGCCGCACGATGCGAGACCTGAAGGATCGAGGCGTGTGGCTGGCCGGAACGGCAGACGAAGCGCCGCAGTCGCTCTGGCAGGCACGGCTCGATGGCGCGCTGGGGCTGGTGCTGGGCGCCGAGGGCGAGGGCCTGCGAAGGCTCACGCGGGACCTGTGCGATTCCCAGGTGAGCATCCCGATGATGGGGGCCGTGGATAGCCTTAACGTGTCCGTGGCGAGCGGGGTGTGCCTCTACGAAGCGCGCCGCCAGCGCAGCAAGCGCTAGTTGACGGTTGTTTGCCAGGTGCCCGCGGGCCGCGGGCCACAATGAGAAAGAAGGGGGTCCTCATGAAGCTGCTCAAGCCTATCCTGCTGTGCCTCGCGTTCATCGCCTCGACGCCAGCGCTTGCCCAAGCCTTGCCAGTGGGTGTCACGCGCGTGACGTCGGTCGAGGGCATCACCGAGTACCGGCTGGCCAACGGCCTGCAGGTGCTGCTCTTCCCGGACCCGTCCAAGCCCACCATCACGGTGAACGTGACCTATCTCGTCGGAAGCCGGCACGAGAATTACGGCGAGACGGGCATGGCCCACCTGCTCGAGCACCTGGTGTTCAAGGGCACGCCCAAAAACCCGGACCTCGACAAGCAGTTCAACCAGCGGGGCGCGCGCTTCAACGGAACGACCTGGCTTGACCGCACCAATTATTTCGAGCTCTTTCAGTCGACTGAAGACAACCTTCGGTGGGCGATCGAGATGGAGGCCGACCGCATGGTCAACTCGTTCGTGCGCAAGTCGGACCTCGCCACCGAGATGACGGTGGTTCGCAACGAGTACGAGCGAGGCGAGAACTCGCCCTTCTCGGTTTTGCTCAAGCGCATGCAAAGCGTCGCCTATGACTGGCACTCCTACGGGCGCTCGACGATCGGCAACCGCAGTGACATCGAGAACGTGAAAGAGGAAAACCTTCGCGCGTTCTATCGCACCTATTACCAGCCGGACAACGCAACGCTGCTGGTAGCGGGCAAGTTTGATGAAGGCAAGGCGCTCGCGATGATCGCCCGGGCCTTCGGGGCCATCCCGAAGCCGAAGCGCAAGCTCCCGGAGCTGTGGACTGTGGAGCCCACGCAGGACGGCGAGCGCTCCTTCGCCATACGCCGCAAGGGCGACGTGCAGATCGTCGCGGTCGCCTACAAGATTCCCTCGGGCCTGCACCCCGATGGCGATGCCATCTCGTTCGCCAATTTCGTGCTGACAGACACTCCCTCGGGCCGCCTGCACAAGGCGCTGGTCGAGACGGGCAAGGCGGCGCGCGTGGTGGGCTTTCCGCTCACGGGCGTCGACCCGGGCCTGCACTTGTTCGCCGCCACCGTGAAGCAGGGCGACCCCGTGGAGCCCGTGCGAGACGAGATGGTGAAGATCATCGAGGGCTTTGGGGCTGCCGCTCCGTCAGAGGAGGAGGTCTCCCGGGCTCGCAAGAGCTTCGAGAACGCATTTGAGAAGACGCTCAACAACCACGAGTCCGTTGGCGTCGTGCTGTCCGAGTACATCGCGTTGGGCGACTGGAGGCTCTTCTTCAAGGCCCGCGACGACGCGAGGAGGGTGACCGTGGAGGCGGTGGCCAAGGCCTCCCAAGCCTATTACCGGCGCGACAACCGCACGGTGGGCTACTACCTGCCCGAGGATAATCCCCAGCGGGCGGAAGTGCCGGCGGCACCGGCTGTGGCCGAGCGCATGCGCGACTTCAAGGCCACCGCGGAAGTATCGGTCGCCGAGGCGTTCGAGCCGTCACAGGCCAACCTCGATGCGCGCACCGAACGTCTGGTGATCGGCGGAATGCGCGTTGCCCTGTTGTCGAAGAAGAACCGCGGCGAGGCCGTCAATGTCTCGCTTCGCCTCAACTTCGGTGACGAGAAGAGCCTCGTGGGCCAGCGGGCCGCCGCATCGGCTGCCGGCCAGATGCTGGGGCGCGGCACCACCCGCTTCACGCGCACGCAGCTCGCCGACGAGCTCGAGCGCCTGAAGGTCTCGGGGCGCATCGGCGGCAGCGGCGCGTCTTTCCAGACCACGCGCGCGAACCTCGAGGAGTCGCTCCGCCTCATGGCGCACGTCCTGCGTGAGCCGTCGTTCTCCGAAAACGAGTTCGAGCAATTGCGAAACGAAGCCGTGACGGCCATCCAGGCACAGCTGAATGAGCCCCAGGCCCGGGCGAGCGAGGCGCTGGCGAAGCATTTCAATGCCTACGCTCCCAACGATTGGCGCTACACGCCCACGCTCGAAGAGTCACTGGCGGAAGCCAAGTCGATCAAGCTGGAGGACGCGAGGCGCTTCTACCGGGACTTCTACGGAGCGGGCAACGCCGAGATTGCCATCGTCGGCGACTTCGACCCGGTGGTGGCCAAGAAGGCGCTGCGGGAAGCCATGGGCGACTGGGCCTCGCCGAAGCCTTACGCGCCAGTGCTGTCCCGGCACGCGGAAGTGCAGGCAGCGAACCTCACGGTGCAAACACCTGACAAACAGAACGCGGTCTTCCTTGCGCGCCTCAACGTTGACCTGCGTGACGACGACCCGGGCTACGCCGCGGCCTTCGTTGCGGATTACCTCCTGGGTGGGGGGGCGGCGCTAGACTCGCGGCTCGCCGATCGGCTCCGCCAGAAGGAGGGCCTGTCCTACGGAGCCGGCTCTCGCCTCGCTGTGGGCGCCCTTGACCGGGCTGCCAGCTGGTCGTTCTTTGCCATTGTGGCTCCACAGAACATGCCGCGGCTCGAGGCGGCGTTCGTTGAGGAGATCGAGCGCTTCGTGCGCGACGGTATCTCGGAAAAGGAGCTCGCGACGGCAAAGAGTGGCGCGTTGCAGCAGCGCCTGCAGGCCAGGGCCCAGGATGGCAACATCGCCTCAGCCTGGGTCGCCTACCTTCGGCTCGACAGGACGTTTGCGTTCAGCAAGCACTTCGAGGATCGGATGGCGTCCCTGACCGTGGCCGAGGTCAATGCGGCGATCCGTCGACTTTTGATCCCGCGCCAGCTTACCGTCGTGAAAGCCGGGGATTTCCGCGAGGCGAGCCGCCCGCCTGCCCGAACCAGTCAAACGGCCAGATAGACCGACTCGACGAAGCGTGAAATGGCGCGCTGGAGTTTGGATGTTGACTTCACCAGCCGACTGCGTCGGTCGTCCCCGTCCGCCACCAACTCGATCCAGCCATCGAGTTCAAGCGTCTTCACCAGCCTTCTCACGCCGCCCTGGGAGCGCTCAAGCTCGACGTAGATGTCCTTGAGGCGGGCGGGCTCGCCGCGAAGCTCGTAGTGGCACAGGAGCAGGAAGAGGCTGTAGCCGATCAGCGATTGGTAGATCGGGAAATCATCCCCGCCGATCGCGCCTCGCTGCCGTTGGAGCCGTACGAGAAGTTTCTTCGTTTCCACCGCGCTCCTTCACCCTTCGTAAGGGACTGCGCTTATACGGTTCACGCAAACATTAGTCCGCTAGGCCAAGCCTTGCAAGCACAAAAGGCATCAAAAGATACTGTCATTTCGTGATTCGAATGATTAAAGTGGATGTCTTTTGATTTTTCCGGGGCCGTAAAACAGAAAGTCAGGTGTTTTGGATCAGGGTTATGAGTGGTTTTCGCCCTGATTTGCCCGGCGCCTTCCAATCAGTTATATTTTCTGGCGGTAAATATATTCATCCCGTGTCTGTGTCGGGCGTGTTTTGACCAGGCGTGCTCGCGCAGTTTTGATTACTCAAGGAGAGTTCTCTTGCCAACGTACAAGGATTTGAAAGCAAAAGCCGACGAGTTATTGCGCCAGGCGGAGCGAGCGCGCAAGTCGGAGATCGCCTCGGTCGTCAAGGCGATTCGCGAAAAGATGGATGACTTCGGAATCACGCTCGCCGATTTGCGGGGCGCCGCCCCGAAGAAGCGGCGGAAGGCAACCGGCAAAAAGCGCAAGGTGGCGCCCAAATATCGCGACCCCGCTTCCGGACAAACCTGGAGTGGCCGCGGCAAGGAGCCTCGCTGGCTCGTGGCTTACCTCAAAAAGGGCAAAAAGAAGGAAGACTTCAAGATTTAATCGGGCCAAGCCGCAGCGTCCCGGGCGTGGGTCCCGCGGCTTACAATCGGGGCCCGCGCAGCGTTCCGGGGTTCCCCCCTAGCCGTCATGAGAATTTTGGTAACGGGCGGCGCCGGCTTCATTGGCGCCAGCCTGGCCCATCGCCTGTTGTCTCGCGGCAACGAGGTCGTCTGCGTTGATAACCTCAACGCGTACTACGATCCCCGGCTGAAGAAGGCCCGCCTGGCCCTTCTGGCTGCCAAGCGGGGGTTTTCGTTCCTGCAAGCGGACATTGCGGATCGCGCCGGCATGCAGTCCCTGTTCGCACGCGAGACATTTGATTGCGTGGTGAACCTGGCGGCGCAGGCGGGCGTGCGGCACTCCCTCGTCGACCCGCACGCGTACGTCGATGCCAACGTCACCGGGTTCCTGAACGTCCTCGAGGGCGTTCGCCATCACGGGGGGCACCTGGTGTTTGCGTCGTCCAGCTCGGTGTACGGGGGCAATACGCGGCTCCCGTTTCGCGAGACGGACGCGGTCGACCATCCGGTGTCTCTCTATGCAGCGACCAAGCGGGCCAACGAGCTCATGGCCCACTCGTATGCGCATTTGTTCGGCGTGCGCGCGACTGGGCTGCGGTTTTTTACCGTCTACGGCCCTTGGGGGCGGCCCGACATGGCCCTGTTCCTGTTCGCCAAGGGAATCCTCGCGGGAGAGCCCATCCCGGTTTTCAATCAGGGCCACATGGTGCGCGACTTCACCTATATCGACGATATCGTGGAAGGTGTGGTGCGCGTCATTGACAATCCCGCCGCGCCCGACCCGGCCTGGGACCCGGCCGACCCCCTGCCGGCTTCCAGCAGCGCGCCGTGGCGCATCTTCAACATCGGCAACCACCAGCGCGTGGAGTTGATGCGCTATATCCGGGCGATCGAGTCGGCCCTCGGCCGCAAGGCCATCCTCGACCTGCAGCCCATGCAGCCGGGGGACGTTGAGGCGACGGAGGCCGACACCGCACGGCTCGAGGCAGCGGTGGGCTTTCGCCCGAACACGCCAGTGGAGGAGGGGGTGCGTCGATTCGTCGATTGGTATCTCGACTATTACGAGGCTTCCCGATGAAGCCGCGCAAGGAAACCGTCTCGTTGGTGTTTCGGCTGTGGATTCTCGCGACGGTTTTCGTGTGGCCCTTCATCGAGGGTTGGGGCATTGCCCTCTGGGCTGCCGTGGGTAGTGGCCTCGCGCTGTGGTGGCGCCAGATGCCGGAGGACCCACCCCGGCCGCCGCCGCGCCTGCCCTATCAGCACCGCTACCAGCATTTGGCGTTTCCCCCGGAGCCGGGCCCGGATTCAGGCAAGGCGCCCGCGCCCCCCGATCCGCCCCGTACCTGAGTTGGGGTCGACTGCAAGCCCTTGATTGGGCTATCATCGCGGGCTTTTCGACGGTCCTTGCCCCACCGCCTTGGCGCACATCGCGGGGGGCTTCAACCCACAAGGAGACTTCATGCGCCATTACGAGATCGTTTTTATCGTTCACCCCGATCAGAGCGAGCAGGTGCCCGCCATGATCGAGCGGTATCGGGCCACCATCACGGCGGGCAGCGGCAAGATCCACCGCATTGAGGATTGGGGCCGCCGGCAGCTCGCCTATCCCATTCAGAAGGTGTTCAAGGCGCACTACGTGCTGATGAACGTCGAGGTGGGCAAGGAGACGCTGGCCGAGCTCGAGCACGCCTTCAAGTTCAACGATGCGGTGCTCCGGCACCTGATCGTCAACATGACCGAAGCGGTTACAGGCCCCTCTCCAATGATGAAGGAGGAGAAGAGCCGCAACGTGACTGCCGGCGCCGAAGAGCGAAAGGACGAGCCGGCGAAGCCCGCTGAGCAGGCCTCTGCCTGACAGCGGCGCCTCGGTGAGGCGAAACCAGTTCGTCCTGGATGCCGAAGTGCTCGACATTGGCCCCCTGCGCCGCACGCCAGCCGGGGTCGAGACCGTGGCCCTGAGGCTTCGTCACTTCTCCAGTCAGCACCAGGGGGATGGCGAGATGGACGCCGAGCTGACGATCGACGCATCGGCCTTCGGGCCGCACGCGAAGCCCCTGTCGGAGGTGGACAAGGGCCAGACGATCGCGGTGAAAGGGTTTCTCACCCGGCGCAGCCACGCGAGCGACATACCCGTATTTATCATCAACGAATTCAAGACACCCTGACCGAGGTAAACCATGCCCAGACCCTCCCCCCGCGGACGTAACGCCAAGGACGGCAAGCGCCGCAGCGGTGGCGGCCTCTTCCGCCGCCGCAAGTTCTGCCGCTTCACCGCCGAGAAAATCAAGGAAGTCGACTACAAGGACATCGCGATCCTGAAGGACTTCATCAACGAGAATGGCAAGATCATCCCGGCGCGCATCACCGGGACGAAGGCCCGCTACCAGCGCCAGCTCGGCGTGGCGATCAAGCGCGCCCGGTATCTCGCCCTCATCCACTACACCGACAAGCACTGAGGGGGCCGCCATGCAAGTGATCCTCATGGAAAAAGTCGTTAACCTCGGCAGCCTCGGCGACGTGGTGAAGGTGAAGGATGGTTACGCCCGCAACTTCCTCATCCCCCAGGGCAAGGCCAAGCGCGCCACGGAAGCCAACCTGAAGGAGTTCGAGATCCGCCGCGCCGACCTCGAGAAGAAAGCGGCGGAGCTGCTTTCCGCAGCTCAGTCGCGCGCAGCCAAGCTCGAGGGGCTGATGGTCCAGATCAGCCGCAAGGCCGGTGTTGACGGGCGCCTGTTTGGCTCCGTCACCAACGCCGATGTGTCCGAGGCGCTCGTCGCCCAGGGCATCCCGGTCCAGAAAGCGGAAATTCGCATGCCGCAAGGCCCGCTGAAGCAGGTGGGCGATTACCCGCTCACGCTGCAGCTTCACACGGACGTGCTCGCCAATATCACCGTCTCGGTGCTCGGCGAAGCGTAAGAGGGCACAGCCTCCAGGCCGGGAGCTGCTGCGTCATGCGGCGCAGCCCTCCCGGCTTTTCTTTTCCACAGGAATCACACAGGAATTCGCATTGAGCCGCTTGGCGGATCGGTGCCAGAATTGCCCATGGCTTCGCTCCCCCACTTCGACCGCTCTCGCAACCCGCCGGATGCGGCTGTGGATTCCCTGCGACTCCCGCCCCATTCCGTGGAAGCCGAGCAGGCGGTCCTTGGCGGCCTCCTGCTCGCCAACGTCGCCTGGGATCGCGTTGGCGACCTCATCGGCGAAGGGGACTTCTACCGCGCCGACCATCGCGTGTTGTGGCGCACGATCGTGCGGCTCATCGAGGAGAACAGGCCTGCCGATGTGCTGACGGTGGCGGAGTCGCTCAAGCTCTCGGGAGACCTCGAGTCGGCCGGTGGGCTGCCCTATCTTCAGTCGCTCGTGGCCTCCACGCCATCGGCCGCCAACATCCGGCGGTACGCGGAGATCGTTCGCGACCGCGCGATCATGCGGCAACTCGCGGAAATCGGCACCGCCATTGCCGACAGCGCCTACACCCCGCAGGGGCGCGAGGCGCGCCAATTGCTCGACGAGGCCGAGACGCGGGTGCTCGAGATCGGAGAGTCCGGCAAGCGCTCCGCGCAGGGGCTTCGAAAGATGTCGTCCGTGCTGGCCGAGGTGATGGAGCGTATCGACGAGCTCTACAAGAAGCCGGAGGCCGTGACGGGCGTTGCCACCGGGTTTGTGGACCTCGACGAGATGACCTCCGGCCTCCAGGAAGGAGACCTGGTGATCGTCGCGGGCCGGCCCTCCATGGGCAAGACTGCGTTTGCGCTCAACATCGCCGAGCACGTGGCGCTTGCGGACGGGCTTCCCGTTCTCGTGTTCTCCATGGAAATGGGCGGCACGCAGTTGGGTTTGCGCATGCTGGGCTCCGTCGCCCGCGTTGACGCGCAGAAGCTTCGCACCGGGCGCCTAGAGCCCGGCGACTGGGACCGGCTGGGCGGGGCCCTGGGCAAGCTGAACGAGGCGCCGATCCTCATCGACGAGACGGCGGCGCTGAACCCGCTGGAGCTGCGCTCGCGCGCCCGGCGCTTGTGGCGGGAGTTCGGCGGCAAGCTGGGCCTCGTCGTCGTCGACTACCTGCAGCTCATGAGCTCGGCCCAGGCGGGCGTCGAAAACCGGGCCACGGAAATCAGCGAGATCTCCCGCTCGCTCAAGGCGATGGCGAAGGAGCTTTCGGTGCCGGTCGTCGCACTCTCCCAGCTCAATCGCGGGCTCGAGCAGCGGCCGAACAAGCGGCCGGTGATGTCGGACCTGCGCGAATCAGGCGCCATCGAGCAGGACGCCGACGTGATCGTTTTCATCTACCGCGACGAGGTCTACAACGAGGACTCCCCCGACAAGGGCATCGCGGAGATCATCGTCGGCAAGCAGCGAAATGGCCCCATCGGCACCGTGAAGCTCACGTTCCTCGGGCGGCACACGCGCTTCGAGAATTACGCCGGGCCCACGGGGTATTGACGCCCGTGGCGCGCCCGATCCGCGCCGAGGTTTCGCTCGAGGCGCTGCGACACAACTATGCGGTGGCGAAGCAACACGCGCCGCGCTCGCGCGTGCTCGCGGTGGTGAAGGCAAACGGCTACGGGCATGGCATCGAGCGAGTGTCCCGGGCGCTCGGCCCCGTCGACGGCTTTGCCACGCTCGAGATCGATGGGGCAGTGGCGCTGCGCGACAGGGGCTTTGCGGGCGAAATTCTCCTGATGGAAGGCTTCTTCGAGGAGCATGAGCTCACTGAGCTTTTCCGCGCGCGTCTCGCTACCGCTGTGCACTGCGATGAGCAGTTGCGGATGCTCGAGAGCGCGGCGGCCGGCGAGGCACTGGACGTCTATCTCAAGGTCAACACCGGCATGAACCGGCTGGGGTTCACGCCCGGCGCCGCGCTTGCGGCCCTCGACCGCCTGCAGGCCTCGGGCCGTGCCCGCACCGTCACGCTGATGTCCCACTTTGCCAATGCCGATGGGCCACAGGGCGTGGCGGAAGCCGTGCGCCGGTTCGAGGACGCCTTCCCGGGGGTGCGCTTGCCGCGAAGCCTCGCCAATTCGGCGGCGATATTTGCGCATCCGGAGACGCACCACCAGACCGTGCGGGAAGGCATCGCGCTTTACGGCGCCACGCCGTTCGCCCGCCGCCCAGCCGCTGCGCTCGGGCTGCGTCCGGCGATGACGTTACGCTCCCGCCTCATCGCCGTTCAGTCGATCGAGGCGGGAGAGACGGTGGGCTATGGCAGTACCTACCGGGCCGGGCGTCCAATGCGAATCGGCGTGGTGGCCTGCGGCTATGCAGACGGTTATCCGCGCCATGCGCCGAACGGCACGCCGGTATTGGTCGAGGGCGAGCGAGTCCCGATCGCCGGGCGCGTCTCGATGGACATGTTGACCGTCGACCTCAGTGCCATTCCCGGTGCGCACGTGGGTTCCGAGGTCACGCTTTGGGGCTCAGGCCTGGCTGTCGACGAGGTTGCAGCATGCGCAGGCACCGTAGGCTACGAGGTGCTTTGCGCGGTCGCGCCGCGCGTGCCAATCGTCGAGGTGGCGTGATGGCCAAGGGCAAGAGCGTCTTCACCTGCACCGAATGTGGCGGCCAGTCGCCCAAGTGGCAGGGCCAGTGCCCACACTGCGATGCGTGGAACACCATGGTGGAGTCGGCTGCAGAAGCCGCTAGAGGGGCTGGCGCGAACCGGTTCGCGAGCCTCGCTGGAACGGGCGAAGTGGTGTCGCTCGGCGCCGTCGAGGCCAAGGACTTCCCGCGCATGCCAACGCTCATCGGCGAGTTCGATCGCGTATTGGGCGGCGGGCTGGTCGAGGGCGGAGTGGTGCTCATCGGCGGCGACCCGGGCATCGGCAAGTCGACGCTGCTGCTGCAGGCGGCGGCGCAACTGGCCGAGCAGGGGCCGGTGCTCTACGTGAGCGGCGAGGAGTCCGCGCAGCAGGTCGCGTTGCGAGCCAAGCGGCTCGGCGTGAACGCACAAAAGGTCCAGCTGCTTCCGGAAATCGAGCTGGAGAAGGTTCAGGCAACGCTTGCCACGATGAAGCCCAAGGTGGCGGTGGTTGACTCGATCCAGACGCTCTATGCCTCGGCGCTCACCTCGGCGCCGGGCTCGGTGGCCCAGGTACGGGAGTGCGCGGCGCAGCTCACGCGGGTGGCCAAGCAATCGGGCACCGCAATCGTGTTCGTCGGGCACGTCACCAAGGAAGGCGCCCTCGCCGGCCCGCGAGTGCTCGAGCACATGGTCGACACGGTGCTCTATTTCGAGGGTGACACGCACACGAGCTTCCGCCTGATCCGCGCGTTCAAGAACCGCTTTGGCGCCGTCAACGAGCTCGGCGTGTTCGCGATGACGGAAAAGGGGCTGCGGGAGGTCACCAACCCATCAGCCCTGTTCCTCTCGCAGCACAAGTCGAACGTAGCGGGCTCCTGCGTGATGGTTACGCAGGAAGGAACCCGCCCCCTACTGGTAGAGCTGCAGGCGCTCGTCGATGAGGCGCACGGCGCCCAGCCGCGCCGCCTCTGTGTGGGCCTCGAGCAAAACCGCCTGGCGATGCTGCTCGCCGTGCTCCACCGCCACGCGGGCCTCGCGCTCTTCGACCAGGACGTATTCGTGAATGCGGTGGGTGGCGTGCGCATCGCGGAGCCGGGAGCGGACCTGGCAGTGACGCTCGCCATCGTCTCGAGTTTTCGCAACAAGCCGCTGCCGGCGAAGCACGCCGTTTTTGGCGAGGTTGGCCTGGCCGGTGAGGTTCGCCCCGTGCAGCGGGGCCAGGAGCGCCTGAAGGAAGCCGCGAAGCTTGGCTTCACCCACGCCATCATCCCGGCGGCGAACAAACCCCGCCAGCCCATCGAGGGCATCGAGGTGATCTGCGTCGAGCGGCTCGCGGAGGCCGTGGCGTTCACGGCCTGACGCGCGAGCAACTCAGGGCGTAGTCGCCTCGCCCAGAATGTTCACGTAGCGCTTCGCCACGGCGTCTGCTGAAGGCAGGCTCGAGCGATCCTCCGCGGGGTGGCTTTGGGCGCGCTGCGGGCTCGCCACGGGCCCAGGCACCATGACGTGGAACCGGGGCCGGCCGGCGCGCTCGCATTCGTCGTTCCAGATGGTGGCAAGCGTCGATAGCCCCGACTTCGACACCGCGAACGCGCCCCAATAGGCAGCAGGGTGCTCCGCGTGCGTCTCGGAGGTGAAGATCACGTGGCCGTTGGGCGACGCCGACAGCATGGGCAGGCAGGCTCGCGTAAGCGCGAAGGGTGCGGCGAGGTTCACTCGCAGGTGCGCCATCCACTGTTCCAGCGTCTGGTCGCGCAGCGGCGCCAGGGGCGTGAAGTGGGCGGCGCAGTGAACAAGAGCGTCCATTCGCCCGAGTTCCTTGCGAACCAGTTGCGCGAGGGAGTGGAAGTCGGCGTCCGTGGCCTTGGCGAGGTCGACGGGGATCGCTGCAGGCTCGGCGCCGCCGGCATCGACGATCGCGTCGTAGGCCTCGGCGAGCCGCTCCGGGCTGCGCCCGACGAGGGCGACCGTGGCCCCGTGCGCGGCACAAGCAGCCGCTACCGCGCGACCGATGCCACGGCCCGCGCCCGTGACCATGACCACGCGGCCTTGGAGCGTGCCTGGAGCCATGCCGGCCGTTGCTGCATTCTCCGATTGGATCATGGGCCTGCGGCCTCCTGGCCGAGAAGGATACGCGCCGCTCGCTGGCCGCTCCGCACGGCGCCCTCGATCGTCGCCGGATAGGGGCCCTCGGTGTAGTCGCCAGCCAGCACCACCCCCGGCGCATCGGTGCGCGGCGCTGGGCGGAACACCCCCGGAACGCAGGCAAAGGTGGCGCGCTTTTCCCGGATGACTTTCGTCCAACTGGGCGGTGGCAGAGGCGACACCAGCCGAGCAACATCCCGATGCGCCAGAGTGGCCGCGATGTCGTGCGCATCCTCGCCCAACGCTTGCGAGGCCGACACGACCGCTGCAACGAGGCCGCTCGCACCCGCGATCGCCTGTCGGTCAAAGAGCCACTGCGCGAAGCCCCCTTCGATGGCCACCAGTGGTGCGGGCAGCCTCACGGGAACGGGGTATTGCAGGTAGACGGTCGTGATCGGCTCGTGAGGGATCGACGCCAGCCGCTCGGCCAGCGGCGCGAGCGGGGCCACCGTGCCGACGATTGCCGCGCATTCGGCCGCTGCGGTGGCGCACACTACGGCATCAAAGTCGGCGCACCCGGCGCTGCCAGCCACAACTTCCCAGCGCTGGCCGCGCGCTCTGAGGCCCGTGATGCGTTGGCCGAGTGCGATGGTGGCGCCGTGCTCGCCGAGCCAGGCAACAGCCGGCTCTGGCAGCAGGGCAGACAGGTCCGCCGTGGGCAGCAGAAAGTCGGAGTCCTGCCGCGACCCCAGCAACGAATCGCGCATGACTCGGGCGAAGACGCGGGCGTCTGCGAAGCTTGGCGGGGTGTTGAGCGCTGCCACGCACAGCGGCTCCCACAGCAGGTGTCGAAGGCGCAACGGCTGCCGCAGGCGATCGAGGAGGGCGTTGACGGTCTCGCCGGGTGTCGCAGCTGCTTCGGCGGCGCGAAGTGTCACGGCGAAACGGGCCGCGGCTAGCCGCTCCCGGGCTGAGAGCCCGTTGGCCGTCATCAACGCGGCGAGTAGGTGGAGGGGCGCGGGCAGTCGCGGGGCCGACAGGCGCAGCAAGCCCGGGTAGTGGAGATCAAGCTGCCGCCTCGCCAGACCGGACACGGGCGCATTCACGGCCCGCATCAAGGCGAGCGTTTCCCGGTAGGCCCCCAACAGAAGGTGCTGGCCGTTGTCGAGGGTTACGCCCCGGTAAGTGACTCTCCTGGCTCGGCCTCCCACGGTGCGACTGGCGTCGAGCAGCGTGACCGCCTCGCCTGCCCGGGTAAGCGCCACGGCCGCCGCCACGCCGGCGTAGCCTGCCCCGATGACCGCGACGCGCCTCACCCGCGCACCCAGGTCTTCCAGGCGATCCAGAGTTTTCGGATCGGGGTCAGCGAGACGCGCGCGCGCAGGACGGGAAAGCCGTCGAGGCGGATCTCCTCCAGCAGGGCACGGTAGATCGCGGCCATGATCAGTCCCGCTCGCTGGTCGCGACGGTCATCCCGATGGAGCAGCGCCAGCGCCTTCGCGTACAGGGCTTCAGCGCGCTCGTACTGCGCCTGCATGGCAGCCTGGAATGCCGGCCCGTCCCTCAGGGCCAGGATGTCATCCGGCGTGAGGCCGTGCCTCGCCAGCTCGTCGGCGGGAAGATAGACGCGACCGCGCCGGGCATCCTCGCCCACGTCGCGGATGATGTTGGTGAGCTGGAAGGCGAGGCCCAGCGTCTCGGCGTACTCGAGCGCCTGAGCGTGCTGAAAACCGAAGATCTGCGCGGAGAGCTGGCCCACGACCCCGGCGGCGCGATGGCAGTAAAGGCGCAGGCTTTCGAAGTCGGCATAGCGGTGGTGGGTGAGGTCCATCTCCATGCCGTCGATGATTTCATTCAGCCTCTCGCCGTCGAGGCCCATGGGCCCGGCGAACGGCGCCATCGCCCGCGTCACCGGATGCGTAGGGTGACCCGCGCCAAGGTTGGCGATTTCGGTTCGCCACCACGCGAGCTTTGCTCGCGCCACCGAGGGCTCGCCAGGGGTATCCGCGGCGTCGTCGACTTCCCGGCAGAAGGCGTAGAAAGCGGTGATGGCCCGGCGTTTGTCCCGGGGAAGGAACAGGAAGCTGTAGTAGAAGCTCGAGCCGCTCGCCGCCGCCTTTCGCTGGCAGTACTCGTCGGGCGTCACGCGGGCCCCGTTGTCGCGGCGGGGCTTCGCAGCCCGACGATGCCGCGCCAGAAGACGCGCGCCCAATCCAGGCCCTCGAGTCGCGGTCGGCGCGTGAAGACGTCGCCCCCGACTGCGTCGATGCGGTCCAGGATGCAGAGCCCTCCCGCAACAATGGCCCGTATCTCCATGCCGACGCGGCCCGGGAGCCGGGCACCCAGGGGTGAGCCTCGCTCAAGCATCCCGCGCGCCCGCTCGCACTGGAATGCCATCAGGTCGCGCCATCGGGTGTCTGGTCGGCCCGCGGCAATCTGCGACTCGTCGACGCCGAAGCAATCGAGGTCCTCCCGGGGCAGATAGACGCGGCCCTTCCTCCAGTCGATCGCGACGTCCTGCCAGTGGTTGGCGAGCTGCAGCCCCGAGCAGACACAGTCGGACTCAGCTCGGTCGCGGGGCGCGTCCTGGCCGAAGAGGGCGAGCATCAGGCGCCCGACGGGGTCAGCCGAGCGCCGGCAGTAATCCATGAGCTCGGCGATCGTTTCGTAGCGCTTCTTGACCACATCCTGGCTGAAGGCATCGAGCAGGTCCCTGAGGGGGGCGAGGGGGAGGCTGTGGGCGGCCACGGCGTCGGCAAGCGGGCCCAGCACGGGATGGGCCGGCCGAGAGCCCGCTTCGATGGCATCGAGGCCTCGGCGGAAGTGGTCCAGCCGCCTGAGGCGCTCCGCATCGGGAAGGTCGCCTTCGTCGGCAAAGTCGTCGGCCGTCCGGGCGAAGTGGTAGACCGCCTCCACGGGCTGCCGCATCCGGGCGGGGAGCAGCCACGACGCCACGGGGAAATTCTCAGGGTGCTCGACCGGCAAGGTGGGGTGGAAGCGCTTGAATTTTCGGGATTATATCGATGGGCGTCGGCGCGACGGAGAGCGGGGAACCCCCCCGAGTCGGTTATAATTCGCGCTCACCGCGAAAGTGGCGGAATTGGTAGACGCACCGGATTTAGGTTCCGGCGCCGAAAGGCATGGGGGTTCGAGTCCCTTCTTTCGCACCAAGTTTCGACGGGCCGGGCCAGTAGACGGCGGCCTTTCGCGGGTGATTTCCGAGACCCGACAGGACATTCCGCATGCAGCAGGCAGTCGACAGCAAGCCGAGCGCGCTCGAGCGGCAGGTGAAGGTTGCCGTGCCGGCCGCGCAACTCGAGAGCGATATCGCCGAGCGCCTCAAGAAGCTCGCCCGCACCGCGAAGATCCAGGGCTTCCGCCCCGGCAAGGTGCCGATGAAGATGGTCGAGCGCTTCTACGGTTTCCAGGTCCGACAGGAAGCGCTGTCGGACGCCGTGCAGGCGGGCTTCGCGCGAGAAGTCGAGGCCCAACAACTCAGGGTGGCCGGCATGCCGCGCTTCGAGCCGATGCCCGCGTCTGGCGAGAACACCGCCTTCGAATTCCAGGCGGTCTTCGAGGTCTACCCCACCGTTGCCATCAAGGACGTGTCCGGCGTGACCGTCACCCGCCCGGTTACGCCGGTGTCGGAGGAGGCGGTGGACAAAACCATCGAGACCCTGCGCCGCCAGCGGGCGCCGTTCGAGCCGGTTTCCCGCCCCGCGGCGAAGCTGGACCAGGTCGACATCGATTTCGAAGGGGTCCTGGACGGGGTCGCCTTCGAGGGCGGCTCCGGCAAGAACTTCGGTGTCATCGTGGGCGAGCGGCGCATGCTGCCGACCTTCGAGGATGCCCTGCTGGGCCTTGCGGCCGGGGAGTCGAAGACCTTCCCGCTCACGTTCCCCGAAGACTATGCCGACCACCTCAAGGGCAGGACGGCGCAGTTCACGGTCAAGGTGCTGCAGGTGCTCGAAGCCAAGCTCCCGGCGGTCGACGCCGCGTTCGCGCAGGCGCTCGGGGTGCAGGACGGCAGCGTCGAGCAGATGCGCCGCGAGATTCGAGACAATGTCGAGCGCGAGGTGGCGAAGCGGATCGAGGGCCTGGTGAAGCAGCAGGTGATGGATGGCCTCGTTGCCGCAGCCGACTTCGAGGTTCCGCGGGCCCTGGTGGACAGTGAGATCGCGCGGCTGCGCGAGGGCGCCTTGTCGGACCTCAAGGCACGCGGCATGACCACCGACAACCTCGAGCTGCCCGGTGACATCTTCCGCGAGCGCGCAACGCATCGCGTCACCTTGGGCCTGCTCATCGCGGACCTGGTTCGCCAGAATGACCTTCGCGCGAAGCCTGACCAGGTGCGCAAGGTCATCGAGGAGCACGCCGAGAGCTACGAGCAACCCGAGGAAATGGTGCGCTGGCTCTACAGCCAGCCCGAGCGGTTGGCGGAGGTCGAGGCCGTGGTGATGGAGAACAACGTGGTGGCCTGGGCGCTCGGCAAAATGAAGGTGTCGGACACCCCGACGCCGTTCGATGAACTGATGGGCACCAAGAAGGACTAGCGGCGCATGGCGAGCCAGGACCTCTACGAAGGGCCCGTCGGGATCGGCCTGATCCCGATGGTGATCGAGCAGTCGGGGCGCGGTGAGCGCGCCTACGACATCTACTCGCGCCTCCTCAAGGAGCGCGTGATCTTCCTCGTTGGCCCCGTGCACGACGCGATGGCAAACCTCATCGTGGCGCAGCTGTTGTTCCTCGAGAGTGAGAACCCGGACAAGGACATCCACCTCTACATCAACTCGCCCGGTGGCAGCGTGTCGGCGGGCCTGGCGATCTACGACACCATGCAGTTCATCAAGCCGGATGTGTCCACCCTTTGCACCGGCCTCGCGGCGAGCATGGGGGCTTTCCTGCTGTCGGCAGGCGCCAAGGGCAAGCGGTTCGTGCTGCCCAATTCGCGGGTGATGATCCACCAGCCCTCGGGCGGCTTCTCGGGGCAGGCGTCGGACATCGAGATCCATGCCAAGGAGGTGCTCTACCTCAAGCGGCGCCTGAACGAAATGATGGCCAACCACACCGGGCAGTCCCTCGACGTGATCGAGCGAGACACCGACCGTGACAACTTCATGGGCGCCGAGGAGGCGGTAAAGTACGGCCTCGTGGACAAGGTCCTCACCCACCGGGCCCAGGCTTGAGCGTCGCGTCATGAGCGAGAAAAACACCGGCGAGAAGCTCCTGTACTGCTCCTTCTGCGGCAAGAGCCAGCACGAGGTGCGCAAGCTCATTGCCGGGCCGTCGGTTTTCATCTGCGATGAGTGCATCGACCTCTGCAACGACATCATTCGCGAGGAGGCCCAGCCCGAGGCCGGCGGCAAGGCCGCGAAGGGAGACCTGCCCAGCCCGCGCGAGATCTGCGACATCCTGGATCAGTACGTCATCGGCCAGGTGCCCGCGAAGAAGATCCTGTCGGTGGCGGTCTACAACCATTACAAGCGGCTGAAGAGCAGTGGCAAGGCCGATGACGTCGAGTTGGCAAAGTCGAACATCCTGCTCATCGGCCCCACGGGCTCGGGCAAGACGCTGCTGGCCCAGACGCTCGCCCGCCTCCTGAACGTTCCCTTCGTGATCGCTGACGCCACCACCCTCACCGAGGCGGGGTACGTGGGCGAGGATGTCGAGAACATCATCCAGAAGTTGCTGCAGAAGTGCGACTACGATGTCGAGAAGGCACAGCGCGGCATCGTCTACATCGACGAGATCGACAAGATCTCCCGCAAGAGCGACAA
>JAFMJY010000154.1 GCA_017853245.1 Burkholderiales bacterium | reverse complement strand
GCTTGTCCTGCATGATCTTCTCGGCGCGGAACTTGTCGCGGCGGTGGATCACCGTCACGTGCCGAGCGATGTTGGCGAGATAGAGGGCTTCCTCCACCGCCGTGTTGCCGCCACCGACCACGCAGACATCCTGGCCCTTGTAGAAGAAGCCGTCGCAGGTGGCGCAGCCGGAAACGCCCTTGCCCATGAAAGCCTGCTCCGAGGGCAGGCCCAGGTACATGGCGGAGGCACCCGTGGCGATGATCAACGCGTCGCAGGTGTAGGTGCCCGAATCGCCAATCAGCGTGATCGGCTTGTCCTTGAGCTTCGCGGTGTGGATGTGGTCGAAGATGAGCTCGGTCTCGAATCGCTCGGCGTGCTTCTGGAAGCGCTCCATGAGTTCCGGGCCCTGCACGCCGCTGGCATCCGCCGGCCAGTTGTCGACGTCGGTGGTGGTCATCAGTTGGCCGCCCTGGGCAAGCCCGGTGATGAGCACCGGCTTCAGGTTGGCGCGCGCCGCGTAGACGGCGGCGGTGTAGCCGGCGGGGCCGGAACCGAGGATGAGCAGGCGGCTGTGGCGGGTAGTCATGGCGGGCGGGGTGTGAAGGAGGGCAGACGAACGCGTGCATTATCTCACCCCGGCGCGAGCGGCTGCCGCCCTATAATCGGGAAACTCCTGCACTTCCGATGGCTGCCGAAACCGCGAAAAGCGCCCCGCCGAACCCCCGTCTCGCCCGCGTCCTGCGTGAGGCGGGCTGGATCCTCCTCCTCGCCATCGGGGCCTATCTGGCGCTGGCCCTGGGCACCTTCAGCCGCGACGACCCGGGCCCGTTCCACAGCGGCTCGGGCGCGGCCGTGGCCAATCGCGCCGGGGCCTTCGGCGCCTGGCTCTCGGAGCTGGCGCTATACCTCTTCGGCCTCTCGGCATGGTGGCTGGTCGCGCTGGCGGCGGTGGGCATCCTCCGGCTGTATCGGCGTGTCGAGGATTGGGAAATCCTCAACCGGCGCTCGCTCGCGGTTTCGCTGATCGGCTTCGTCCTGCTGCTTGCCTCGAGTAGTGCGCTCGAGGCAATGCGCTTGCACTCGCTGCGCGCCGCGCTGCCTCAGGCCCCGGGTGGCGTGATGGGCGACGTGCTTGCCGGCCCTTCCGCGGCGGCGTTCGGCTTCACGGGTGCGACCCTGGTTCTGCTCGCGGTCATTGCCGCGTCGTTCAGCCTGTTCTCGGGGCTGTCGTGGATTCGGCTGGCGGAGAAGGTCGGGGGCGGCGTCGAGCGCCTGTTCGTCACGGCGCGGGCTCGCATCGAGGCGAAGCGCGACCGCGAGGCGGGCGAGGTGGCGGCCCAGCGGCGCGAGGTGGTGGTCGAGGAGGCGAAGAAGCGCTTCGAGGACCATGAGCCGATCCGCATCGAGATGCCAGAGCCGTTTGTGCCCAAGAGCGAGCGGGTGCTCAAGGAGCGCCAGGTCCCGCTCTTCGCAGACCTTCCGGACTCGCCCCTGCCGCCCATCTCCCTGCTCGACCCCGCCGACACCCACGTCGAGCGGCCTACGGCTGAAACGCTCGAATTCACCTCGCGCTTGATCGAGCGCAAGCTCCTGGACTTCAACGTGCAGGTAAAAGTGGTGGCGGCCTACCCGGGCCCGGTCATCACCCGCTACGAAGTGGAGCCAGCCGTCGGCGTCAAGGGCTCCCAGGTGGTGAACCTGGCGCGGGACCTGGCCCGGGCGCTGTCGGTCACGTCGATCCGGGTGGTGGAGACGATCCCCGGCACCTCCTGCATGGGCCTGGAGATTCCCAACGCCAAGCGCGAGATCGTGCGCCTGTCCGAGATCGTGGGCTCGCAGCCCTACGCGGAGATGCCCTCGCGGCTCACCCTGGCCATGGGGAAGGACATCACCGGCAAGCCCATCGTCGCAGACCTGGCGCGAATGCCGCACCTGCTGGTGGCAGGCACCACCGGCTCGGGAAAGTCCGTGGCGATCAACGCCATGATTCTGTCGCTTCTCTACAAGTCGGCCGCTTCCGATGTGCGGCTGATCCTCGTCGACCCGAAGATGCTCGAGCTCTCGGTGTACGAGGGCATTCCGCACCTGCTGGCGCCCGTGGTCACGGACATGCGCCAGGCCGGCGCTGCGCTCAGCTGGTGCGTCGTGGAGATGGACCGCCGCTACAAGCTCATGTCCGCCGTGGGCGTGCGAAACCTCGGCGGGTACAACCAGAAGATCCGCGAGGGTATCGAAAAGAAGGAGCCGCTGAAGCACCCGTTCTCGCTGACGCCGGACAACCCCGAGAACCTCGAGCCGCTGCCGCTCATCGTGGTGGTGATCGACGAGCTGGCAGACCTCATGATGGTCGCGGGCAAGAAAGTGGAGGAGCTCATCGCGAGGCTGGCGCAGAAGTCGCGCGCCTCGGGCATCCACCTGATCCTCGCCACCCAGCGCCCGTCGGTGGACGTGATCACCGGCCTCATCAAGGCGAACGTGCCAACGCGCGTCGCGTTTCAGGTTTCCTCGAAAGTGGACTCGCGAACCATCCTCGACCAGCAGGGTGCCGAAAGCCTCCTGGGGCAAGGCGACATGCTCTACCTGCCGCCGGGCACCGGCTTCCCCCAACGGGTGCACGGTGCGTACGTAGCGGACGCCGAGGTGCTGCGCGTAGTCGAGCACCTGAAGAAGCAAGGCGAGGCGCAGTACATGGATGGCATCCTCGACGACCCGGAAGCGGCTGACAGCGAGGGGGGCGAGGGGGCGCCGTCGGGCGAGGCAGACCCGCTCTACGACCAGGCCGTGCAGATCGTTCTCCAGAATCGCCGTGCCTCGATTTCGCTCGTGCAGCGGCACCTGAGGATTGGCTATAACCGGGCGGCACGCCTGATCGAGGACATGGAGCGCGCCGGGCTCGTCTCGCCCATGGCCTCCAACGGCAACCGCGAGATCCTGGCGCCCAATCGGGGCGATCGGTGAGGCCCCTGCGGGTCGCGGTGGCGTTTCTGGCCGCCGCGCTGCCTGCCGCAGCCTGGGCGGGTGCGGTGGATGCGTTCCTCGCCTTCACCGCCAACACCAAGGCCGCCCAGGCGCGCTTCGACCAGCAGGTGGTCGACGCCGGCGGGCGGGTCGTGGAAAAGGCCTCGGGCGCATTCTCGTTTTCGCGCCCGAATCGCTTTCGCTGGGCCTACGACAAACCGTCCGCGACGGTGATCGTCGCCGACGGCGAGCGGCTGTGGGTGTACGACCCCGACCTTCGACAAGCGACGGTGCGCCCGATGGACCGTGCCCTCTCGGCGACGCCTGCCGCTCTCCTCGCCGGGCGCGGGGACGTTACCGCCGCGTTCACCCTCCGGGATGCGGGGAGCGCCGACGGGCTCGAGTGGCTCGAAGCCACGCCCCGCTCGCCCGACACGGGTTTCGATCGCGTGCGCGTCGGCATGCGCGGCGCGTTGCCGGGTGCCATGGAGCTGCTGGATTCGCTGGGCGGGCGCACTGTGCTTCGCTTCCCGCGATTCCAGGTGGGCGGGGCGGTAGATCCCACCACGTTCCGCTTCACGCCGCCTCCGGGGACCGACGTCTTGCAGGAGGCTGCACCCCGCAAATGAGCGCTGGCGGGGATTTGTTTTCCGGCACTGGCGAGGTGCGCGCACCGCTCGCCGAGCGGCTGCGGCCGAAGCGCCTCGAGGAGGTGGTCGGCCAGCGCCACCTCGTGGGGCCGGGCCGCGCCATTGCCGTGGCGCTCGCCAGTGGCCAGCCGCATTCGATGATCCTTTGGGGGCCGCCGGGGGTGGGCAAGACCACGCTCGCGCGCGTGATCGCCCAGGCGTTCGACGCGCATTTCATTGCGCTCTCGGCCGTGTTGGCGGGCGTGAAGGAGATTCGCGAGGCGGTGGAGCGTGCCCAGCTGGCCCGCGATGCCCACGGCAAGCGAACGATCGTCTTCGTCGACGAGGTGCACCGCTTCAACAAGGTGCAGCAGGACGCGTTTCTGCCGCACGTGGAGAGCGGGCTCTTTACCTTCATCGGCGCGACCACCGAGAACCCGTCTTTCGAGGTGAATGGCGCGCTCCTCTCGCGCGCGCAGGTGTACGTGCTCGAGCCGCTTCCGGCGCCGGATCTCGACAGCCTCGTCTGCCGCGGTTTCGAGGCCGAGGCGATCGACGTGACTGCCGAGGCCCGCGACCGAATCGTGGCCTTTGCCGATGGCGACGGGCGGCGGGCGCTGAACCTGGTCGAGAACCTCTGCGCCGCGGCCCGAGCGGAGGGCCGCCGGGGCGTCGATGCGAGCTTCGTGGAAACGCATGCCATGCGCGCGGGCCGTCGCTTCGACAAGGGCGGCGACGCCTTTTACGACCAGATCTCGGCGCTGCACAAATCCGTGCGCGGTTCCGACCCGGATGCAGCCCTCTACTGGTTCGTGCGGATGCTCGATGGTGGCGCGGATCCGCACTACCTCGCACGCCGCCTGGTGCGCATGGCGTCGGAAGATATCGGCCTGGCCGACCCGCGCGCGCTCGACCTCGCCACCCATGCCGCCGAGGCCTACGAGCGCCTCGGCACACCCGAGGGCGAACTGGCCCTCGC
>JAFMJY010000153.1 GCA_017853245.1 Burkholderiales bacterium | reverse complement strand
ATGAACACGATGCAGGGCGCGTTCTTCTTGGCCTGCTCGAACATGTCGCGCACGCGCGCAGCGCCGACGCCGACGAACATCTCCACGAAGTCGGAGCCGGAGATCGAAAAGAAGGGAACCTTGGCCTCGCCGGCGATGGCCCGCGCGAGCAGCGTCTTGCCGGTGCCGGGCGAGCCCACCATCAGGACCCCGCGGGGAATGCGGCCGCCCAGCTTCTGGAATTTGGAGGGGTCGCGCAGGAAGTCCACCAGCTCGGCGACTTCTTCCTTCGCTTCATCCACGCCCGCCACGTCGGCAAACGTGATGGGGTTTTGGCTTTCATCGAGCATGCGGGCGCGGGATTTCCCGAACGAGAACGCGCCCCCACGGCCCCCGCCCTGCATCTGGCGCATGAAGAAGATCCACACGCCGATCAGCAGCAGCATCGGGAACCAGCTCACGAAGATGTTCATCATGAGCGAGGGCTCTTCCTCCGGCTTCGCCTCGACCGAGACGCCCGACTTCAGGAGGTCCGAGACCATCCAGGGATCCATGATCCCGGGCGTGTAGACGGTGTAGTTCTTCCCGTCCCGCGTCGCCGCCTTCAGCGTGCGGTTGCCGTCCATCTTCACCTTGGCGATGCGCCCCTGGCGAGCCTCTTCCATGAAGGTCGAGTAGTCGAGGACGTTGGCGCTCGACTGTCGGTTGCCGACCTGCATGAAGACCATGGTCAGCACAACGCCGATGACGAGCCAGACGAGGATGGTGCGAAGCGTATTGTTCACGGGACAGTTCCTGAAAAACCCCGTCCGATCAGAGGGATAGGGAGGCCGGGGACTATAGCAAAGTTCGGGCGGCGAGCCGCGATTGCAAGGGGCAGGCCAGCGAGGGATGCTCCATTCAGACCAACGGCACGGTCGGGGGTTCAGCGGGGGTCGCGGGCCAGCAGGTACAACTCCGCGCTTTCTCCCCGCGAGGCATCGGGCTTGCGCACGACCACCTTGCCGAATGCCGCTCGCAGCGACCGCAAGAACTCGTCGTAGCCCTCGCCCTGGAAGACCTTGACCAGAAACACGCCCGCGGGTTTCAGCTGGCCGACGGCGAAATCCCGGGCGAGCTCGGCCAGCGCCATCACCCGCGCCTGGTCTGAAATGGCGATGCCAGACAGGTTCGGCGCCATGTCGGAGAGCACGACATCGACACGCTGCCCTCCCAGGGCTGCCACCACTGCGGCCAGGCCGCTCGCGGCCGAAAAGTCCCCTTGGATGACCTGGGCGCCGTCCACCGGCGCCATGTCCAGCAGGTCGATGGCCACCACACGCCCAGTCGCCCCCACCCGCTTCACCACGACCTGGGCCCACCCCCCGGGTGCGGCCCCCAAATCCACCACCAGGGCGCCAGGCTTGAGAATGCGGTCGCGGTCATCGATTTCGATCAGCTTGTAAGCCGACCGGGCTCGATAGCCCTCCTTGCGCGAGCGCTGAACGTACGGGTCGTTCACGTGGCGCCGGAGCCAGTTCTTGCTGGATGCAGACCGCTTCACGCGACCCCCGGGAGGCCGGCGGGCATAATGCCGCCATGGAAAAACTTTCTCCGGCACAGCGCAGCGAGCTGAGATCTGCCGCGCACGCGCTGAACCCCGTGGTGATCGTGGGTGACAAGGGTCTTGCCGAATCCGTGGTGGCGGAAGTGAACCGCGCGCTGAAGGCTCATGAGCTGATCAAGGTGAAGGCTGCGGCGGGCGATCGCCAACAGCGAGAGGCCTGGCTGGCGGAATTGTGCACGCGGCTCGAGGCGCACCCGGTGCAGGTGATCGGAAAAATTCTCGTGCTGTGGCGGCCAAAGCCAGAGGAGGAGAGGCCGGAACCCGCCAAGGCACCACGCAAGCCAGCGCGCCGCGCGGCGAAGGCAAAGCCCGCTACTCGTAGCGGACGTCCACGATCTCAACCTGCTTCACGCCCCCGGGCGTCCGAACCTCGGCAACGTCGCCCGCGAACTTCCCGATGAGGGCTTTCGCGATCGGGGCCGAATAGGCGATCTTGCCCGACTTGATGTCAGCTTCGTCCTCGCCGACGATCTGGTAGACAAACGTTTCGTCCGTCTCGGTGTCGACCATCTCGACACTGGTGCCGAACACCACCCGCCCGTCATCCTCCAGCAGCGTGGCGTCGATCACCTGCGCGTTGGCGAGCTTCGCCTCCAGCTCGAGGATGCGCCCCTCGATGAACCCTTGCTTTTCCCGGGCTGCGTCGTACTCCGCGTTCTCCGAGATGTCGCCCTGCGCGCGCGCCTCCGCAATGGCGGTGATGACCGCCGGGCGCTCGACTGTCTTGAGGCGATGCAGCTCTGCCTTGAGCAACTCCGCGCCAACGACGGTGATGGGAAACTTGCCCATGGGTCAACCCCTTCTCAAGGTGGATGCCGCCAGGCGCGCATGCAGCCCCTGGAGGTCATAGGGCTTGAGCTCCTCGAGGTGCTGCATCCCGACACAGGCGGCACGGGCGCCAGACAGGGTGGTGTAGTAAGTGACGCGCCCCTGCAGGGCGGCGTTGCGGATCGACCAGGAATCCCGCACGGACCGGCGATCCTCCTCCACCGTGTTGATGATGAGCGCAATCTCCTTGTTGCGCACCATGTCGACGATATGCGGTCGGCCTTCCATCACCTTGTTCACGATCTGGACGGAAAGGCCGGCAGCCGACAGGGAGGCGGCCGTGCCTCGCGTGGCCACGAGGCTGAAGCCCAGCTTCACGAGATCGTTCGCGATGTCGACGAGCTTCGGCTTGTCTTCGTTGCGAACCGACAGGAATGCCTTGCCGCCGCGAGGCAGGCGAACGCCCGCCGCGAGCTGGCTCTTCACGAAGGCTTCCGCGAACGTGTCGCCAACACCCATCACCTCGCCCGTGGATTTCATCTCCGGCCCGAGAATGGTGTCCACCCCCGGGAACTTGATGAAGGGGAACACCGCTTCCTTCACCGAGAAATACGGCGGAATGATTTCGCCCACGACGCCCTGATCCGCGAGCGAACGGCCAGCCATGCAACGCGCTGCGATTTTCGCGAGCGGGCGCTGAATGGCCTTGGAGACGTAGGGCACGGTGCGCGAGGCACGCGGGTTCACCTCCAGCACATACACCGTGCCGTTCTGGATGGCGAACTGGACGTTCATCAGGCCCACCACCCCCAGAGCCTGCGCCATGGCGGTGGTCTGGCGACGCAACTCATCCTGCAGTTCCGGCGACAGGCTGAAAGGCGGCAGCGAGCACGCCGAATCGCCTGAGTGCACGCCCGCCTGCTCGATGTGCTCCATGATGCCGCCGATCACGACCTCCTTGCCATCGCTCACTGCGTCGACATCAACTTCCGCCGCGTCGTTCAGGAAGCGGTCGATGAGAACAGGCGAGTCGTTGGAGACCTTCACCGCCTCGCGCATGTAGCGCACCAGGTCTTCCTCGGCGTGCACGATTTCCATGGCGCGGCCGCCCAGCACGTAGGAGGGGCGCACCACCACCGGATACCCGATCTCCTTCGCCGCAGCGAGCGCCGCCTCCGGCGTGCGCGCCGTGCGGTTGGGCGGCTGGCGGAGCTTGAGCTCATGGAGCATCTGCTGGAAGCGCTCGCGGTCTTCTGCCTTGTCGATCGCGTCCGGCGTCGTGCCGATGATGGGCACGCCCGCCGCCTCAAGCGCCTTCGCGAGCTTCAATGGCGTCTGGCCGCCGAACTGCACGATCACGCCCTCGGGCTTTTCCTTGTCGACGATCTCCAGCACATCCTCGAGCGTCAGCGGCTCGAAGTAGAGGCGGTCCGAGGTGTCGTAATCCGTCGAGACCGTCTCCGGGTTGCAGTTGACCATGATGGTCTCGAACCCGTCCTCGCGTAGCGCCAGCGCCGCATGCACGCAGCAGTAGTCGAACTCGATGCCCTGGCCGATGCGGTTGGGGCCGCCGCCAAGCACCATGATCTTGCGGCGCTCGGAAGGCTCGGCTTCATCTTCCTCGTCGTACGTGGAGTAGAGGTAGGCCGTGCCGGTGGCGAATTCGGCGGCGCAGGTGTCCACCCGCTTGTAGACCGGCCGGATGCCCAGCGCGTGCCGCCGCTCTCGCACGGCGTGCTCAGTGGCCTTCAGCAAGTGGGCGAGGCGCCGGTCGGAAAAGCCCTTGCGCTTGAGAGCCCTGAGCCCGGAAGCGTCGATCTCGCCAAGGGTCCGCTTCTCGATGGCGAGCTCGGTGTCGACCAGGTCCTTGATCTGGGCCAGGAACCACGGGTCGATCTTCGTGAACCGATGCACCTCTTCCAGCGACATGCCAACACCGAAGGCATCGGCCACGTACCAGAGGCGCTCGGCCCGCGGGTAGGCGAGCTCGTCCTCGATCTTTTCCATGTCGACGGACTTCAGGTTGAATCCGTCCACGCCCACCTCGAGGCCACGCAGCGCCTTCTGGAGCGATTCCTGGAAGTTGCGGCCGATGGCCATCACCTCCCCCACGCTCTTCATTTGCGTGGTGAGGTGGTCATCGGCCTGCGGGAATTTCTCGAAGGCGAAGCGCGGCACCTTCGTCACCACGTAGTCGATGGTGGGCTCGAAGGACGC
>JAFMJY010000152.1 GCA_017853245.1 Burkholderiales bacterium | reverse complement strand
GATCCTGCGCGCGATGCAGGCGCAGATCACCGCCGAGCGCGAGAAGCGCGCGCTGATCGCGAAATCCGAGGGCCAGCGCCAGGAGGAGATCAACCTCGCCGACGGCTCGCGCCAGGCGGCCATCCTCAATTCCGAGGGCGAGAAGCAGGCAGCGATCAACAAGGCGCAGGGGGAGGCCACAGCCCTCCTCACGGTGGCGGAGGCCACGGCGAGCGCGGTGCGACAGATTGCGTCCGCCATCGGCCAGGAAGGCGGGCTGCAGGCGGCGAACCTCAAGGTGGCCGAGCTCTACATCGCAGCCTTCGGCAACCTCGCCAAGCAGGGCAACACGCTGATCGTCCCGGCGAACCTCACGGACGTGTCGACGCTGGTGTCCACGGCGATGACGGTGCTGGACCGCACCAAGGCGCCGAGCAGCTCGGCGGCGGCGAAGTGACGGCGGACGGGAGGTAACACCGTGGCCGATCGCGAATTCGGCTTCGAGACGCTGGCGCTGCACGCCGGGCAGATTCCCGATGCGCAGACGGGTGCGCGCGCTGCGCCGATCTACCAGACGACGTCCTTCGTCTTCGACAGCGCCGACCACGCGGCGAGCCTCTTCAACCTGCAGACGTTCGGCAATGTCTACTCGCGGCTCTCGAACCCGACCACCGCGATGTTCGAGGAGCGCATGGCAGCGCTCGAGGGTGGCCGCGCGGCAGTAGCCACTGCGACAGGCCAGGCGGCGACCATGGTCGCGCTGCTGAACATCTGCCAGGCGGGTGACCACATCGTCGCCTCCTCAAAGCTCTATGGCGGCTCGATCTCGATGTTCGGGGTGAACTTCCCCAAGCTCGGCATAGAGGCAACCTTCGTCGACCCCGACGAGCCGGAAAATTTCCGGCGTGCTGTGAAGCCCAATACCAAGGCGATCTTCTCGGAGACGCTCGGCAACCCGGCGATCAACGTGGTCGACATCGAGGCGATCGGTGCGATCGCACGCGAGGCGGGCGTGCCCTTCGTGGTCGACAACACGGCCGCCTCGCCGTACCTGTGCCGGCCTTTTCAGCACGGTGCTGATGTCGTGGTGCACTCGGCAACGAAGTACATCGGCGGCCACGGCACGACGCTGGGCGGCGTGGTGATCGAGAGCGGCAAGTTTCCCTGGGACAACGGCAAGTTTCCGGGCATGACGGAGCCGTCCGAGGGCTATCACGGCGTGAAGTTCTTCGAGACGTTCGGCGACTTCGGCTTCACCATGAAGGCGCGGATGGAAGTGATGCGGGTCTTCGGGCCCACGCTCGCGCCGATGAGCGCCTGGCTGCTGATGCAGGGCCTGGAAACGCTCCCCGTGCGCATGGATCGCCACTGCGCCAATGCCGCAGGCGTTGCGCAATTTCTGCGCGGCCACCCGAAAGTGGCCTGGGTGAATTACCCGGGCCTCGACGACAATCCCTATCGGGCGCTGGCGAAACGGTACCTTCCGAAGGGGGCCGGGGCGCTGCTGTCTTTCGGCATCCGGGGCGGCTACGGGGCGGCCGTGAAATTCATCGAGGGGCTGCAGTTCGTGAGCCACCTCGCCAACATCGGCGATGCCAAGTCGCTGGTGATTCACCCGGCGTCGACCACGCACCGGCAGCTCGACGAAGCCGATCAGGCGAAGGCGGGCGTGGCGCCGGACATGGTTCGCCTCTCCATCGGCATCGAGACCCTCGACGACATTCTCTGGGACCTGGGCCAGGCGCTGGACGGCGCCGCCTGACCTAGCGCTTGGACGGGGCGGGGGGCATCGCCTTCGCGGCCTCCTCGAGAGCTGCGCGACCCATCACCTCGTCGATCCACGCGCCGAAGGCAGACACGCGCACCAGCCGAGTCCAATCGCCCACGGCTGCAGCGCCTGTCCGCGTGGGCGGCAGGATGAGCCCCGCCACGTAAGGCCGGCGAGCGACCTCGATGAACGCCGGGCCGCCGCTGTCCGCCGATGTCTCCGCGCCCTGCAGGTCGGACGCGTCGTCGGGCCCCTTGAGCCGCATGCTCAGCACGAGCGGTTCCACCCGGTCCACGGTGTTGATCGCGGCGCGCGCCCGACCGTCCGAGGCAACCGGGGCCTTGCCGATCACGCCGGACGGCCCGAAGCCCACCATGCGGATGGCCTGGCCGGATTCATCCGACGGGCGATAGATCGGCGTCGGCTCGATGGTCGAGGCCGCCTCCGCAAGGAGGGCGAGGGCCACATCAGCGCCAAGGCCCTTCCCGGCATCGGGATGAATCCAGACCCGGAGCACCGCGTGGGGCTTGCCGCGGATCGGGATCGCCGGGGCGCTCGCGCCCGAGGCAAGCGCCTGTCCCCGGGACGCAATCGTGAGCACCCAGCGAGGCGCGATCAGGACACCAGCCCCTCCGCCCGGCAGGGCAACGGCCGAGGTGTAGCGCGTGGCGAGCTCGCGGTATTCCTCGTCGTCCCGATCGGCACGGATCTGGATGGCCGACGCGGGTGCCGCGGCAAGGGCGGCAGCGAGGATGACAAGAGACGGAAGGCGCACGAGCGGGCGGGGAACCGAAACGGCGCGAGTGTAGCCCAAGGCTTGCGCGCCAAAGCAGCAGCGGTCTCGGCGAATGCGTAACATAAGCGGGTTCATGAGGAGGCGGACGTCATGGTGACTTTCGGCGTGCTGGTGTTGGTGGGCGTGGCCCTGGCGTGGGCGCTGGCGTACCACGCGGCCAATCGCTTTCTGTGGTCCGGCGCGGCGCTGGTGTGGCTCGCGGCGGTTTCCCTGGCGGTGGACATTCCCGCGATCGCGCTGTCGATAGCCTGGGGGGTGGCCATCGCAGGCTCGGTGCTGTTCTGCGTGTCGCCGCTGCGTCGCGCAGTGGTAAGCGGCCCCATCCTGCAAATCTTCCGGCGCGTCTCGCCCACGCTCTCGAAGACCGAGCAGGATGCCCTCGACGCGGGCAGTGTCTGGTGGGACGCGCAGCTCTTCTCCGGCAAGCCCCACTGGCCCACGCTGCTCTCCTACCCCGCGCCCAGGCTCACGGCGGCCGAGCAAGCCTTCCTCGATGGCCCCGTGGAGGAGCTGTGCGCGCTGCTGAACGACTGGGACATCACCCACGATCGCCGCGACCTGTCGTCCGAGGCCTGGCGCTTCATTCGCGAGAAGGGGTTTCTCGGCATCATCATCCCCAAGGCCTACGGGGGACTCGAGTTCTCCGCCTTCGCCCACTCGGAAATCGTCACCAAGATCTCCACGCGCAGCGGTGCCGCAGGCGTCACCGTGATGGTGCCCAACTCGCTGGGCCCCGCCGAGCTTCTCATTCATTACGGCACCGAGGCGCAGAAGAACCATTACCTGCCTCGCCTTGCCCGCGGCGAGGAAATTCCCTGCTTCGGTCTGACCAGCCCCGAGGCGGGGTCGGATGCGGCGTCGATCCCGGATTTCGGCATCGTCTGCCGCGGCGTGCACGACGGGCGCGAGACGCTCGGCATCCGCCTCACCTGGGACAAGCGCTACATCACCCTCGCGCCGGTGGCCACGATCCTGGGCCTCGCGTTTCGCCTGCACGACCCGCAAAAGCTGTTGGGCGGCAAGGAGGATCTCGGCATCACCCTGGCGCTCATCCCGACGAATCACCCGGGCGTCGAGATCGGCCGTCGCCACAACCCGCTGGGCAGCGCCTTCATGAACGGGCCCACCTCCGGGCGCGATGTCTTCGTGCCGATCGACTGGGTCATCGGCGGCGCGGCGCAAGCGGGCAACGGCTGGCGGATGCTCATGGAATGCCTGGCGGCCGGCCGATCGATTTCACTGCCGTCCATGGCGCTTGCCGCCGGCAAGATGGCCTCCCGCGCAACGGGCGCCTACGCGCGCATCCGCTCGCAATTCAACATGCCCATCGGGCGCTTCGAAGGCGTGCAGGAGCCGCTCGCCCGCATCGGCGGCGCAACCTACCTGATGGATGCCATGCGTCGCATGACCATGGCGGCGCTCGATCTGGGGGAGAAGCCGAGCGTCATCTCCGCCATCTGCAAGTACCACATGACCGAGCGCATGCGCCTCGTGCTCAACGACGCCATGGACGTGCACGGGGGCAAGGGCATCTGCCTCGGGCCCGGCAACTACCTCGGCCTCGCGTACCAGACGGTTCCCATCGCGGTGACGGTCGAAGGGGCGAACATCCTCACGCGCTCGCTCATCATCTTTGGTCAGGGCGCCATCCGCTGCCACCCGTGGGTGCTCAAGGAAGTGCAGGCGGCCGCAAGCGGCGACCTGGGCGCCTTCGATCGCGCGCTCTGGGGCCACATCGGCTTCGCCGTCACCAACGGGGCCCGCTCGCTGTGGCTGGGCCTCACCGGTGGCAAGGGCGTCAGCGTTCCGGGCTCGCCCCGCACGCGCCGATACCTGCAGATCCTCACGCGCTTCTCTGCGGCGTTCGCGCTGGTGGCCGATGCCGCCATGTTCGTGGCCGGCGCGAGCCTCAAGCGGCGCGAAATGCTCTCCGCGCGGCTGGGCGACGTGCTGGCGAACCTCTACATCATGTCGGCGACCGTCAAGCGATTCCATGACGACGGCTGCCCGGAAGAGGATGTCCCGCTCCTCACCTGGGCGATGTACGACAGCTCGTTCAAGCTGCAAGTGGCGCTCG
>JAFMJY010000050.1 GCA_017853245.1 Burkholderiales bacterium | reverse complement strand
TGTAGACGAAAAGCGGCACGCCGTGGGTGTGCGTGAGCGTCCTGGCGCCCGGCGCAAGCGTGAGCACCGCCGCCGTCACGTTCGCCTGGCCCGAGGGGTAGCTGAACTCCTCGCCCATGATCGTCTTGTTGCCCTTGAGCAACGTGACGATCGGGTAATCCTTGCTCGGGTCGATAGCGTAGGCGGGCGCGCCAACAAGCGCGAAGGCAACGAACAGTGCAGGGATGAGTTTCATTTCGCAGCTCCCATCAGGGTTTGGTTGAAAAAGGTGTAGATGAACGCCCACGTATAGGCTGACTGAGCGGGCGTGGTGCCGGCGCCGTGGCCGCCCTCGGTGTATTCGAAGTAAGTGGTGTTGTTGCCAAACTCCTGCAGGCGCGCCGCCATCTTTCGCGCATGGCCCGGGTGCACGCGATCATCGCGCGTGGAGGTGGTGATCAGCATCGCCGGGTACTTCACGCCCTTCTTGGCGTTCTGGTACGGCGAGTACTTGGAGATGAACGCCCAGTCTTCGGGCTTGTCCGGGTCGCCATATTCCCCCACCCACGAGTGGCCGGCGAGCAGCTTGTGGAAGCGCTTCATGTCCATGAGCGGCACCGTGGAGACCACGGCACCGAAGAGCTCCGGCCGCTGCACCATGGTCGTGGTAACGAGAAGGCCGCCCTGGCTGCCGCCCAGAATGCCGAGCTTCGAGGGCGAGGTGACCTTGCGGCGGATGAGGTCCTCGGCCACCGCGGCAAAGTCATCGTGCGTTTTTTGGCGGCCCTCGCGACGCGCTGTCTGGTTCCACTGCGGGCCGAACTCCCCTCCTCCGCGAAGGTTCGCGAGCACCCAGACGCCGCCACGCTCGAGCCACCCATGGCCGCTGAACCCGGAGTAGGACGGCGTCATCGAAATTTCGAAGCCGCCGTAGCCGTAGAGGATGGTGGGGTTGGCAGCATCCAGCTTCGCGCCCTCGCGCATCACCTGGAAATACGGAATCCTCGTGCCGTCCTTGGACGTGGCCTCGTGCTGCGTCACGGTGACGCCCTTGGCATTGAAGAAGTCAGGCAGGCTCTTCAGGCGCTCGAAGTCGTCCGACCCGGCCTTGCCGAAATAGAGCGTCGTGGGCAGCGTGAACCCCGAGGCGGTCATCAGGTACTCATTCGACTCGCGGCGGTCGAAAGCCCCGGCAGACAGGGCCGCGAGCTTCGGCGCATTCACGTCGCGCTGCGCCCAGCGGCCGTCGCTGCCACGGCGCGCTTCCACGAGGCGGCTGGAGACGTTGTCCAGCAGGTTCAGCATCACCACCGACTTCATCGGCGAATACGACGAGAGGAACACGCGATAGCTCGGGGTGAAGACCACTTCCAGCTCGCGCGAACCGGCGAGGAACTTGTCCAGCGAGATCGCCAGCAGGGTCCCAGCCTTGTACTCGGTGCCAGCGGGCTTCCAAGCTTCGCGCAAACGCAAGTAGAGCGTGCCTGCCGCCACCTGCGAATCCGTGCTGTCCTTCACGTCCAGCTTCACCCACTTGCCATCGCGCCAGATGCTCTGCTCGGCACGGCGCGTGGAGATGACGCGCTGGGCAGCCTCCACCCGGCCGCCCTTCTCGTGCACGACGACGGGCAACGCACCGAGGTCATTCTCAGCGACCTCAAAGACCACGGGCGCCTTGTCGAGAGCCTCGCCCCGCTTCACTCGCTTGATCTGCCGCGGGTATCCGGAGAGCGTCATCGTGCCCTTGCCGAAGTCACGCGCCGCGTAGACGGTGTTCTCATCGATCCAGACAGCGGAGCCTTTCGATTCCGGCAAGCGGAAGCCGCCTTCGACGAAGGTTTTCTTCACGAGGTCGAACTCGCGTATTTCAGTGGCATCGCTGCCGCCACGGGAGATCGAAACCAGGCAGCGCTGATACGTGGGATATAGGCACGTAGCGCCCTTCCAAGCCCACTTTTCATTCTCCGCCGCGGCGAGCTTGTCGAGGTCCAGAACGACTTCCCACGCGGGCGAGGCCTTGCGGTAGTCCTCGAGCGTCGTGCGGCGCCAGATGCCGCGAGGGTTCGCCGAGTCCTGCCAGAAGTTGTAGACGCGGTCGCCCATCTTGCTGATGGCGGGAATGCGCTCGCGCGAGGTGGCGATGGCCGTGAAGCGCTCGAGCATTCCCTTGAAGCGCGGGTCGCCCTCGATACGCGGCTGGCTCTGGGCGTTTTGGTCCTTCACCCAGGACATCACTTTGTCGCCAGCGATGTCCTCCAGCCAGATGTAGGGATCGTCGGGGTCGGCGAGGGCCTGCAAGGGAAGCGACATGGCGAGGGCGGCGGCGAGGGCGCGAAGCGTTTTCATGGGGACGGCCTCAGGGCTTGAGGTGCTCTTCCGTGGGCGGCTGGTCGAGCTCGAACGCGCGGTGCAAGACGCGAACGGCGAGCTCCATGTATTTCTCGTCCACCACGACGGAGGTCTTGATCTCGGAGGTGGAGATCATCTGGATGTTGATGCGCTCTTCCGCGAGCGTCTTGAACATGAGCGAGGCAATACCCGCGTGCGTGCGCATGCCGATGCCCACCAGCGAGACCTTGGCAATCCGGTCGTCACCGACGATTGCGCGGGCACCGATCTCGCCCTTCACCTTCGACTCAAGCACCTGCAGCGCCCGCTTGTACTCGTTGCGGTGAACAGTGAAGGAGAAATCCGTCGTGCCGTCGCTGGAGGCGTTCTGGATGATCATGTCGACGTCGATGTTGGCATCGGCTACCGGGCCCAGGATGCTGTAGGCGATGCCAGGCTTGTCGGGCACGCCCATGACGGTGATCTTTGCCTCGTCGCGGTTGAAGGCAATGCCGCTGATGATGGCCTGTTCCATGGTGTCGTCTTCCTCGAAGGTGATCAGGGTGCCCATGTCGGTGGAGTTCACGTCGGTGAACGACGAGAGCACCCGCAGTTTCACTTTGTACTTGCCGGCAAACTCGACAGACCGGATTTGCAGCACCTTGGAGCCCAGTGAGGCGAGCTCGAGCATTTCCTCGAAGGTGATGGTCTCGAGGCGGCGGGCTTCCGGGACTACGCGTGGGTCCGTCGTGTAGACGCCATCCACATCGGTGTAGATCTGGCACTCGTCGGCCTTCAGCGCCGCCGCCAGCGCCACACCGGTGGTATCCGAACCGCCACGGCCAAGCGTGGTGATGTTCCCCTTCGCATCCATGCCCTGGAAGCCGGCCACCACGACCACATTGCCTTCGGCCAGATCCTTGCGGATGTTGGCCTCGTCGATGGAGAGGATGCGGGCCTTCGAATACGCGTCGTCGGTGAGGATGCGAACCTGGAAACCCGTGTAGCTGCGGGCCTTCAGCCCCAGCTTGTGGAGTGCGATGGCGAGCAGGCCGATGGTGACCTGCTCGCCCGTGGAGGCGATGACATCCAGCTCGCGCGGGTCGGCGTCGGGGTTGAGCTCCCTGGCGAGCCCGAGCAGGCGGTTGGTTTCGCCGGACATGGCGGACACGACCACCACGACCTGATGGCCCTCCTTGACGAAGCGCTGGACGCGCCGGGCCACCTCGCGAATGCGCTCGGGGCTGCCCATGGAGGTGCCGCCGTACTTCTGGACGATGAGGGACACGCGAGGTAGAGGAGGCTTGGAGGAAGCTGTGATTTTACCTGCGACACCGGAGTGGCGTCGGGCAAAAGGGCCAAGCGCATTCTGAGGTCACTTCAACGGTGAACCGAACTTTCGAATTAAGTGCGATGATCGCCGCGTGACCATCATCGCCTCCCCTCGAATTGTGGAGACATTGTGAAGGCCGCGCGCGCCCCGCAGCGCGGCTTTTCGCTGATCACGTTCAAGCTCTTCGCGTTGCTGGCGTTGGTTTCTGTGTTGTGCGTTGGAGCCACCGCCTGGCTCTTCGCGCGGCATCTCGAGTCTGGATTCACCGGCTACCTCAACGACGTGCAAAACGTGCGGCTCGAGGCCATGAGCCAGGCGATCGTGGCTCACTACCGCGCTACGGGCAGTCTCGAGGCGCTGCGCGGACCGGAATGGCGACGGATCCTGGGTGACCGGGAGCCGCCCGGCGAAGGCCGCCACCCACCCAAAAAGGCGGATTGGGCACACCCGAAGAGCGATTGGCCACCGCCCAAGGGAGAGCATGGCCCCCCCAAGGGAGATCGGCCTGCGCCCGACGCACCGGGAGATTTCCTCGCCATGGGACCTCGCGTCTCCCTTGAGACCCCGGAAGGGTTCCGCATTGCGGGCCGAAGGCCGCCCCCGGGTGAGAACGTTGTCGTGCGGGAAGTCCTCGCTGAGGGGCGCCCAATCGCGCGCCTGGTTGTTGCCCCCCTTCCCCGCCCGGTGGAATCCCGGGACGTGCAATTCCTGAGCGCGCAGCGTCGCTCAATTCTTCTGACTGCCACCGCAGCAGTGGGGGTTTCCCTCGCGTTGGCTTTCCTTGTGGCAGGTCTCTGGGTTCGGCGGCTGCGGCTTGTCGAGCAGGCGGCGGCGCGCTTTGCGGCGGGCAAATTCGAGGTGCGCCTCAGCGACTCGAGCCATGACGAAATCGGCACGCTCGCGCGCAGCCTCAACACCATGGCCGACTCGCTCGCACGGCTCGAACAGGCTCGCCGGAAGTGGCTGGCCGACATCGCTCACGAATTACGCACGCCGCTTACTGTTCTTCAGGGCCATGTCGAGGCACTGATCGATGGAGTACGGCCTACCACGCCCGCCGCGCTCCAGGCCCTCAGCACTGAAGTGCGGCACCTGGCGCGCCTGACGGATGACTTGCATCAGCTCGCGTTATCGGACCTCAAAGCGCTCCCCGCGGAGTTTCGCTTGCTGAACGTGGCTGCCGTGGCCAAGCAGGCGGTGGAGCGGTGGCAGCCCAACGCCCAGAAGGCCCGCCTCACGCTGCTGTACGAGGGAGAGGATCGCGCCAACATCTCCGCCGACGAGGGCCGCCTGACGCAGCTCATCGACAACCTGCTCGCCAACAGTCTGCGCTACACCGACACGCCCGGACGAGTGCAACTCACGGTGGAACGAGGACCCGATGAAACACGCCTCGTCTTCGATGACTCACCGCCATCAGTTCCGGTCGACGCTCGCGCGGCGCTCTTCGAGCCCCTCTTCCGGCCCGATTTGGCCCGAAGCCGAGCCCAGGGCGGAAGCGGCCTGGGCCTGGCGCTCGCTCGCGCCATCGTAGAACTGCACAAGGGCAGGATCGAGGCGAGCGATTCCCCCCTTGGCGGGCTGCGCGTCGTGGCGCATCTTCCGACCGCACGGCCGTCATGAGCGAATCCTCACGCATCCTGGTCGTCGAGGACGACCCCAAGATCGCGGAGTTGCTCGCCGATTACCTGAAGGCTTCCGATTACGCGGTGACCATCGTCGGGGACGGCCAAGCTGCGGTGGAATTCGCCCGCACGCAAAGCCCCTCGTGCATCCTCCTCGACTTGAACCTCCCGATCCTGGATGGGCTGGAGGCCTGCAAGGCAATCCGCGTCTTTTCCAACGTGCCAATCGCCATCGTCACCGCGCGGGTGGATGAAATCGATCGCTTGGTGGGCCTCGAACTGGGTGCCGACGACTACATCTGCAAGCCCTTCAGCCCGAGGGAAGTGGTCGCGCGCGTCAAGGCGCTACTGCGGCGCTCGTCAAGTATGAAGCAGGGAGCTGCCGCACTGGAAGTCGACGTGGAAAGGATGAAAGTGACCATGAAGGGCAAGGCCGTCGTGCTCACGGCCGTCGAATGCCGGTTGCTCGCGACCCTTGCAGATCAGCCCGGGCGCGTCTTCTCCCGCGACCAATTGCTCTCGGCCGCACACAGGGAATGGCGGGACGTGGGCGACCGCGCCATCGACTCCCACGTTCGCAACCTGCGCCGCAAACTGGAGGCGGTACAGCCCGGCTTCGACTGCATCCGATCCGTATACGGCGCCGGATACGCGTTCGAGCCCCCAGAGTCCGATTAGGGGCAGCCTTCTCCAGCCCCCGCCGGGCGACAAGCGGCTACTCCCGACGCGCGAGCGGCCGTTCATCGCCCTTTTCTCCATTTTTCCTTGGCAATTACCCCCTAGCGTAGTGCCAGTGGACAACCGGTCCCTACGACTCAGGGAGTGCCAATATGGAAAAAAAATCGCCCCGGATCACCCTTCTCGCCGGTTTGTTTGCCGCCTCGGGCATTGCCCTCGCACAGGTCAACGGGTTCATCGCGCTCCCGGGATTCGGGGATGCCCTGCCCGGCCTCACTGAGTCGGAGAAGGCCGCCTTCGAGGAGGGCCGGCAGGAATTCTTGAAGGCCGAGACCCCCGAGACCGGCCTCGGGCCCACCTTCAATGGGAACTCGTGCGTGCAATGCCACGCGGCTCCAGCGGTTGGCGGCAGCAGCGGGATCGCTGTCACCCGGTTCGGGCGCCTCGTGAATGGCCGCTTTGACCCGATGGAGGACAAGGGCGGCTCGCTCCTACAGCAGTTTTCGATCAGTCCTGCCCTTCGCGAGACCATTCCGCCCGAGGCAACGATCATTGCCCGCCGCATGACCACACCACTTTTCGGCGCGGGGCTCATCGAGGCGATCTCCGACCAGGACATTCTTCGCAACGCGCGGGCCCCAAAACCCGACGGCATCACGGGCCGCGCACACCTCGTCGCGGACGTGGCAAGCGGCACCACACGCGTTGGACGCTTCGGCTGGAAAGCCCAACAGGCGACGCTCGTGGCCTTCTCAGGCGATGCCTACCTGAACGAGATGGGGATCACCAATCGCTTTTTCCCGCTTGAGAACGCGCCTAATGGCAACCACGCCCTGATCGCCCGGTTCAACCACGCCAACGGCGTCGAGGACGCCGTAGACCCCGCAACTGGCCGCAGCGACCTCGACCTTGCAGCCGACTTCATGCGCCTGCTGGCACCGCCGCCGCGGGCTCCTTCGACGCCCTCATCGCGCGCCGGCGAAGCGCTCTTCGCTCAAGTGGGCTGCGCCGCGTGCCATACACCCCTGATGCAAACGGGCCCCAGCCCTATCTCCGCCCTTAACCACAGGCCAGTGCCGCTCTATTCGGACCTGCTGCTGCACGACATGGGCTCGCTTGCCGACGGCATCGGCCAGGGCCAGGCGCAGCCCAACGAGATGAGAACCGCACCGCTGTGGGGGCTGCGTGCGCGTCGTCAACTGCTTCATGACGGCAGGGCGGGCAATGCGGACTCTGCCATCCTGGCGCACGCGGGCGAAGCTGCTCCAGCGCGCGATCGATACCGCCAACTGCCGCCCGTGCTCCGGCGACAACTGATGGACTTCCTGAATACGCTCTAGCCCGCTCGGGACTCGGGGGAGCGCGAAGGCGGTTCCCCTGCTGACTCGCGCGTCGTCTGCCGCGCGGCCCCGAAAAGGATCGCCGCCGCCAGCATCAGGCCGAGCCCCTCCCACGGTTGCAAGACGTAGTACTGGCCGTGGCGAGGGCCTGCCTGCCACGCGCCGTAGAACGCGGGCCCGCGCTGCAGGTATAGCACCGGACCCTCTCCCGTCAGCAGCACGCCGCCGTTCGGAACCCTGCCCTCCGGCGTGTGTGCGAGCCGGCCCGACGCAAACCCCGCAGCCACTGCCAGAGCAATCATGCCGGTGGCGGTCCACTCAGGCCGCAGGCCCCACACAGGGTGCTTCGTGGGACTTTGCGCAGCGCCGTAATAGATCAATACGCCTGCCGCTGCAGAGACCAGATTGACGAGAAAGTCATTGAAGTCAACGTAATCGCTGTAGCTCGCGGTAATCCACAGGTACTGCATCACCTCGTCGATCGCACCAAGCAGCGTGGTCCAGAACAGGATTCGCACGATGGGCCATTGGTCCTTGCCGGGGTCAACGGCCCGCGCCACGAGCCAGGCAATCAACGCGTACTGGGGGTAGTGCGCGTACTCGTTGAAGGAGAAGGTGAGGAAACGATCCTGCGCCACCACAGCCGCGCCCCACAGCAGCCAGAACCCCGCCGTCACCCACGGCCTCGGGCCCCTTCGCAATTGCCACATGAGAGACGCAATCAAGGCACTGGCCGCAGCAAGCGAGACATGGGGCACCCAGGTCGATAGCGGCAGCAGGCCCCAGGGCGTTTCCCTCGGCGTCACGAGCCAGATCGAGAAGCGAAGGTGAGCAAGCGCGAGCGCAAGCCACGTCACCAAGGCGACAAGAGCCCACTGCGGCGAGAAGCGTTGTGCTGTTGAGCCGTTCACCGAGCCAGTCGCCATCCGGTCTCGGGCCAGGCCCTCGCGCAGGGACCCGTTGCCCGGCCTTTTGCGCCTCCCCTGCAAACAGCGCTGCCTGCGGCAGGCGCTCTCGACTCCCGCCAGGCTGACTACGGTCAGCCACCCCAAACCCTCGGCAGCGCTGGCCCGTGATCTCATATCGATTCACGCCCGAAGCATCGATGAACTGCGCAACAGCACTGTCATGCGCGGCGCCGAATCCCAGATCGTCCACGACATACGCGTCGTCACCGCCCTCATCCTCGAATGATGCAACGGAAAGGTCGTGCGCAGCACCCAGGCCCATGACGTGGGAGACTCGGTACCGATCATCCCCCTTGCCTCGCTTCACGAAGACACCGGCGGCGCCGTGCGCCGCAGCGCCTAGGGCGTACCACGTCGCATCGAAGCGGTCGTCGCCGCCCGAGTCGATCAATATCCCCACGCCGCCTTGATAGCCCACTCCCTGGCCGAACACCTGCGCCTCGTAACGATCGTTGCCCGCCAAGTCCACCAGGAGGCCCAGGCCCCCGGCGCCCGAGCCCTCGTCACCGTATCCCGCGCGAATGCCGTAGCCCGCGCCCTGCCCCATCGACGCATTTCGTTCGGCGAGCTGCGCCGAGGGGCGAACGAGGGGTGAATTCCCCAATCGGTACTGGTCGTCGCCACCTCGGTCCAGCAGCAGCGCCACACCCGCGGGACCCCCGGATGCCTGCGATGCCGTGAGAGAAAAATACTGGTCGAAGCCGATGCCGGAGACGACTATCGCAACCCCCGACAGAGCGTGGGCTTGCGAATACGCCTGCGCCTCGAACCGGTTGTCGCCGCCCTCGTCGATGAGCACGGCAACACCGAAGGCCGCCGACGCCTGCGAAAACGCTGACCCCCGGTAGGTGTCATTTCCTGCCGTGTCCCAAAGAATCCCGAATCCCAGAATTCCGGCCGAGGGATCCGCGCCCTCCTCAAGGGACTCATACGTGTCGTTGCCACCATGGTCGAGAACGATCGCGATGCGGTTGGCTGCGCTACGCGAATCGAATCGATAGACATCGTCACCGTCCACGTCGACGATCAGCAGTGGATCCCGGAGGTTATGGGTATTGTTTCGCCCCGTCGTGTCGACGAGAACCAGCCCGAGGGGCGTCTCGAGCCGCCACTCCACTGGCAGTAGCGGTGATGTCGTGTTGAGGGCCTGGCGAAGCCGCTCGATCGAGTGGAGGAGGCCGGCCGCACTTCGCGCCAGCCCGGAAACATCGACGCGTCCGATGACCTCCCGATAATCGTCGGGGGCGCCCGGGCCGCTCTTCACCTGCGCCATGAGTCGCGCCGGCGTGAGCCCTGGCGAGACTGATGAAAGGAAGGCTCGGCGATCGGCATCTGCCGTCGCGATCGCTACCAACGCCTCACGAATCGGCGCCCGAAGTGTTGCGGGCAAATCGGCTAGGCGCTCGTCTTTCGGAAGCCAATCGGGCGCGCTGCGATCCTGAGCTCCACGCGGCCGCGGCACGGCGCGCGGCGCTTGTTTCGCCAGCTCTTCGAGGAGTCGCGTTGGGCTGAGGACCAACGGCGCGAGGCTCTCAGCGAGTTGAACCGCGTGCCGGGAAGCCGACACAGGCAGGGCAAACAGCGAGCGCTGCAAGGGAACGGGCGCGGAAAACGAAGGGTCCCTGGGCCACTTCGCGGCGGGTGACACAGAGGCGAACCGTTGGCGCGCCTCCTGGAGAGATGTCGGCTCGGGCGACCGGACCGCGAGCGGCGAGCAGGCCACCACGAGCCCGAGGCCCGCGCACGAAACGGCAAACTGGAGGCGGCTCAGGGGCCGCATTGCACGATGGCGTCAGGACTTCCGACGCTTTGCACCGGCCGCTTTGGCACCGGGCTTGCCGGACGCTGCCTTCTGCGCTGCATCCACGAGGTCGCGCTGTGTTTGCTGCATGAGGTTCCACGCCCACATCGCTGGGTTGACGGCTTCGTCACTGCTGGCAGCCGCGTGCGGTGCCTCCTCCTTGCCGCCCATGGCGCGCTTCATTCGCTCACCGCCCCTCGCCATCTGCCGCTGGTACTCCAGCGACTTGATGGAAAGCTGCAGCATGTTGAGGTTGGCCTTGAGCCAGTGCTCTACCGTCTCGAGCTCGGCGATCTTCTTGTCGATCTCCGCCGGATCAGTCACCGGGAACATCAGGCTTTGCAGCGGATAGGCCCCGGGGTTCACCATCTTCTGCCAGAGGTCGAACATGTCCTGCGGGGTGACGGGCTTGGTCATGGGGGGCTCCTGACAAGATTGGCGCGTGAATGTTATCCCGCCTGATTCGGCAGCAAGGCGAAATGATCCGGCGCCAGGCCCGAACGGGCGCGCCGCATCATCGTCTCGAAGGCTTGCTCGAGGTGCAGGGTGAACCGGGGCGTGTCAAAGAGCGGCATCGTCAGCCGGTTTCGGTGCAGCCTTTCGCGCAGCGCGAGCAGTTCTTGAGGATTGGATGCCAGCCGAACCGCCTGCGCCTCGTAGTCGGAGAGGCTCTCGGTGATGAGCTCTGGCAGCCCCACGGCTCGCAGCAGGCTCGCGCCGACGCGTGATGGGAACGTCCTGCCCATGCACGTCAAGACGGGAACTCCGGCCCACAGGGCATCGCTGCCGGTCGTGTGGGCGTTGTACGGCAGCGTGTCAAGGAAAAGGTCGGCAACTCGAAGTCTCGCGAGATGCTCCCGAAGCCGCATGATCGGCCCGAACACGATCCGCTCGGGGTCAACTCCGCGACGCGACGCCTCCGCCCGCAAGTTGCGAGTTGCGATCTCGCTTGTCTTGAAGAGCCACAGGGTGCTGCCTGGCACCCGGTCGAGCACGCGCATCCACACGTCGAACACTTCCGGCAGGATCTTGTAGGTGTTGTTGAAGCAGCAAAAGACGAATCCCGAGGGGGGTAAACCAAGCTCTTCGCGGCGGTAGGCGCGATCCGATATGGCCCGCTGCCGGTCATTGGACTGATAGCAATCAGGCAGCCAGACCACTTTCTCGTCGTAAAACTGGACATCCTCCCGGGGAATGACCGTGGAATCCGCGACGATGTAATCCATGTAGCTCATGCCCAGCGTTCCGGGGAAGCCCAGATAGTTCACCTGAATGGGCGCCGCCCGCATCGCAAACATCTCCTGACGGCGCAGCCCGAAGTAGCCGTTGAGGTTCACGAGGATATCGATGCCCCGCTCCCGCACGGCACTCGCTGCCATGAGGTCCGGCATCTTGCTGATGTCCACCAACTCGTCGACTCCCTTTTCAATTCGGCGCCGGAGCTCGCTGCCGTCGTCGTGGCCGTTATCGAAGGCAACGATCTCGAAACGACTCTTGTCGTGCAGCTCGAGGACCTCCGTGAAGAGGATGGATGTAGCCTGGTGTCGAAACTCCCCCGACACGTAGCCGACGCGGATCTTTCCCTCGCGTGGTTTCGAAGCGGGCAAGCTGACTGCTCGCGCGGGGTAGTAATGCGCCCCATAGATTCGCGCACAGGCCTGCAACGATTGGGGGTCGCTCGCGAGAGCCTGCCAGCCAAACGGATCCACTGCTTTTCGGCCCGCCTTGAGGCCCTCCTCCGCGGACGCGAGCAGGCCTCCGAGCCCCTCCCAATCGCAGCACAGCGCCTTCATGTGGAGCAGGTGGCCGATGGCGAAAGGGTAGTCGGGATCCACCTGCCGAAGACGTGCAAAAGTCTCGAGCGCCTCCATGTGGCGAAGCAGGCTCATCAGCGCCGCACCGCGGTTCTCCAACGCGATGGCGTCGTCTGGATTCCGCAGGAGTGCGTCATCGTAGAGCTTCAGGGCGCCAGCGTGATCGCCAATGAAGCGAAGCACCAGCCCCATGCTGAACCGGGCCTGGCGATGCTCGGGGTTCGCCGACAAGACCTCCGCATAGCGATTCAGGGAGTCCTCGTGGCGGCCAACCTGATGGAGCGCCTCAGCCAGCGCGACTCGAGCGTCTGACATCAACGGGGCGAGGGCCAGGGCTCGCTCGAACGCCTCGATCGCCTCCGGGAGCCGGCCAACTGTGGCGAGTATCGAACCCCGATTGTTGTGGGCGTCAGCGCGGGAAGCGTCCGTTTGGATTGCACGATCGAACGCCGCAAGCGCCTCGTCAGGCCGCCCAAGAACGGCCAACGCATTGCCAAGCGTCACCTCGACCGCCGCTTGGCCAGGCAGCAACCGCAGCGCAGCTTCGCACTGTTCGCGGGCTTCATCATGCCGGCCAAGCGCCTGCAGGCTCTTGGCTAGATTGCCTAGGGCCACCCCGTCCGAGGGGGAAATCTCGACGGCGCGCGCAAAGGCCTCGCGGGCATCTGCCACCCGCCCCATATCCAAAAGCACGTTGCCGCGGTTGTTGTGCGCGGCTGCGTGCCGGGGTTCGAGGGCGAGACAGCGGTCGTAGGTATCGAGCGCCGAGGGCAGGTCTCCTGAATCCTTGAGCGCCTTCGCGTGGGCAAAGTGGGCGGCGGCACTGCCAGGGTTCATCGCGGCAGCACGCCCGAGCAGGTCGCGGGCCTCGGCGTGTCGCCCGCCTTCGCCGGCAAGGATGCCCGACAGGGTAAGCACCGGAAACCCTGGGCGGCCCTGCCTTAATAGCAGTCGGCACAAGCGCTCGGACTCCGAGCGATCGCCACGCTGATAGGCCGCGATGGCGGCCTGGAAGACGGCTTCGGGTGTCACTAAGCTGCTCTTGGCGCGCTGGAATGTCGACGGGACAAAGTATGATCCATCACAAAGTCACCAAGGCAATCATCAACCTGCTGGAGACACAGCTCATGAAGCGACGAGTCATTCCCTCGATCGGCGTGGCTTTGACACTGGGGGCTTGCCCATCCCTCGCCTCGACCACCGCTGCCAGTGCGGCCCCAAAGCAAGCCCGAGCCGTCGTCCTCGTTTCCGGGGGCGCGATCAGCACGCCCTTCACGACGCCGACCCGGGCCTGCAAGGACGGCGACGGCTTCCTCGCTGCAGGCAATACCTACACGGCACTCCGCAGGTATCTACTAGGGAAGGGCAAGCAGGTGTTCACGGCGCCAGCGATGGACAACTGGGGCGTCGTCAAGGATCCCCCAAAGGACACGGTCGGCCCCTTCACCGGCTGCCCGACGCAACTACCCGAGGCGATGACGATCATGTCGACCGGAGACTGGAATGCCGGAGGCGAGCGGCTCGCCCGATTCCTGGGCTACCTCCGTACCGAATACGGGATCACCGACGTTGACCTCGTCGGCCACTCAAACGGCGGCATGTGGAGCCGCTCGGCGATCAAGGTGCTGAAGGACACGGGATCACCGATCAAGGTGCGTTCCCTCACCACTCTCTCAGCCCCTCACACGGGCGCCACTCCGCCGCGCTTCCATGCCGGCGAGATCGACCTCTCGGCGTGTGCGGGCAACGCCTTCTGCGAGCAGTCCGTGAAAGGATGGAGCAGCCTCGTGAGGGCCGTGGACAAAGGGCTCAGCGCATTGAATACGCTCCGATATACATCGGGGCCAAATGGCTGGAACGCCGCGCAAGGCAATGCCCTACAGGGCATCCCGGTGACGCTGCTAGCGGGCTCCTATTTCCAAGCCACTGGTGGCGACCCCACGCTGTGGCCGTATGACGGGACCGTGCCGCGCTTCAGCGCTTGGGCGCAGGACGTGTCATCCGAGGTCATCCCGTGGCGGGCCTGCTGGCAAGGCCCGCTGGTCCACTGGATAGGCTGGTCGGATCAGCTCGGCCTTTCACGGGACACGGCGCTGACAGACAACCCGGCGGCCATGGCGCGCGTCAACCAGGCGATTGATGACGCAGACATCGCGCTCAAACGCCCCAACCGTCAAGGCTGCCAGTAACGCGCCCCTGCCCGAGGAGCTATCGGGGCACGCTGGCGGAGGGTGTGAGATTCGAACTCACGAACAGGTTGCCCTGTTGCCGGTTTTCAAGACCGGTGCCTTAAACCACTCGGCCAACCCTCCTCGCGTAACCCATTGTAACAAATGGGCTTTTTTTTGCCCCTGGCGGGTGATACCCCTACCCGCCCAAGGCTTGAAACTTCACGCCCCAATCCCTACTCTAATCGTCGGCTAATCCCGGCCACCACCCCTACAGAGAGCACCCTGAACCCTATGCAACCGACCCCGATCCTGACGCCCGATTCCAGCTCCCAGAGCATCGCGCTGGCGCCGAACCGGGTTCTTCGCAACACCTACGCCCTGCTCGCCCTGTCCCTTGTGCCCACCGTGCTGGGTGCCTGGATCGGCATGCAGCTCAACTTCTCCTTCTTCCAGGGAAGCCCGGTCGTCGGCTTCATCGCCTTCCTCGCCATTGCCTTCGGCTTCATGTTCGCCATCGAGAAGACGAAGAACAGCGGTGTGGGTGTCGCGGTGCTGCTGGGCTTCACATTCTTCATGGGCCTCATGCTTTCGCGCCTCGTAGGCTCGGTGCTGGGAATGTCCAACGGCGCGAGCCTCATCGCCCTCGCCGGCGGCGGCACGGCGGCAATCTTCTTCGGCATGTCGTCGCTGGCGGCAACGATCAAGCGCGACCTGTCGGGAATGGGGAAGGCGCTCTTCATCGGCATGATCCTGCTGCTGGTGGCTGCCTTCGCCAACATCTTCCTGCAGCTGCCTGCGCTCACCATCGCGCTGTCGGTCATCGCCATCGGCATCTTCTCGGCGTTCCTGCTCTACGACCTGAACCGCATCATCACCGGCGGCGAGACGAACTACATCTCGGCCACGTTGGCGGTGTACCTGAGCCTCTACAACATCTTTGCCAATCTGCTCTCGCTGCTGGGCATCTTCGGCGGCGACCGCGACTAACCTCGCCAGTTAACGTCAGCACAAGGGGCGGCTTCGGCCGCCCTTTTCATTTTGGCCTCTCGAACAACGCCACGCTCTCGACGTGGCCCGTGTGCGGAAACAGATTGGCAATGCCCGCTGACTGAAGGCGAAAGCCCTTCAGGTTCACCAGCACGTTAGCGTCGCGGGCGAGCGTCGCGGGGTTGCAGGAGACATAAACAATTCGCCATGGCGCCCCCGCATCGGGTAGCGCCTTGCAGATCTCCAGGGCCCCATCGCGGGGCGGGTCGATCAGCAACTTGTCTACCGCGCCCAGCTTGGCAATGGCGCCCGGGGCATCCGTGTACAGGTCGTGCGCGATGAAACTCACCCGGCCCGCCAGCCCATTGGCCAGCGCGTTGGCCTCACCGCGCGCCGTGAGCGTGCGCGCCCCCTCCATGCCAACGACATGCGCCCCCTTCGCGGCGATTGGAAGCGTGAAATTGCCGAGCCCACAGAACAGGTCGCCGATGCGCTCTCCTGGAACGGGCGCAAGCAGCCCAATGGCTCGCCTCACCAGCGCGCGGTTCGCCTGGGCGTTGACCTGGGTGAATTCCGTGGGCCCAAAGGCGATTCGAAGCCCGAACTCCGGGAGCTCATAGTCGAGGGCCGGAGAGTCGAAGGGGTATAGCGGGTGAGCCGTTTCCGGGCCCTTGGGCTGCAGCCACCATTGAATGACATGACGATCCGCAAAGTGGCGAAGCTTCTCCTCGTCGCCCGGACTGAGTGGCTCGAGATTTCGAAGAACCAGAACGGTCACCCGGGCGCCGACCGCGAGCTCCACTTGGGGCAGCCGGTCTCGCAACACCATGGAGGAGAAGAGCTCCCGCAGCGGCACGATCAGGCGCGAGACAGCGAGAGGAAGCACCTCGCATGATCGAACGTCGGCAACGAAGCTTGAGCGCTTTTCGTGAAACCCCACGAGCACGCCGCCCTTCTTGGCAACGTAATGCACCGATAGCCTCGCCCGCTGACGATAGCCCCAAGTCGCTCCGTGAATGGGCGGCAGGATCGACTCGGGCGATACCTTTCCAATGCGGGCAAGCGCCTCCTCCAGCACGCGCTGCTTAACCGCCACCTGCGCGGAGGCTTCCACGTGCTGCATGGCGCATCCGCCGCAAGTGCCGAAGTAGGCACAACGCGGCGTAACCCTCAGGGCGGAGGGGGAGAGGATTTCAGTTGCCACCGCCAGGTCGAAATGGCCGCGGGAACGCCGGATCGCAAATGCCACCCGCTCGCCCGTGATGCCGCCCTCGATAAAGGTGGCCTTGCCATCGACATGCGCGACCCCGATTCCCTCCTGGTCCAGGGACTCGATGGTGGCGACGCCTACCGAGGGCTTGCGCCTCTCAGCCACCTGGGACGCACTGGGTAAGCAGCGTGCCAAACACCTGGCGCTGGATGGCCTTCGTCACGGGCACGCCACCCACGTCGTAGACGAGTGCGGCCTCGTTGCCCGAGCTGGCCCGAAACTCCATGTCGCCGACGCGAGTCACCGCAACCGCTTGCCAGGGGTTCGAATCGAAGGCTGGACCCCGTACCCGGTACAGGTCACCCCGAAACGTGCTCGATGTGCCCAGGCGATTGCCTGAGGACATGGCGAACCAGGTTGCCCGACCTGTGGCGTCATAGGTGAACAGCGTGCCAAAGATGATGTTGCCTTTGTGCGCAACGTGAATTCCCCATCCGGGCTCGGCAGCGTTCCACCACAGGTCCTGGAAATTGGTTGCGTAACTGCGGTCGAACGCGGACCACGAACAGGTGGGGGCCGTCCCGAAGGGTTGTCTCTCGATGGACTTGCGCACGGAGATCCCGTCGACGGAGTAGACAAGCTGCGCCTGCCCGGAAGAGGCAAAGGTGATGCGCATCCGACCGACTTCGCTGGTGAGAAAAGGGCCCCACGGGCTGGCTGAAAAGACGGGGCCCGTCGTTCGATAGAGCGCTCCCTCGAAGCTGCCATCGGCCTGCCGATCCCCCGACGACATGACGTACCACTCGGGATGGCCATCTCGGGCATAGGAATACAAGACGCCAAACAGCTTGGCGCCCTGATGGCTCAGGCTGATTCCCCAGCCAGACTCTGCAGCGTTCCACCAGAGGTCCGTGTAGTTGTCCGTATCGGCAAGCCACTGGAACGAGACGCCATAGGGCCCGGTTCCCTCCGACTCCCAGCGCTGCACGGAGACGTAGTAGGCGCCCGGCGACACGCGGCGCGTAAGACCAAAGTCCAGCGCGCGGGTCTCGGCATCATCATTGGAGGTGATGCGCTCCCCATTGGCGTCGAGAAGCAGGCCAACCGTGTCCATGCCACCGGACGAGCGAACGACCAAGGTTCCCTCCCGCTCGACGTTCACGCGAAATACATCCACGTCACCGATGTAGTCGATGCTGCCTCGGTAGGTCGCAGGCCCCGACGCCAGCGAAACGACCGTCGCTTCCTCGGGCGAGTTGCCGTGATCGTCGGGGGTTCGCGCTGGGCTGGAAGCCACCAGGAAATTGGCCACCTGGGGCAAGAAGACATCGAGGCGGTTGTAGACCGCCTGCTGGTCCAGGTTCGTGCATGACAGCGCCCCCTGGTCGTCTGTTGTCGACGCTGACAGCACAGCACGCAGCGCCAGCTTGCCGTTGGCCAGCGTGAAAAGGCCCGATCCGCTGGAGCCCCCCTCGATGATGCCGCGCGAAAAGCGTGCGAGCCACGCCGACTGCTCCCAGTCCCGGAAACGCGCTGTCCCGGAAATCGTTCCGAGCGCGAGCTTCTTCACGTCGCCCCTCGGGTGCGAGATGCTCACGATGGAGTCATTCGTGGCCAGCGGGCTGGCGTTCCAGCCTGCGAAAACCGCGCCACTGGGCGGTGCTCCTCGCAACCTGAGCAGTGTGTGGTCCGTGTTGGGATCGGCGAACACCCAATCCATGCCGCCGGCCACCTGCACCATCTCGGGTCGCATGGGGCCGGCTCCGCAACTCGCGTTCTCGTAAAACCAGTAGGCGGTGATGGAATCCGCAACAGCCCGCCGCGTGATGCAGTGGTTCGCCGTCAGGAAATAGGGCGTCGGAAACTGGCCAGAATCAATCAGCGTGCCGCTGCACAGGAATGCCCTCCCATCTTCGACGAACGTGAGCCTTGCCACCGATTTCGCGCGCTCGGCAATGGCTGCATCCAGCGCCGATGTGCCCGAGCTGCAGGTCACGTCGACATTGCAGCTGCCCGACGCCTTGGCCTCCGGCGCGACGTCGAAATGAATGATTGCGCCGATGCGAACGGACCCCTCCGCTGGCCTCGCCAGCGCAAAAACTTCAAGCTCCTGCGCTCCGCCCCCGGTCCACGGGCCCCACACCGAGCCCTCGGCCGATTGAACGGCCTGCGCCGTCACTCGCCCCCCGAGGCTGGCCGCTCGCAACTCGAGGAACGGCGCCCCCCGGAGATCAATTCGAGCCCTCAGGCCCTCCGCGCCCTCGGCAGACAGCCGCACTCGCGCAGCCCATCCGCCCGCAACGGGCAACCACACCAAGGGTGGCGCACTCTTGGGCGCCAGCCGCTCTTCACCCACCTGAAAACGACGCTCCCCGGGCGTCGAGGCACGCTTGGCGAAGGCGCCGCTCCACTCGACCACGGCAAGGGGCTCGCCGAGCGAAAATGTTGGCTCAGCGGTGACTGGCGGCGCGCGCCACTCGCGCCCGGGCATGGACCAACCACTGGTCAGGCTGCGTGACGCCGCAGCGGAATCCCCCGCGCCCGCCCACGCGGTAGGCGACCAGGCCATGCACAGCAGCCAGGCCGCTAAAGCCCCCCCCACATTCACCCTCCAGGTCATGCCTCCCCCTTCACGAACCGTTGCAAGCCCAGCCATTGCTGGCGCCAGAATCCTCGGCCGTACTCACGGCCCTCCAGTTGGTCCCGAATTCCAGTGGGCGGGTAATTCGTCTCGCGACTGGCGGTGCGGAAAATCTGATCCCAGATGGGGAACAGCACGGCGAAGTTGTGCCCCCGGCTCGCCCCTTCATGCCCCTCGCCAATGGCGTGATGGACGCGATGAAAACGCGGGCTGACGAGGACCCAGTCGCCGATCCAACGCCCAAACGACAGGCGCACATTCGCGTGGGCGAGGCTCTCGAGCACGCGCGTGACGACCACCACCGCAACGAACTGCCCCGGGGGAACGCCGATGAGCAGCGCGACGAAAGCGAACGCCACGGCAACAAAGACCATGTCGAGGAGGTGGTTGCGGTCATCAGCCCAAAACGTCATCTCGCGCTGGCTGTGGTGCAACGCGTGCAGCGCCCACCAGCGAGGCCAGCCGTGCTGGAAACGGTGCACCCAGTACGCCACGAAATCCAGAATGACGAGGTAGACGAGGAAGGATGCCAGCGGGTTGGCCGCAAGCGCCGGGAACAGATCCTCGGGCTTGGGGGGAATGAAGCCCTGCAGCCGAAGCCAGCCATTCAGGC
>JAFMJY010000151.1 GCA_017853245.1 Burkholderiales bacterium | reverse complement strand
AGCTAGGAGTTCTCGGTTGCCATCGATCGTAGCCGGCAGTGCATCCAGCGTTTCCACTACTGAGCGCACGGCGTCGGCGGACATCCAGGGGTTGAATGCAGCCAACCTGGCCTCCAGCACGTCACGGAAGAACGTGCCTGCCTCACCACCTCGCTTGGCACGTGCGTCGTCGGGCGTGATCGACGTCCAACCGATCTCCACCGCGTGCTTGACCATCGGGAACTGTACGGTGCCCGCTTCAGTGATCTTGAGCGTGCTCATACCGCAACCTCCTCAGCGATGACGGCAACGCGGTCAAGCGCCGAAAGATCCAGATCGTCCACCGCGATCTCGCCAGTCACCAGCTTGTGGAGAAGCGTCTTGAAGAGCTCCACGAGAACGGCACGCTTCTTCAGGTGCAAGTCAATCTTGCGGTCGATCGTGCCGAGGATATCCACGATCTCCTGCTGCTCACTTAACGTCGGAGGTAACGGCAAAGGGAGCGAATCTATGGTGCCTGTGTTTAGGTTGTACTTTCCGTCTGCGGCCGGCGTCGCGCGGCCGGCAACCAATTCGGTGCCGCGCTCCGACGCGTAGAAGTAGGCGATGTATCGCGGGTCGATTCCCGACTTGAGTCGCGCACGGATGAGGTACGAGGCGAACAAGGCCCTTGTCGGTTCACCTTGGTAGACAGCGCAGGATCCAAGGCGGTCAAGGACGCCGTTGGTGCGGATGAATAGCAAGTCGCCGTGACTTAGGAGGTACTTGCCGGCTTCCTCCTCGGAAAGATCGCAGTACTTGAGCTCGGATGCGTTCACGCGTCCGGGTTCGACGTTCGGAATCCTCAACACGGGGAACCGACGTGGCTCAAGAGTGCAGTGAGTTGATGTTCCGTACTCCAGACACTCGCGGATCTCGCTGAACGTTGTGACGCTCCAGCTCTCCGGCACTGCCCCAATCTCACTCTCCCTCTGGGCTTCGCCACGCAGTCCGCGGCCGAACAGCTCGCGCATGCAGACCTTCTGCAATGCCTGAGCAGTCGACGTGGTCGACTCGCAGGCAACGATCAGATCATGAACTCGCCAGAGAATGGCTGCGATCTTTCGCTGTGCATCGAGGTCAAACGAGGGCAGTTCAAAGTTTGCGATGTGGTTCCAGGATGTCCGAGGGTGTTGCGCACCGGTTACCCCTGCCCTCGCGTGTGCAATGAAGTCAGGCGCGTGAACCACGCACGCCAGGAAGCGCGGTGAAACCCCGTGTTTTGCGCGCAGCACGAGAAGTTCGGTGGTACACAAGCCGTCTGAATCGGCGAGCACGGCTTTGTCGAGGTAGGGGCGGAGCTTTCCATAGAGCACATCATTGCGCTGGAATCCGTACTTGTGACTCTGCATCTCCGATGCTTTGCCAACACTAGCCCAGCGCATTCGCCCGGAAGGGACGTGCTCAAGGCCGACATATTGGGCTTCAGGAAAATCTACGGGATGTCGTTGCTCCGAGATGAGCTCACAGAGTGCACCAAGGGAAACTCGGTCAGTGGCTGAGACGTTCATGCCAGCTCCCCAAGCTTGGCGAGCGCGCCGCGTAAATCGTCTTCGAGGACCTTCTCGGCGTCGAGCAGCCCTTGGAACTGCCGAATCAGCGCGCCAAGGGTCGCCGACTCTTCACCAGCCAGACTTGCAACCCATCGGCTAGGGCTCAAGTTGTAGTCCGCCTCTTCCGCCTGACCAGCGGAAATCACCGCTAGCTCGCCCTCAACGGGATCGCCGCGCAGGTACATGGCGGCGAGGGGGCGAATGTCCTCCTCGCGGAGGTAGTTCTTGGGTCGGCCCTTGCTGAACCGCTTGCTCGCGTTGAGCAGCACTAGCTTGCCCTGGCGCGCAGCAGGCTTACGCTTGTTCAGCACGACAATCACACCCGCTGCCGGCGTGTTGTAGAAGAGGTTCTCCGGAAGCAGGATCACGCCATCGATTAGGTCCTGATCGACGAACCACTTGCGGATGTTGCGCTCCTTGTCCTCGTTTTTCGAGCCAGAGCCACGCGTCACCGCGCCGGTGTCGAGCACCACAGCCGCGCGGCCGTCGTCATCCAGACAGGCCAAGGTATGTTGGAGCCACGCCCAGTCGCCCTTTCCGCTCGTGATGCCGCCCGTCGTGCGGAATCGGTCGAACGGGTCGTTGGCGAATAGGTCTGCTGAGAACGGCTGGTTCCACATCGGATTGGCCACCACGATGTCGTGGCCACGGATCTTGCCGTTGGCCTCACGGAACTTGGGGTTGATCATCGTGTCGCCACGGGCAAGTTCAACCTGCATGTCGTGGATAATTGCGTTCATCTGCGCGACTGCGTAGCTCTCGGCCTGCAGCTCCTGGCCGGACAACTTGACGGGGACGCGGCTGGTGGGGTCCAGCTCGCGGGCGACGAGCTGTAGCTTGATCAATAGACCAGCTGAGCCGCAGGCGTAGTCATGACAGGTTTCACCGGGCTTGGGGCGCAGGATGTGCGCCATCAGGAAGCCGACCTCGGTCGGGGTGAAAAACTCGCCGGCGCTTTGGCCGGACCCTTCAGCGAACTTGCGCAGTAGGTACTCATAAGCCCGGCCGAGAAAGTCCGGCTGCACGTCGGCAAGGCCAAGTCGGTACCGGGGATCCGAGAAAGTCTCGACTACGCCGCGCAGCTTGGCCGGGTTGATGTCGCGCTCACCGTTACGTTCGGCAGCGAAGTCCACGACATCGATCACGCCGGAGAGCGAAGGGTTCTGCTTGACCACGGCGCGAACAGCCTTGGTCAGGTGCTCCCCGATGTCCCGGGGCGTCATCGGGCGGCCACGCTCGTCCGCCGGCCAGCTGAATGGCTCACGCCCGCTGATGACGGCCCAACGTGCCTCCGGCGGCAGGTAGAACCGAAGCAATGAGTGGTCGGACTCTGCGATCTCCAGGGCGGTGGTGCGGTCGCCGTATTCCTCGGCCAGGCGATCGATCTCGTCGTCGAACACGTCCGACAGCCGCTTCAGGAAGAGCAGCGGCAGCAGGTAGTCCTTGAACTTGGCCGCATCCTTTTCCCCCCGGATCGAGCAAGCAGCGTCCCACAGCATCTGCTCCATTGGTTTGGTGCTCGGCGCAGCAGCCGCTGCCCGCCCGCCACCGCGACCTGTACGGCGCCGCGTTACTTGTGCGGCAGCCTCGGCGGGCGGAGAGTTCTCGGCGCCCTCGATGCCCGCCTCACGCGCCAGTGCCATGATGGCTTCTTGGGCGGCGCGCTGCGGCTTGTTCCCGCCGCCCTCCCACCGGTTTACGGTGGCAAAGGAGACGCCCAGTCGCTCAGCAAGCTGATCCTGGGTGAGATTGAGGGCCGCGCGGATGGCGCGGATGGTCGCTGGCAGGGGGTTGTTTTCGGAGCTCATGTTGCTATGATTGAGATGTTTGTTATGTTTGTCAACACCCCCCCACTGCGAAAAATTCGGCTGTCCATAGGCAACTCGGGCTCAGTCCGTACCAGATAGCCCCGCCGTTGCCCCTCATGGCGGCCACCAGCATCGGGGGCCACCGATGGAGGCCAAGATCATGGGAAATGGACGCTGGGATCAACCCGGAATGCCCCACAAGGGCTGGCACTGCGTCGGGGTGCACGACCTCGGCGATGGCGTTGGCAGCGGGGAGGAAATCGACTACGCCGCCTGTGAGATGTGCGGCAACGAGCGAATCCGGTTTGTTCATGTCATGGAACACCCGGACTGCGAGACCCAATGCGAGGTTGGGTGCATTTGTGCCGAAAAGCTGAGCAGCGACTACATCGGGCCGAAACGGCGTGAATCCGCCATGAAGCGTCGCGCATCAAGGCGTGCTCGGTGGCTAACCCGCCAGTGGCGGGTTTCGGCAAAGGGCAACAGGTACCTCAACCTCAAGGGAGTCAACGTCGGCGTTCGTCGGACGCCATCCAACCAGTGGGCTTACTGGATTGGCACACGCCACAGCAAGGAAGTGTTCCCAACCATGGATGCCGCCAGGCTGGCCCTGTTTGACGATTACTGGGTGACCGAATTGCAGCACTCGTAATGGAGCGAATTAAGTCAACGTCGCTGAGAAAGCGGCCAGGCTTCGCCGGTATGAACCTTTATGCCCGCACATGCCTTGACCTCCATGAACCAGACCCCCGCTACTCCAGCGCTGATCGTTGGCGCCATCCTCGCCATGGGCGTGATTCGCCTCATGGAGCGCGCGGCACACCTTGATAAGCCGCCCGAAGAGAGCGGTACTGACGGCGTCTCAACTACCGAGGAGGACGCCCGTGAATGACAGCGTTACAGGGCGCGTGGCATCGCTCAAGACCATCAGCATCGCCGAACTCAAGCAGATGTGGCGGGAGCTTCTCCAGCAGGAGCCTCCTGCCTTCAACCGACGCTTCCTGGAGACCCGGCTGGCCTACCGCATTCAGGAACTCGCCTACGGCGGCCTCAAGCGAGACACCGCAAAGCGCCTAGAGACGCTGGGCGAGCAGCTGGACGGCGGCAAGAGCGAAGTGCGCCGGCGCCGAGTCGATAACCGCCCGATTGCAGGCACCCGCCTGATCCGCGAATGGCAGGGTGTAGCCTGCGAGGTGGTCGTGGGCGTCGACTACTTCGAGTACCAGGGACGCAAGTACCGCTCGCTGTCCAGCATCGCGCGCGCCATCACCGGAACCAACCGCAACGGCTGGACCTTCTTCGGCCTGCCCTCCGCGAGGGCCACTTCATGACGATGCAGCGACGCCTGAGCTG
>JAFMJY010000150.1 GCA_017853245.1 Burkholderiales bacterium | reverse complement strand
GCAACCGGCGCGACCACCACGCCCATCGAGCCGTTTTCGATCCGACGCTTCGTCGCTACTTGACCAGGAAGCGGACGCTCGACTTCGACTTGTCGGCAAGCGTCACCACCGCGATCACACGATCCCCCTTGACGAGCTTCGCGCCGCGCGCGACGAGCTTGTCTCCGGGCGCCGGCTCGAGCGGCGCCTCGCTCTTCGCGCCGGCACTCATGATGGTGAGCTTGCCGCTCGCGCCGGCGGTGGGAACCGTCTGCCCATGGTCGTCGATGTGCAGCTCCGCACCTGCCGCGGTCAAGACCAGCTCGAACTTGATGTCACCGCTGACCTCGACGATGCCACCATGACGCGGCTTCGTGTCACCGTGCGCGAGCGCCCCGCATGAAAACAGGGCCATCCCGAGGATGGCCAGCATGGTTTGGATAGCCTTCACGCGTCACTCCGGCTCATGCGGCAACACGAATGAGAGCGTCGCCAGGTGCTCGACCTTGTTGACCCTGGCGGGGTCGGGCGGCGGCGCGTCATACGTGGCCACGACGACGTTGAGGCCCTGGTTGCGAATCTTGAGAGTGGCGATGCCATCGGCGCCCGTCTTCACGCCTTTCGCGTCGGGGTCGGTGACGTAATCCGCCTTGACGAGCGCGCCGCGCGCCGGCTTGCCTTGGTAGAGCACGCGAAACTTCGTGGGCGTGCCGTACTTTTCTGGCAACTTCTTGTCCAGCGGGATGATCTGCAGGGCATGCCCCGGAACCTGCGGCACGACCACATTGAGCGGCATCCGCAAGTGAACGGTGTACTTGATCGTCCATTCGCTCACGATCGCGCCGGGCACCTCGTCCTTGCCCTTGTTGTGCCATTTGCCGTCCGGCGTCTTGCTCCAGAGACCGTTGTCGAGGATCGCGGTCACCATGGCCGGCTGGTTGGCGAGGTCGACCAAGGGGAGCGGCCCTTGGACCACGAGGCTCGTGGCGACTTCCTTCCCCTCCTCGTCATAGCCCGACACCGCTTTCACCTTCGACATCCGCTTGACCATGTCGAGGTCATCGGCCCCCACGCCATAGATGAGAGCCACCTGGTTGGCCCGCTGGGCGAACCAGATGCCGTGGGCCGAAGCGTTCATGGAAGCCAACGCACCAGCGGCGGCGACACAGGCAATCAAGGTCTTCGTGACGAATGCCATTGCTTTCTCCTTGAGGGTTGATCAGGCCGGAAGGCCCAACATGCTCTTTGTTTCCAGGAATTCCTCGAATCCCGCGCGGCCATATTCCCGGCCGTTGCCGGACCGACGGTAGCCGCCGAACGCGGCAAACGCGCTCCATTCCGGGTAATTCACGTGCACCTGGCCGGCGCGGATGCGACGGGCCACGCGCAACGCATGCTCGGGATCGCGCGATTGAACGTACGAGGAAAGCCCGTAAATGGTGTCGTTGGCTATCGCCACCGCCTCGTCCTCATCGCGATAGGCGAGGATCGACAGGACAGGCCCAAAGATTTCTTCGCGCGCAATGGTCATGTCCGGGAGCACGCGCGAGAAGACGGTAGGCCGCACGAAGTAGCCTTGGGAAAGGCCCTCGGGCCTGCCCACGCCACCGGTGACGAGCGTCGCACTCTCGTCGATGCCGGCCTGGATCAACGCCTGCACCTTGCGGAATTGCCCAGCGTTGGCAAGGGGGCCCAGCTGGGTGCGTTCATCCGTTGGGTCGCCTACGACCATGGCCTCGGCGGCAGCGCGAGCCAGCAACTCAACCTCCGCCAGACGCTCGACAGGGACCAGCATGCGCGTGGGCGCGCTGCAAGACTGGCCGTTGTTGCGGAAGGCGCCTGCGACGCCCTTGGCCACGGCAACCTCGAAGTCCGCGTCCGGCAACAGAATGTTGGGCGACTTCCCGCCGAGCTCCTGGGTCACCCGCTTCACCGTAGGCGCAGCCGCCTGGGCCACCAATACGCCGGCGCGCGTGGAGCCGGTGATCGACACCATGTCCACCTCCGGGTGCGAGGACAGCGCGGCGCCAACAGCGTCGCCAGTTCCGTTCACCAGGTTGAACACGCCTGCGGGAACCCCCGCCTCCGCGAGAATCTCCGCAAACAGCAACGCCGAGTAAGGCGACAACTCGCTCGGCTTGAGGACCACGGTGCAGCCCGCGGCGAGCGCCGGCGCCACCTTGCAGGCGATCTGGTTGAGCGGCCAGTTCCACGGGGTGATGAGGGCACAGACGCCGATGGGCTCGCGCCGCACCGTGACCGCTCCTTCCCGCGCCTCGAAGGGGTAGTGCTCCAGGACCGAGATCGCGGCCTCGATGTGGCGGGCACCGAGGTGAACCTGCATGGCCCTGGCATAGGAGATGGCGACCCCCATCTCGCGGGTCAGGGCCCAGGCGAGCTCCTCAGCCCGCTTCTGGTAACCCGCGAGAATCTCCCGCAATAGCCCGAGGCGAAACTCGCGTGTGGTCTCCGAGAAGGCTGCAAACGCCTTGCGGGCCGCCCGCACTGCGAGGTCCACATCGGCCGCGCCGCCCGCGGCAATGGTGCCAAGCGGCGCTTCCGTGGCCGGGTTGACCACGGTGATGACTGAAGCGCCGGCTGGCGCCACCCACGCCCCGTCGATGTAGAACCGGGTCGCGTTGGCCGATCTCTCCGGGTGGGGGGGCATCAGAAGTAGCGCACCCAGGCCTGATTGGTGCGTCGCTTGAATCGGGCGAAAGCTCGCACCGGGTAGTAGAGCGGAACGATCATCGCGAGCCAGATGACCCAGATGCCCCCAAAGTGGTCGATGCCGAAGCGGCTGCCGTGTGTCGGGCCCACCACGGACACCATGATCGTCTGCAGCGCAAGCAAGACATACAAATGGAGGATGTAATAGAACATCGGAGCGCCGCCCAAGTCCGCCAGGGCGCGCGTCACCCCGTTGCGAACGGGCTCAAGCCACGCCAGCAGGAGGAATCCCACGCCGAGGGTCATCAGGGCAAAATCGAGCGACGGCGGGTACTTCGTGTAGTTGAAGAAGGACATCACCGTTCGAATGGCATCCTCCCCCTGCCTCCACGGTAGTGTCTCCCCGTAGATGTTGAGGCCCCGCAGCACCAGCAACAGCAGGAGGCAGCCGGCGCCCAGGCGCAGCAAGGAGCGACGACGGCCAGCGGGCTCCACCGCCCGCCCGTAGAGAGGCCCAGCCAGGAATCCCAGCACGATGATGCCAATCCAGGGCAAGAGCGGGTAGCTCACCTTCACCTTCATTGCGCCCTCGGCCACCAGGAACCCCCGGTCGTGAAGGATCGTCCACAGCGAATACCCGAACTCTGCCGGGCGAAAGTCAATCGGCGTGAGCAGGTTGTGGCCGAACACCAGTCCAAAACCGATTGCTGCCAGCACCCCACGCGGCAAGCTGTGAATGAGCCCCAGGATGATCATGCACAGCCCGATAACCCAGATCACCTGCAAATAGATTGTGGGGGGCGGAAACTGGCCGGTCCACGCAAAGGTTATGACCGTCACCTCGAGCAGCACCAGCAGTGACCCGCGCTTGAGCAAGAAGCCGGTGAGCGGGCGCGACATGCCCGACGGAGGGTTGGCGTACAACCATGCCGACAACCCCGTCAGGAACACGAAAATGGGGGCGCAGAAGTGCGCCAGCGTGCGCGCCAGAAAGAGCTGGGGCTCCGTGGACGCGACGTCCATCGGGTCGCTCACCTGCTTGTGGAGAAAAAACGTCTCGCGAACGTGGTCTAACAGCATCACCACCATGACCAGCCCGCGAAGAACATCAATGACCTCGATGCGGGGCCGGGCTTTCACCGCCGGTTCGGAAACCGCGCCAACGGTACTGACGGAGGGAGTGGTAGCTGCCATGGGATCGCTCGCTGTCGGTTTGGGCAGAGGCGCTGACGAAACGACAATACCGTCGTCGCAGTAGATTATTCTGCCGGTCTTCCCGGGCACCCCCGGCGGAAAGCACCGAATTCCCCCGCGTGCACGGCATTTTTTAGGCATGAAATGCCGTCCTGCGGTACGCTCTGGGACGGCATTTCCTGCCGTCTTCCCGCGCCCGGCCGCGCCCTGCCCCTGATGCCCGCCTCCATCAAGCTCGACCGAATCGACATCAACATCCTCGCGCAACTGCAGCGAAACGGTCGGATCACGAACGTGGAGCTGGCAGAGGCCGTGGCGCTGTCGCCCAGCCCTTGCCTCATCCGCGTGAAGCGGCTCGAGAAGGCGGGCTACATCATGAGCTATAACGCCCGCGTCGATATCGCCAAGCTTGGTGAGACGGTGACGGTATTCACGCAAGTCACTCTGTCAGACCACCACCTTGAGGACTTCGCCCGCTTCGAGGCAGGCATTCGCGAGGTCGACGAAGTGATCGAATGCCACCTGATCAGCGGTGGTTATGACTACCTGCTCAAGTTCGTCACCCGTGGCATTGCCCACTATCAGAGCCTGATCGAGAACATACTCGAGCGCAACCTCGGGATCACAAAGTACTTCAGCTACATCGTGATCAAGTCGCCGATCGTCAAGATGTACTACCCCTTGAACAACCTGTTCTCGCAGGGCTCGTGACGGGCCCGGCCGGCCCTAGTCGTAGATCACCTTCGGCAACCAGGTCGCCAGTTCCGGCACCGCCCACACCAGCGCGAGGCACACAAGCTGGATGACGACGAACGGGATGATGCCGACGTAAATGTCCGTGGTGGTCACTGAGGGTGGCGCAACCCCTCTCAGGAAGAAGAGCGAGAAGCCGAACGGCGGCGTGAGGTAGCTCGTCTGCAGGTTG
>JAFMJY010000149.1 GCA_017853245.1 Burkholderiales bacterium | reverse complement strand
CGTCGACGTTGCGCGCACCGAAACGACCGTGGCGCAGTTTCGGCGTTTCGTCGACGCAACGAAGGCACTCACCCAGGCCGAGCGTCGCGGCGGTGGCGAAATCTATGAGGCTGGGTGGACGCGCAAGCCGGGCTGGTCGTGGTCGCGGCCTTTCGGCGTCCCGGCAGGGCCCGATGAGCCGGCAGCCCACGTCACCTTCGATGAGGCGCAATCCTTCTGCCGCTGGGCAGGCGGCCGTTTGCCCACCGATGCCGAGTGGGTGTCCGCGGCTTACACCGAGCAGCGTCCGGCGCCCCCGAGCGGTTTCACGCGGGGCCGAACTTACGAGTTTCCGACGGGTGATTCACCCAGCGGTGCTCAATGCCTGGACGACTGTGGTGCCGGGGCGCGATCCCGGGCTGTACCGCACGGCGCCAAGCTCTGGCGCGGTTTTGGCCATGCGCGAGCCGGCGCCACGCCAGCGGGCGTGAACGGACTGCACGACATGGGCGCGAACCTGTGGGAATGGGTCGACGAGCCCCGCGGAGCGCGTGGCGAGGAGGAGCGGCGTACTCGAGGAGGCTCCTGGTGGTACGGCTCGGCCCAGATGCGAGCCCCCCACCTGCAGGGCAAGCCCCCATCGACGGCAGTTGCCTACATCGGGTTCCGCTGCGTGCGAGAGCGATAGCGCCGTGGGCATGCGAAAGAAATCGGAGCTGCCCACCAAGACCTGCGCATTCTGTAACCGGCCCTTTGCCTGGCGAAAGAAGTGGGAGCGGGACTGGGAGTCGGTGCGCTACTGCTCGGATCGTTGCCGGCGTGCCGGGCCTCGACCTACCCCGGGGCCCTAGCGCTCCTTCCCCGGGCCGCGCTCAGCCCGCTCGCCCGATCACCTGCGCGGTCTCGAAGAGCTCTCCGAGCAGGGCGAGGCAGGCGTGCCCCGACATGCCGTGCGGGTCGAGCGAGTTGGTTTCCGCGTACTTCAGAAGGATGGCCGGGTTCACCTTGGCGAGGTTCACCACGCCCATGGTCCATCCGGCAAAGCGCCGCTCGGCAATTTCCTCGTAGTGAAGCAGCGACACGTCCTGGTGGCGCGGGTCGCGCACGATCTGGTTGTACAGGCGGTTCACCGCATCGCGGCCTCCCTCGAGCACCTGGAGGAAGATGTCGCCGCTCTGGCAGAGAACGCCGGTGATCCCCAGCGCCGGGTTGTGGGCGCGCGATTGCGCGAGGATGGCTTCCGTGGCCTCTGGCGTCACGGGAGTGGCGGAGCGGCTGGCGTACAGCAGGCGGACGAGCATTGGGGTGGTTCTCCTGCGCCGGTCAGGCGCTCTTGCGTTGCAGCAGGGACAGGAACTCCCGCCGCAGGTTAGGGTCCTTCAGGAACGAGCCCCGCATGACGCTGTTGGTCATCTTGGAGTCGGTGTCTTTGACGCCACGCCATTGCATGCAGAAGTGGTCCGCTTCCATCACCAGGGCCAGCCCGTCGGGCTGCATGCGCTCCTGAAGCAGGTCCGCCAGGCGCGTGATGGCCTCTTCCTGAATTTGCGGCCGGCTCATCACCCACTCGCACAGGCGCGCGTACTTGGACAGGCCGATGAGGTTCGAGTGCTCGTTGGGCATCACGCCGATCCAGACCTTGCCGATGATCGGGCAGAAGTGGTGCGAGCAGGCGCTGCGCACGGTGATCGGGCCCACGATCATGAGCTCATTGAGGCGCTCGACGTTCGGAAACTCCGTGACCTTCGGGATTGGCGTGTAGCGGCCCCGGAATACTTCCTGCAGGTACATGCGTGCCACGCGACGGGCGGTGTCCTGCGTGTTGTGGTCGCTGGTCGTGTCGATGACCAGGCTTTCCAGCACCGCGTTCATCTTGGCGGTGACTTCCTCGAGCAACTGCGGCAGCTCATCGGGCTCGATGAAGGCTGAAATGTTGTCGTTGGCATGAAAGCGCTCGCCGGCGCCCTCGATGCGCGCGCGGATGCGCCTCGAGACGGGCTCGGCGTCGGTTGCCGACGCGCCAGGGCGCTGGGGAAGCGGCTTGGAGGCCATGGTCGAGGCTGGAGCGGAGAAGAGGGGAGGTATCGTACCGCAGCGCCCGCGCTGACCCCGCCCTGCCGTGAACTCAGTCGACCCGCACTGCCACTCGCCGGGGTTGCGCGTGTGCGGCCTTGGGAATGCGAAGCGTCAGGACGCCGTGGACGAGCTCCGCCTTCACCTGTGCCGTATCAAGCTCCTTCGATAGCGAGAACGCCCGATGGAAACGGGCGCGATCGACCTCGACGTGGGTCGGGTCCATTCCCTCCGGCGGCTCGATTGCAATCTCGCCTTCGATGGTGAGCGTGTCGCCCTCCACTTCCAGGCAAAGCCGGTCGCGCGGCACGCCGGGAAGGTCCGCCCTGAGCGTGATGCCTCCTGCATCCTCAATTACGTCGACGGGGGGAGTCAGGGCGGGCTCGGCGTGTCCCGCCTGGGGCTCGCGCGCTGGAGTTTGCGTATCGGTCATGCTGGCCTCCTCACTGGATAGTGACGCGGTGCGGCTTGGCGGGCTCGCGGCGCGGCACGGAGATGTGCAGGAGACCGTCGCGATAACGGGCCTGCACCGCTTCAGGATTGATGTCGTCCGGCAGGTTCACCACTCGCCGGAATCGGCCATCAAATCGTTCTCGCGCGTGGGTTGTGGCCTTGCCGTCCGACGGGGGCGCTTCCGCCCTGCGCTCGCCAGCGACCGTGAGCACGCCCTTCTCGATCTGGACGTCGAGCGTGGCGGGGTCGATGCCGGGGGCGAAGCCGTAGACCTCGACGCTGCGCGGCGTGGTGCCGACGTTGAGCGCGGGGAAGGCGCCCGGGCCGCGGCCACGAATGGCGGGGGTGAGGTCGAGCGCCTGCTGCATGTCGCGTGCCAGGCGATCGAGCTCGGCGAATACATTGCGGGAATACAACGTGCGATAGAGCATGGTCATCTCTCCGTGGATGGGCAGGGTTGCGTCCTGCCCCATGCCCCACAGATGGGCGCGACCCGGGCAATTTCAAGCCCGGGCGATGCCCCGGCTAGCGCGTCCAGACCATTCGCACTCGGCTTTCGTCCGGCAGGTATCGGGTATTGAGGTGCCCGTTGTACGCGGCTTGCAGCGCGTGGGCGACGACGCGTGCCAAGTGCATGCCGGTGGTGGTGATGACGATCGACTCGGGGTGCTCCTCCAGCGTCATGACGCGCTCGAGCGGATGCTCCTCCTTTTCATGCGCTTCCCGGGCACGAACGAGCGCGAGAATCTCGGCGCGATGGGAGACGAGGAATGGCCCGCGAAGCAGCAGGTTGCCGCCCGGGTAGTCGTCCTGGATACGATGGCAGGCGGGGCAGCGCTCCGCCACTGCGTCGGCCGGAGGCGAGCCCCAGCGCCACCGGCCGTCGTGGAAAACGACGCCGCAATCGGGGCAAACACTATCCTGCTCCGGCTTGCGCCCGATGGCGTACGGATCCGCGTGGCGAGGCTCGAGTGCAGGCTCGTGGCGCGCGCCGGAATGATGTTGTGCTCGCGGCTGCTTCATGGGGCTCTTCCTGTAGGCAATGCCTACAGGCTAGCCCCGTGCGGCGACGGCGCGTTGCTGCCGATCAAGCCGTCAGCGAATGGGGATCAGGATCTCGTTGCGGCGCAAGAAGGGCAGCGTCCACGGCGTGTCGTAGCGCGCAAGCTGCGGCGTGCCACTGGCTTCGAGGCCTTCGGCTTTCATCCAGGCGAGCAGCGCGTCGGTCTGCTCCTTCACGTTGCCCTGTGTCGCGAGGCCGGAAAAGCGAACGGCCGCCATGCGATGGGCTGGAATTTCGCGCAGTTGCACGCGCGGGTCGTTCGGCTTGGGCAGCGTTGCCATCGTGTACTTCGACGGCATCACGAAATGCATGCGCCAGCGCTCGGCGCCGCCTTTGGGGGTGCCGTCGTTCGATGCTTCCATCGTGACGGGGGCGGTCATCGCGATTTTTTCCGATGGCTTGGCGGGGGCCGCCTCCATGGTGACGGGCGCAGTCATGGCGATTTTCTCGGAGGCGGGCTTCGACCCGGAGGGCTCCATGGTTACCGGGGCGGTCATGGCCACCTTCTCCGAGCCGCCGCCGCGAACGGACGTGTTGTTGCCGAAGATGTAGCCGGCAATGACGCGAAAGCCATCGTTGCCGGCGCCCCACGGGCCGCCTTGCACGAAGGCCTCGGCGACGATCATGGGCGCGTACTGGCGGAGCTCGAAGTCGCCGCTTTTCTTGACTGTCTCGAAGGCGGGTTCCTCGATAGCCATGGCAGGTGTGGCCGCGAGCAGGGCGGCAAGGGCAAGGGGGGCTGGGTTTTTCATCATCGTTCGCAAGTTGGGGCTGAGCGAGAGGAAGACAAGTACTCAGAAGCCTGGTTCCGCCTCGAATGATAGAATTCGTTGCGACATGAAGGGTAAGGCGCGCTGGAAGTCCATTCAGGACGCCTTTTCGGTGGGGCGGAGCGGCTTGGTCGGCCGAGGGCTCTTCGCCGGATGTCGCATCCCCCGGCGCGCCAAGATCGGCGAATTTTCCGGCGAGCGAATTTCCCTGCGGGAAGCGAGGCGGAGGGCAAGCCTCCGGCGCGTCGTCGCGATCGTGGAGCTCGCCCGGTGGGCGCTCGACGCCACCGCAGAGGCGGCCGGTTTCCGATACATCAATCACGCTTGCGAGCCCAACACCTTCATGCGCCGCACTGCCACACGCTGCGAGTTTTACGCCCTGCGACGCATTGAGCGAGGCGAGGAGCTCACCGTCGATTACGGTGAGTCACACCACGAGGGGCG
>JAFMJY010000148.1 GCA_017853245.1 Burkholderiales bacterium | reverse complement strand
CGCTCCGGCGCGCCGTCGTCGACGCGAAGCGGGTCGAGCTGAAACGCGAATGAGCGAAGCGGCCGCGCGAGGCCCTCGCCAGTGGCCTTCACGTAGGCCTCCTTCAGCGTCCACAGGCGCAGGAACGTCGTCTGGCCCTGGCGATTGACGAGCTCCGCCTCCGCGGGCGCGAAATGGCGCTCGGCAATCTCGTTCGCAGCCGTGCTTCGCCCGCTGGGCTCGACATCGATGCCCAATGCCCAGCCCCACCCCACGGCAACGGCAACCAGCGTGCGCGTGTGCGACAGGCTGAAGCCGACCTCGGTTGCGCTGCTACTCGGCGCCCCGGCCTGCGCGAGTTCCGGCTTCCCGCCGGGCTGGCGGCGGAACGCGAGCGATGCCGCGGAAGAGCGTGTCGCGGCACCCAGCAAACCCCGGGCGAGCGCGTGCGCGACGACGTACTGGCGCTGGTCGGCGACGAAGCGAAACCGGCTTGCAGCCACCCGCTCGTGCGCATCGAGGGCGTCGAGCCAGCGCGCCACCTCGGCATCGCTCACGGCCGCCGGGTCAAGCCAGCGAACGATGATCGGGCCATCCGCCTCGCTCCACGAGGAGACGGCGCCCTTGGCGACGCTGTCCTGCCGGCCCTCGCGCTCGTCGCGAACTGCCGCAGTCACGCCGTGACGAGGTTGGAGGCGCCCATGGCCGCGAGCTGCCGCCGGGTGTTGGCCGCGGTCTGCGCCACGCGCTTGAGCTCAAACGTATAGCGCAAAAGCGAGCGCGCAACCGACGGAAGCATGTACGGCCGGCTCTGCTCCACCTTGGCGACCAGCCCTTCGTACTTGTCGGCGAGGTCCGCCGGCAGGTGGGCCCGCTGGCCTCGCATCATGGCGGCGTAGCCCCGGCAAACGGACTCGTCCCACCCGGCCGGCTCGCGGGTGACGCCCTCGACGAAGCCCAGCAGTCGAGCCGAGAAGTTGTCCCAGTCAAAAATCTTGCGCACGAGCTCGCCGTAGCCGGCCACCAACTCCGCGCGACTCATTCCCGCCGGCACGATGTTGCTGTAGACGACCGCATCGAGATATTCGGAGGCCACGGGGCCGGTGATCGCCCGGGAGTCGATGACCCGGTTCTGCCCTGCCAGGCGCTTGTGCAATTCCGTTCCCGGGATGGCCTTCAGCATGTGCGGGCGCGGCAGCGGCATGTTCGACTCCTGCAGGAACTCGAACATGTCGTCGAAGATCGCGGTGGTGTCGTGGTCGAAGCCGACGACGATCGATCCGTCGATCGGAACGCCGAAGGACTGCACGCGGTGGATGTTGGTGATCAGGTCTCCGCGGAGGTTCTGGCGCTTGCGCATCTCGGCCAGGCTTTCCTTGTTCGGCGACTCAATCCCGATCAGCAGGGAGGCAAAGCCCGTGTCCGCCAGGAGCGCCAGGATCTCGTCGTCACGGGAGATGTTGATGTCGAGCTCGGCGGAATAGATGAGCGGGGAGGTGAGCGTGCGGTTGTAGTCCAGGAGCCGGTGCAGGAGCGCCTTGGCATACTTCGGAGCGCCGTAGAAGTTGTCGGAGCAGAACAGGATGCTGCGCGCGCCCAGCTGCTGGAGCGCCCGGATCTCGTCGATCACCTGGTCGAGCGGCTTGGTCCGCATCTTCCGGCCGAACGTCTGCCACACGCCGCAGAACTCGCAGTCGAACGGGCACCCCCGGCTCACCTGGACGGGCCCAGCGACGTAGGCCGGCATGTCTGCCACCAGCGCGTCCCAGCGTGGCGGGGGAGACTGCGCCATGTCCGGCAACGCGAGCGGGCGGTACTCGCGATGCGGCCGCCGCCCCTCGCGCAAGTCGGCCAGGAATTCCGGCCAGGTCGTTTCCGCCTCGCCGACAAAGACGATATCGAAGTCGTCGCGGCAACCCTCGGGATCGGATGTCGGCCCGGGGCCGCCGATGACGGTCATGATCCCCGCGGCCCGCACGGTGGCCGCGAGCGCGCGGGCCCGCGGCAACTGCGACGAGTAGGCGGTGATGCCCACCAGGTCGAAGCCTGCAAAGTCGGTCAACGGGCCACGCGCATGCTCGTCCCAGATACGGACTTCGATGTCGTCCGGCGTGAGGGCTGCCAGCGTCGCGAGGGCGAGGGGCGGCACGAACGCCGACTTCCGGAGCAAGGGCGGGAGGTCGTCGTAGGTCCAGCCGAAATTCTCGGGGTCGTTCGCCGCCCGAACGAGCAGTATTCGCATGGAGACCATCCTTGTGTTGACGCGACTTGCCCCGGTCGGGGTTGCCGTCGGGACGATCCTACACCGGCCGCGCGCACGGCGGCGCACGCGTCGGCTTCCTCGACGCCCCATTGACTCCCGTTGACCGTTTCCGTCATCCTCCCCCCGCAATTACCGCGCCGCAAAAGAGCGGCGCCTGCGTCGCCCTGCCCGCGCCGACCCCGGCCGCCGCAGGCGTCGCTCCCAATCGCCGAGGTGGGCGTCCGTGACCGACATCCAGCAGCCAGGCAACAACACCGCGCCCACGCAGATCGGCTCGCTCACGGCCATTACGTCGCCCAAGTGGTGGGTCGTCGTGGCCGTGTTCTCCGCAATCGGCTTCGCCGCGATCACGTGGTCCATCGTGGGCGAGATCTACATCACGGTGACCGGGCTTGGCGTGGTGGTGCCGGTCGAGGGCAAGATCACGACGGTTCCCGCGCGGACCGGCGGGCGGGTCAAGCGAGTGGCCGTCAACCTGAACGACCACGTGGAGGCCGGTGACCTGATCGCCGAGATCCACCAGCCGCTGCTGCGGGCGAAATACGAAGCGGCGACCGAGCTCATCCGCGTGCTGACGGCGCAGCGCGCGAAGGAGGCGCGTCAGAACGAGGAGAGCCTGCGGCGTCGCGAGGCGCTCGCCGAAGGCCAGATCGCCGCCCAGAATGCGCGCCTTGCTTCCCTGACGGAGGCCGGCCAATTCCGGGCGCGCGTGCTGGCCGACATGGAAGACGAATTCGCCCAGGGCTTCGCCACGCGCACCCAGCTCGAGCAGGCGCGAGGCGAGAAGATCACCAACGACCTCAACCTTCGCGACGCCCAGACCCAGGTCCAGAACATCCGGGCGCAACTCGAGCAGGAGCGCACTTCGTCGCAACGCAGCCTGTTCTCGCTGGACCAGGAAATTCTCAAGGCCGAGCAGAACGCCGCTGACATCCTGCAAAACCTCACCCAGTCCGAGCGGGTGGTCGCCCCGCTCGCCGGGCGCGTGGCCTCCATCGCCACCGCGACGGGCAAGCTGGTGCCGGCTGAGTACCCGGTGGCCATCATCGAGCCTGAAGCGCAGGACGTCACCGTGGCGGCCTATTTCCAGATCGCCGACGGCAAGCGGATTGAAAAGGGCGCGCAGGTTCGGGTCAAGGTCGGCTCGATCGACTCCGACGTCTTCGGCACCGCGCTGGGCACGGTCGACGAAGTGGCCGAGCTGCCGTCAACGGCCGAGAGCATCAAGAACCTCGTCGAGAACGAAACCTTCGTGACCCAGATGCAGCGGGCCGGAGCGCCACTGCGGGTCATGATCAAGCTCACCCCAGCCGAGGGCCAGCCCGGGCACCTCATGATGTCCTCGGGCAAGCCTTCGCCCACCCCGGTCACCGTCGGAACGACCGCCAGCGCGCAGGTCCTTGTCCAGCGAGTGGCGCCCATCTCGTACGTGATCAACCTCGCCCGGTGACGGCGATGGGCCAGCGCGTCCGGGTCCCTTCGGTCCTGTCGGGCAACCCGGCGGAGTCGGCCGCTTGCGCGCTGGGCATGATCCTCGCCCACTACGAGCGTCGAACGCCGCTCGCGCAGCTGGCGCAGGTCTGCGGCCCTGACGCATCGGCCGCCAACCCCGCCCCGCTGCTGCAGGCCGCCAAGGGGTTCCGGCTCGACGCTTCCCTGCGCCGCGTCGATGCGGCAGCAGCGCTCGGCGCCCCGATGCCCGCCATCGTGCTGCTCGACCAGGGGCGCTTCGCAGTGCTCGAGGGCACCGACGGCAAGCTCGTCTGGGTCAACACCCCCGCCGAGGGCGTGCAGGAGATCGACGCGGCGGAGTTCGCGCGACGCTACGCCGGCATGCTGGTTGAGGTGTCGCCCCCGGGGAACGTCGCCGGAGAGAGCCCGCCGTCATCGCAATGGCAGATGATCCGCGAGCGCATCGAAGGGGGCATCGGCGCTGCGGTGGTCATCTTCATTTCCAGCATCCTGCTGCTGCTGCCCAGCCTCGCGATGCCTGCGTTCTCGCAGGTGTTCATCGACATGATCCTCATCCGGAACATGAACAACTGGCTGCTGCCGGTGATCGTCGGGCTGATGTTCGCCGCGTTCATCACGTTCTTCGCAACCGGGCTGCAGCAGCACTTCATGAAGCGTCTCGAGGGAAAGATCGGCGTCGTCACCCAGGTGCAGATGTTCTGGCGAACCCTGACGGCGCCCGTCCTGTTCTACAACAAGGTCGCCATCGGCGACGTGGTGTCGCGCCTTGCGGGCGCGCCGCGGGTGGCGTCGCTGCTGTCGTCGCGCCTGGCGACCAACTTCAGCAACATCATCACCGCCGGCTTCTACCTGCTGATCCTGCTCGTCTACTCCCTGTCGCTCGGGCTCATCACCCTGTTCCTCACGTCGCTCAACGTTTTTGTCGTGAAGCTCGTCAACGCCAAGCGCGGCGCGGTCAATCGCCGCCAGCTGCAACAGGTGGCCCAGAGCTACAGCGTCGCCGTCAACGGCTTCCGGGCGATCGAGTCGATGAAGTCGATGGCGATGGAGAGCTTCTTCTTCACCAAGCAGGTCGACGTGAC
>JAFMJY010000147.1 GCA_017853245.1 Burkholderiales bacterium | reverse complement strand
TGCTGGCCAACATCGTGATGGCATGGAACACGGCGCAGATGCAGGCGGTACTGGATCGGTGGGCCAACAGGCGGCAGATCGTGCCGCCGGAGCTGACCGGGCGCATCGCGCCCACGCGCCTGGAAGGCATCAACCTGCGGGGCGTCTTCCGCTTCCCGCTGGAGCGCTACGCGGGCCAGATTCTGCCATCACAAAATGCAGGGAAAACAAGCGCCGCCGGCTGAAATCGACCGCACGAACAGGCGCTCAACAGCCGATTGGAGGACCAACAGGAACTCATTGCCTGACAAGCACTTGCGCGTGGGCGCAAATCGATCACCGCGCCAATGCTCTCTCTGCGGGCGGGTGCGAACCGTCACTTTCTGCACTGAAATCAAATGGACCCCACCAGGAGCGCATCGCCGACTGCGATCGCCAGCTCGAAAAGGCTCTGCAGTTGCTGAATGCGGACAAGGCAATGCCCGAGACGCCGCTGGCCAAGCCAAGAACCAAGACCAAGCAGGTGAACGCGCCGAAGTTCGACGTGCGGGCCATGCTGTATCAGCTCACTGGCATCGACCTGACCTTGATCCACGGCATCGGTTCCAGCGTGGCCCTGTCGCTGATCGCAGAATGCGGAACCGACCTGAGCCGCTGGCCCACGGAGAAGCACTTCACTTCTTGGCTGTGCTTGTCGCCCGGCTGCAAGATCAGCGGAGGCAAGGTGCTGTCATCACATACCCGCAAGAGCAATAGCCGGGTGGCCAGCCAGTTGCGGCTGGTGGCGTCGACCGTCGGCCGCACAGAGACGGCGCTCGGCGCGTTCTACAGGCGGCTGGCGGCGCGCATTGGGATCCAGGCGCAGATCAGTACGAGCAGCGCTATCGCGAGCGTGTCGTCAAGCAACTGCAGCGTCGCGCCGCCCACTTCGGCTTCTCGTTGCAGCCGGTCGAGACGGGTGTTTCTTAGGAAAGATCAGGGCATCGGCCTGCACCTCCTGACCAATCGGGAGAAGACCCAGCTGGTTGATGCCCTGCGCCAGACCTATTCAACGGCCGAGCTGCTGTCCTCAGTCGCCCTTGCTCGCAGCTCGTACTTCTATCACCGCTCCCGCCTCAAGGCCGCGGAGAAGTACGCCGAGGTGCGCCGCACGATCACCGACATCTTCGAGCGCAATCACTGCTGCTATGGCTACCGCCGGATCCAGGCCTCGTTGGTCAGGCAGTGCGTGTGCATTTCTGAGAAGGTGGTGCGGCGCTTGATGAAGCAGGAGAGCCTGGTGGCGGCAGTACCGAGGCGTCGGCGCTATGGCTCCTACATGGGTGAGATCGGGCCAGCGCCGGAGAACCTGATCCAGCGCGACTTCAGCGCCACGGCGCCCAACCAGAAGTGGCTCACCGACATCTCGGAGTTCCAGCTGCCTGAGGGCAAGGTGTATCTCTCGCCGATGATCGACTGCTTCGATGGCATGGTCGTGAGCTGGTCCATCAGCACCAGGCCGGATGCTGAGCTTGTGAACACCATGCTGGACGCGGCCATCGCTTCGGTGCAGGGCGGGCAAGCCCGTCCAGTGGTTCACTCGGATCGCGGGGCCCATTACCGCTGGCCAGGATGGCTCACGCGCATTGCCGATGCGAAGCTGGTGCGCTCGATGTCACGCAAAGGCTATTCGCCGGACAATGCAGCATGTGAGGGCTTTTTCGGCCGCCTGAAGACCGAATGGTTCTACGCCCGGGATTGGCGCGCCACGACCATTGAGCAGTTCACGCAGGCGCTGGACGCATACATTCGTTGGTACAACGAGCAACGCATCAAGATGTCGCTGGGTGCCCGAAGCCCGGTGGAGTACCGCAGGGCCTTCGGGATCGCTGCATAACCTGTCCAAGATTTCCGCCGCATCCCCAGCGGGTCAGTTTTGCGTGGAAATCAACACCCCGTGGAAGGACCGAGAAAGCGGGCTTGCGGCACGCCACCAACCGCGGCATTTTTCCTGGTTGCGCTTTCGGCCAGCCAGCTGCCAAAGCGCCACTTCTGGTACTGGATCGGTCTCGAACATCGGCTCCCGGTCGCTTTCCGCAGCAATACCCATCTGTGATGGCGTGCGAGTGGAGAAGTTGCGCTGGGTATAGGATGCGCGATCCAAGACCGAAACCCGCCTCATGGCCAACACCTCTGCGCCTCGCTCGCTGCGCCGCCTCATGCGCCTTTTTGAGGTCCTTGCCGAAGAGGCCGAGGGGATGACGTTGACCGAGCTCTCGACCGCCCTGGATGCACCGAAGACAAGCCTGCTAAACCTGCTGCCGGCGCTTGTCGAAGACAACTACCTAGACCACACCAACCAGCGGTACAACATCGGTCCTGCGATGTTCGTGCTGGCTGGGAGCATCGTGCGCCGCCGGCAGTTCACGTTCGTGGCGCGGCCTACGATGTCGGCGCTTGTGGAAGACCTTGGTGAAACGGCAGCGTTGGCTGTCTTGGACAAAAACGCGGACGTTGCGGTCTACATCGACAGCATCAACTCTTCCTCGGCCATCAACTACACGGTGACCATCGGGCAGATTCGGCCGCTTTACGCTACCAACGCGGGCAAGGTCTTGCTCGCCTACCAGCCGGATGACTACGTCGCGGGATACCTTGCCAAAACGACGTTGACACAAAGAGCGCCGAGGACCATAACGTCGAAGGATCGCTTGCAAGCAGAACTGAAAACTATCCGGGAGCAGGGCTGGTCTGTGACGGTAGAGGAGTCCTCGGAAGGGGTCGCTGGCTTCGCTGCTCCGATCTTCGATCACAACGGCGTTGTTCTTGCGGCCTTGACCGTCGGCGGCCCTGCGGGCCGGGTCATGCAGAAGGAAGCTCGGTGCAGAGACGCGGTACGGTCGGCCGCTGCCCGCATCTCGAAAATGATGGGTTATCCGGTGGCCAGCGCATCGAGTTGACATCAACATTCGGTCGCGGCCACGCACCAGACCAGACCGTCATACCGAATCGGACGTAGAGGCACCGGACGGGACCATCCCGCCGGCCGTTGGCGCGAATTGCTCGCGCGCGGGCGACGCAAGTCCGAGTGTCAGTAGACCCGAACGCCACGTCGCCACCTCAGGTCCACGCGGCAGCATGCCCGCCCCAGCTCGAAATTCATTTTCCACGCGAGTGCGCGCTGCACGTGGCTGGTCGAAGCCCTGTCTTCGAAATCGGCTTGTTACACCTCGTCGCATGCGGCAGACCGCGAGAACCCTCACTTGACCACCGGAAGGGCCAACGCTACACTCAATCTCAATCCACGAACACAGTTCGTAAATACGAACAAGGAGACACGAGATGGAAAAGATGCGCGGTGGCTTACTGTCGTTTGTATGGCGAAAGATTGCGGCGTCAACGGTCGTACTGAGCCTCGCGACCGGGTTACCTAGTCCTCAAGCCTGGGCCGCCGAGCAACCGGTGCGCGGCGGCACACTGAAGGTTGCGTTGCGGCTGACGGTCGCCAGCCTGGACCCTCTATTCGGCAACGCCCCCGGCACCGATCGCAAGGTCTACAACCTTTTCGCGGAAAGCCTGGTCAAGCAGGACCCTGGTGGCAAGTTCCTGCCGGTTCTGGCCGAGAGCTGGGAAACCCAGAACGAGGGCAAGACGCTTCTGTTCCGACTACGCAAGGACGTGCAGTTTCAGGATGGCACGCCCTTCAATGCCCAGGCTGTGAAGTTCAATCTGGACCGCTTTCTGAACGACAGCATTAACGCCCCGGCAAAGCAGTACATGACGGACCTAGAGTCCGTCCAGGTGGTGGACGAGCACACCGTCAAGGTGAACCTGAAACGCAAGTCCAGCGTGATGCTTTCGATGCTGGCTGTCGAACCGGGCTCGATGCTTTCTCCCACTGCCATTCAAAAAGAGGGCACCAACTTTGCCCGCCGTCCTATCGGGACCGGACCGTTCAAAATCAGCTCGTGGTCTGGCGACAGCATCAAGGCCGAGCGCAACCCGAAGTACTGGCGTATGGGCGGGGATGGGAAGCCGCTTCCCTACCTCGACAACGTGGAGATCAAGGTCGTCCCGAATTCGGCGATCCGGGTAATCGAGTTGAAGTCAGGCAATTCACAGCTGATCGACTTCCTGGAGGCCAAGGACTTCAACCAGATCTCCCAAGACCCGGCGCTCACCGTGGCCGAAGGCACCGTGCCAGTGACGATGTTCCTAACCTACAACATCACCGAACCTCCGTTCAACAACATCCACTTGCGTCAGGCCTTCTCGTACGCGCTCAACCGAGACGCGCTTGCTCAGGTCATCACACAAAAGGCAGGTGGCGGCTTGGCAAGCTTGGAGCCGCCGGGCACGTGGGTGTATGACGCCAAAGTGCGCGGCCACAGTTTCAACCTTGCCAAGGCCAAGGAGGAACTGAAGGCCTCCGGATTCACCGGGCCGATCACGCTCACCACGATCCAGCGCGATCCGGATACGCAGGTGGCCCAGATCGTCCAGTCGATGGCCAAGCAAGCGGGCATCGATGTGCGCATCGAGACCATGGAGCGACAGGCCTATCTCGCCAAGATCCTTCCCCACAAGTACCAGGTGGGCCTGCTGCAGTTCGCCGTGATCCGTCCGGACCCCGACGTGTCTTACCGCGACTTCTTCGGCGACAAGGCAGCGCGAAACTATTCAGGCCTCGACACCAAGGAGTTCGAGCCGTTGGTGGCCAGCGCGCGAGCCGAATCTGGCATCGACCAGCGGCGCGCCATCTACAGCAAGGTCCAACAAAACGTCCTTGACAACTACTACCTGAGTCCGTTGTTCTGGCTTCCCGTGAGAGACGGCGCCTCTCGCAGGCTGCAAGGGCTGTCCAGGGACGTGACCATGTCGACCTGGTTCTACGAAGACCTGTGGCTGAAAAAGTAATCACCCAACAAAGCAGAAGGAGCTTATGTGTCGAAACA
>JAFMJY010000049.1 GCA_017853245.1 Burkholderiales bacterium | reverse complement strand
GAGCAAGTCGGTGAGGCGTGCCTTGGGGGAAGAGTGGGACAAGGGGCGGGACGACACAGCGAAGGAGCGCGGATTATACGGCGCACCCTTCGTCGCCCCCTGCGGCAGGTCAGGTGTCGAGCGGGTCGATGTCGAGCGCCCAGCGCACACGCCGCTCGGCACGTTGGTCGAGAGCCTCGCGCCAACGTGCGAGAAAGGGTTGCAGGGCCTGGCGACTGCTCGCACGCACGAGCAGTTGCATCCGCTCGAGGCCGGCCCGCCGCTCGACTGCCGCGGGCACGGGGTCGAACACCTCGACGGGCGAGCCCAGCCCGCGCGCGATCCGTGCTGCCGTTCGCAGAAAGGCCAACGCCAGCGCTTTGTCCCGCGACTCGGCCCGCAGGATCGCCAAGTGCGCGTAAGGCGGCCATGAGGCCGAGCGGCGCTCGGCGAGGCACGCCTCGGCAAAGCCGGCGTAGTCGTGGGCCGCCACGGCGGCATAGAGCGGGTGCCCCGGGAAATCGGTCTGGATGAGCACCTCGCCGCCCGTTCCTGCCCGGCCGGCACGCCCGGCCACTTGGCTGAGCAGCGCGAACAGGCGCTCGCTTGCCCGGAAGTCAGCCGCGTAGAGGGCGGCGTCAGCATCGACGATGCCGACCAGCGTGAGACGCGGGAAGTCATGCCCTTTGGCGAGCATCTGGGTGCCCACCACGATATCGAGCGAGCCGGCCGCGAGCTTCGCGAGCGTTGCGGCAACAGCGCCTCGGCGTGCAGCGGCGTCGCGGTCGACGCGCGCGATGCGGGCTCCCGGCAGTGCGGCGTGCAGCGCCTCCTCGAGGCGCTGGGTGCCGTGGCCCACCGGCGCCAGGTCGGGGCTGCCGCATTGCCCGCACCGGGCGGGCGTGGGCCGCGCGAGGCCGCACTGGTGACAGCGCAACCGCCCGTCTTCCCGGTGCAGCACCAGGTTGGCGCTGCAGCGCGTGCACTCCGCATGCCAGGCGCAGGCGCGACAAAACAGCACCGGAGAAAAGCCGCGCCGATTGACGAAGACGAGGCTTTGCTCGCCGCGCGCCACCCGATCCTTCAGGGCGCGCAGGAGCGCGTTGGACAGCCCCTCGGCGGGCCGGTCCGCTCGCGTATCGACGGGGCTCACGCGCGGCAGCCGCGCGTCCGGCATGGCGCGGCGCGTGAGCGAGACCAGGTCATACCGGCCTGCCGCGGCGTTGGCCCAGCTCTCGAGCGATGGCGTTGCCGAGCCGAGGATCACCGGCACGCCGGCGAGTTGCGCTCGGCGAATGGCGACGTCGCGCGCCGAATACCGGAGCCCGTCCTGTTGCTTGTAGGAGGCGTCGTGCTCTTCGTCGATCACGATCAACCCCAGCCCCGGTACCGGCGCGAGCGCGGCCAGCCGGGTGCCGAGCACGATGCGGGCGCTACCGGACTGCGCCGCAACCCACTCCGCGGCGCGCGCGCCCTCGCCGAGCTGGCTGTGCAGGAGGGCAATCCGCTCGCCAGGGAACCGCGCCCGCACGCGCCCCTCGAGTTGTGGCGTGAGGCCGATCTCAGGCACCAGCATCAGCGCTCGCTTGTCGAGGGCGAGCGCCGCCTCGATAAGCTGCAGGTACACCTCGGTCTTGCCGCTGCCAGTCACGCCGTGCAAGAGGCTTGCGCGGAACTGCCCCAGGTGCTGGCGCAGGCGGCCGACGGCATCGGCCTGCTCGGTGGTGAGCGTGGGTGCGGTGTCTGGGATGACGTGGGGTGGTGCGGCATGCGGCTCGGGAAGGCGCAGCCGCCGCCGCCGCGCCTGGCGAAGCCGGGGCGGCAGGCTGGTGAGAAGGACCTCGCCCAGCGGCCGCTGGTAGTACTGGGCGCAAAAACTCAGCAACCCGAGCGTTTGCTCATCGAGCGCAGCGAGGTCATCGACCACCCGGACCACGTCCCGCAGTCGGCCTTCCGGCACCTGCGATTGCGCGGCAAGCCCGACGACCACGCCGACACGCTGCGTGCGGCCAAATGGCACGACGACAAGGGTGCCGGGCGTCGCAGAAACGCCGGGCGGCAGCCGAAAATCAAAGGCCATGTCGAGCGGCACGTCCAGCGCCACCTGGGCGACGCAGGCAGGCACGATTCCCATCACGAAGGGGCCTCACCCAGCCTGTGGATAAGTCTGTGTATCACCACCCCCCGCTGGCCTGGATCGGCAAAAGGTTGCGCGGGGTTTTTCAGAATGGCGGCGAAAGAAAGGTTCTAAGTTTATGATAAATATAATGTTTTCACATTTTGGCCGGATGCTGTCCGCGCCTGCGCCGCAACGGCGTGAGAACGGGAAAAATGTGAATACGCAATCACTTTTTCAGAAAAAAATCGCTTGACACCCTGCGCCGTGCGCTTACGCCCCGCGATAGCCGTGCACGGCCTCGACCAGGGCATGGATGTGTTCCGGCGGGGTGAACTGCGAGACGCCGTGGCCCAGGTTGAACACGTGGCCTGGCGCGGTGCCGAAGCGGCCGAGGATACGGTGGGCTTCCCGGGCGATGGCCTCGGGCGGGGCGAAGAGCGCGAAGGGGTCCATGTTCCCTTGCAGCGCCACCTGGCCGCCAACGCGGCGGCGCGCATCGCCAATGTCGACCGTCCAGTCGAGGCCCAGTGCATCAGCCCCGGATTGCGCCATGGCCTCGAGCCAGAGCCCCCCGCCCTTGGTGAAGAAGATGCGAGGCACGACGCGCCCCTCGGCTTCGCGTGTCAGCCCGGCCAAAACCGCGCGGGCGTAGGCGAGCGAAAACTCGCGGTAAGCCGCATCCGATAGCGCCCCGCCCCAGGTGTCGAACACCATCACCGCTTGCGCGCCCGCCGCGATCTGCGCGTTGAGGTACGCGGTGACGGAGCGGGCGAGTGTCGCGAGGATCTTGTGCAGCAGGTCCGGCCGCGCGTAGAGCATGGATTTCACGTGGCGGAAATCGTCGCTGCCCCCGCCCTCGATCATGTAGCAGGCGAGCGTGAAGGGGCTGCCGGAAAATCCGATCAACGGCACGCGACCACCAAGCGATTTGCGGATGAGCGAAACCGCGTCGAAGACATAGCGCAACGAGTCGAGGTCCGCTTCGCGAAGCTGCGCCACCTCTGCCTCCGTGCGCACCGTGCGCGCGAAGCGGGGCCCCTCGCCCTCGGCAAAGGACAGCCCCAGGCCCATGGCATCGGGAACGGTGAGGATGTCGGAGAAGAGAATCGCCGCGTCGAGGGCGTAACGCGCCAGGGGCTGCAGCGTGACCTCGCACGCGAGCTCGGGCGTCTTGGCGAGCGCGAGAAAGCTGCCGGCGCGCTTGCGCGTGGCGTTGTACTCGGGAAGGTACCGCCCCGCCTGGCGCATGATCCAGACCGGCGTGTAATCCGTGGGCTCGCGCAGCAGGGCGCGCAGGAAGGTGTCGTTCGTCATGGGGCTGTCGCTTTCAGCAGCGCCGGATTCTCGCACGGGCGCTGCAGCGCGACGGGATGGCGCCGCCGCCTAGCGCGGCAGCTCCGACGACCCCATGAGGAAGGCGTCCACCTCGCGGGCGCACTGGCGGCCCTCGCGAATCGCCCACACCACCAGGGATTGCCCGCGGCGCATGTCGCCGGCAGCAAACACCTTGGGCACGGAGGTGGCGTAGCACCCTGGGCCGTCAGTCGTCGCCTTGACGTTGCCGCGCGAGTCCTTCTCCACGCCGATCGCCTCGACGAGCCCGCCATGAACCGGGTGGACATAGCCCATGGCCAACAGCACCAGATCCGCCGGCAGGGTGAATTCGGAGCCCGGCACTTCGCGCATGACCGAGGCGCCTTTCCCATCCCTCACCCACTCCACATGGCAGGCCGTCAGGCGCTTGACGCGGCCACCCTCGCCCTCGAAGCGCTTGGTGGCCACGGCGAACTCGCGTGCGGCGCCCTCCTCGTGCGAGGACGAGGTGCGCAGCTTCAAGGGCCAATACGGCCACGTGAGCGGCTTGTCTTCCTCTTCCGGCGGCTTTGGCATCAGCTCGAAGTTGGTGACTGAGAGCGCGCCCTGGCGGATTGACGTGCCGATGCAATCGCTTCCCGTGTCGCCGCCGCCGATCACCACGACGTGCTTGCCGGTGGCGGTGAGCTGCGCGGCGACCTTGTCGCCCGCGACAACGCGGTTTTGCTGCGGCAGAAAGTCCATCGCGAAGTGAATGCCTGTGAGCTCGCGGCCCGGCACCGGCAGGTCGCGCGGTTTCTCCGACCCGCCCGTGAGCACGAGCGCGTCGAACTCGCCCAGGAGCGCCCTGGGGTCCACGTCGGCGCCGACGTTCACCCCCGTCTTGAAGGCCACGCCTTCGGCGCGCATCTGCTCGAGCCGGCGGTCGATCAGGTGCTTCTCCATCTTGAAGTCGGGGATGCCATAGCGAAGCAGGCCGCCGATGCGGTCGCTTTTCTCGTATACGGTGACCGCGTGGCCGGCGCGCGCCAGCTGCTGCGCGCAGGCAAGGCCTGCCGGGCCAGAGCCCACGACGGCCACCTTGCGCCCGGTCTGGCGGGCGGGCACCTCGGGCGTGATCCAACCTTCCTGCCAGCCCTTGTCGACGATCGCCTGCTCGATCGACTTGATCGCCACCGGCTGGTTGTTGATGTTGAGCGTGCAGGCCGCCTCGCACGGCGCCGGGCAGACGCGGCCCGTGACCTCGGGAAAGTTGTTCGTCGAGTGCAGGACGTCGAGCGCCTCACGCCAGTTGCCGCGGTAGACGAGGTCGTTCCAGTCGGGGATGACGTTGTTGACCGGGCAGCCGGTCTGGCAGAACGGGATGCCGCAATCCATGCAGCGCGCCCCCTGGCGGCTCATCTCCGCGTCCGGGAGCGGGCGCACGAACTCGCGGTAGACCTTGATGCGCTCGGCGACGGGCTCGTAGCCCCGGTCGGCGCGCGCGATTTCCTTGAAGCCGGTGATCTTTCCCATGGGGTGCTCGCGGCAGGGTTAGTCGTGAGCGCGCATGTGAGCGGGAGCCCCGCCCTGCGCGCGCGCCGCCTGCTCCTGGGCCATCTCGCCCAGCGCCCGGCGGTACTCCGTTGGCATGACCTTCACGAACCGCGGCAGGTACTCGGCCCAGTTCTCCAGGATGTGCCTCGCGCGGGCGCTGCCGGTAAAGAGCAGGTGGCGCTGCACCAGGCCGCGGATAGTGGCCTCGTCGCTTCCGGCGATGTGGTCGATGTCCACCTTGCCGTGCGACTCGAGCTCGACCGCAGCGCCGTCGGCCGAGGCGGCCCTCGCCTCCTCCGGAACGGGCTCGAGCTCCACCATCGCCAGGTTGCAGCGCTGGGCAAAGTCGCCTTCCTCGTCGAGCACGTACGCGATGCCGCCCGACATGCCGGCGGCGAAGTTGCGCCCGGCCTTGCCGAGCACGACTACCGTGCCGCCGGTCATGTACTCGCAGCCGTGATCCCCCACGCCTTCGACCACCGCCGTGGCACCGGAATTGCGAACGGCAAACCGCTCACCGGCCACCCCTCGGAAGTAGGCCTCCCCGGTGATGGCGCCGTACAGGACGGTGTTGCCGACAATGATGTTCTCCTCGGCAACCACCGGGCATTCCTTCGACGGATAAACCACCACCCGCCCGCCCGACAGGCCCTTGCCGACGTAGTCGTTCCCATCGCCCTCGAGCTCGAACGTCACGCCGTGCGCGAGCCAGGCGCCGAAGCTCTGGCCCGCGGTGCCGCGGAATTTCACGTGCACGCTGTCGGCGGGCAGCCCCGCGTGCCCGTGGCGCTTGGCGATTTCCCCCGACAGCATCGCGCCGACCGTGCGGTTGCGGTTGAAGATGGGGCTTTCGAATTGAACGGGGCGCTTGGCCTCGATGGCCGGGCGCGCCTTCTCGATCAGCTGATGGTCCAGTGCCTGGTCGAGGCCGTGATCCTGCCGCTCGGCGCAGTGCAGGCCCACCTCGGGGCCCACTGCCGGCCGGTGGAAGAGGCGCGAGAAGTCGAGCCCTCGCGCCTTCCAGTGCGCGATGCCGCGGCGCACGTCGAGGCACTCGCTTCGGCCCACCATGTCATCGAAGGTGCGGAAGCCCAGCCGTGCCATCCATTCACGGACCTCTTCCGCGACGAAGAAGAAATAATTGATGACGTGCTCGGGCTTGCCGGAAAACTTCTTGATGAGCTCCGGGTCTTGGGTGGCCACGCCCACCGGGCAGGTGTTCAGGTGGCACTTCCTCATCATGATGCAACCCTCGACCACCAGCGGTGCCGTGGCAAAGCCGAACTCATCGGCGCCCAGAAGGGCTGCCACCACCACGTCGCGGCCCGTCTTCATCTGGCCGTCGGCCTGCACCGCGATGCGCGAGCGCAGCTTGTTCAGCACCAGCGTCTGCTGCGTTTCCGCGAGGCCGATCTCCCAGGGGCTTCCGGCGTGCTTGATGCTGGAAAGGGGCGAGGCCCCCGTGCCGCCGTCGAAGCCGGAGATGGTGACGTGGTCGGCCTTGGCCTTCGCGACACCGGCGGCAACGGTTCCCACGCCGATCTCGGAGACGAGCTTGACCGACACGCGGGCTTTCGGGTTCACGTTCTTCAAGTCGTGAATGAGTTGCGCCAGGTCCTCGATCGAGTAGATGTCGTGGTGCGGCGGTGGCGAGATGAGGCCCACGCCGGGCACGGTGTGCCGCACCTTGGCGATGTACTTCGACACCTTGTGGCCGGGCAGCTGCCCGCCCTCGCCGGGCTTCGCCCCCTGCGCCATCTTGATCTGCAGGTCGTCGGCATTCACCAGGTATTCGGTCGTGACGCCGAAGCGGCCAGCGGCCACCTGCTTGATCGCCGAGCGCATGCTGTCGCCGTTGGCGAGCGGCACATAGCGCACCGGATCCTCGCCACCCTCGCCGGTGTTGGACTTGCCGCCGAGGCGGTTCATGGCGATGGCGAGCGTGGAGTGTGCCTCGTGCGAGATCGAGCCGAGCGACATGGCGCCAGTGGCAAAGCGCTTGACGATGTCCTTCGCGGGCTCGACTTCCTCGATCGGCACCGGCGCGCGCGCGGGCTTGATCTCGAAGAGCCCGCGCAGTGTCATCAGGCGCTCGTTCTGCTCGTTCACCAGGCGCGCGTATTCGCGATAAGTCGAGTAGCTGTTCGCCCGCGTCGCGTGCTGCAGCTTGGCGATGGTGTCAGGCGTCCAGACATGCGCCTCGCCGCGAATGCGGTAGGCGTAATCGCCGCCCGGGTCCAGCCGGTCGCGGTAGAGCGGCGCGTCGGAGAACGCCGTGCGGTGCAACCGCACCGCCTCTTCCGCCACCTGCTCAAGGCCGATGCCCTCGACTGCCGAGGAGGTGCCGGTGAAATACTTTTCCACGAACCCGCTGTTGAGGCCCACGGCCTCGAAGATCTGAGCGCCGCAGTAAGACTGGTACGTGGAGATGCCCATCTTCGACATCACCTTGAGGAGCCCCTTGCCTATCGCCTTCACGTAGCGCTTGACGAGCTCGCGGTCGTCCAGGGGCTGGGGCAGGCCGTCCTTGATATCGAGCAGCGTGGCGAACGCGAGGTTCGGGTGGATGGCTTCGGCGCCAAACCCCGCGAGGCAGGCGAAGTGGTGCACCTCGCGCGCGCTGCCGGTTTCCACCACCAGGCCGCAGCGCGTGCGAAGCCCCGCGCGCACCAGGTGGTGATGAACGGCTGCCGTGCCCAGCAGCGCGGGAATGGCAATGCGTGCGGCCCCCATCTCACGGTCCGTGAGGATCACGATGTTGACGCCCTTCCTCACGGCATCCTCGGCGTCGGCGCACAGTTGCGCGAGCGCCGGCTCCATGCCCTCGGCTCCCCACTCGGCGGGGTAACAGAGCGACAGCACCTCGCTCACGAAATGGCCCTGGGTGAGCTCGCGGGCGCGGCGCAGCTTCTCCATGTCCTCGAACGTGAGAATGGGCTGTGCCACCTCGAGCCGCATCACCGGCTCGGTGGAATCGGGCGACAGGAGGTTGGGTCGTGGGCCGATGAACGACACGAGCGACATCACCAGCTGCTCGCGGATCGGGTCGATCGGCGGGTTGGTCACCTGCGCGAAGAGCTGCCGGAAGTACGAGTAGAGCGGGCGCGAGCGATTGGAGAGGACCGCGAGGGGCGTGTCATCGCCCATGGAGCCCACGGGCTCCTCACCGACGGCCGCCATCGGCGCAAGCAGGAGCTTCAGGTCTTCCTGGGTGTAGCCGAACGCCTGTTGCCGGTCGAGAAGCTTGTCGCGATCCGGCGTGGGCACCTCGGTGGGGGCCGGCAGGTCCTCCAGTCGGATCTGCGTCCGGTCCAGCCAGTCCTGGTAGGGCCTTTGCGCCGCCAGTTCCCGCTTGAGCTCTTCGTCGGAGACGATGCGGCCGTGCTCGATGTCGACGAGCAGCATCTTGCCCGGCTGAAGGCGCCACTTCCTCACGATTTTCGACTGCGGAATGTCCAGCACGCCCATCTCGGAGGACATGACGATCAGGTCGTCGTCGGTGATCAGGTAGCGCGCCGGTCGAAGGCCGTTACGGTCGAGGGTGGCGCCGATGAACTTGCCGTCGGTGAAGGCCACCGCTGCCGGCCCGTCCCATGGCTCCATCAGCGCCGCGTGGTACTCGTAAAACGCGCGGCGCTTGGCGTCCATGAGCGGGTTGCCGGCCCACGCCTCGGGGATCATCAGCATCATGGCGTGGGCGATGGGATAGCCGCCCATCACCAGCAGCTCGAGCGCATTGTCGAAGGAAGCCGAGTCGGACTGGCCGTCGTAGATCAACGGCCAGACCTTGTCGAGGTCCGGGCCGAGGAGCTTCGAGTGGATGGTGGCCTGGCGCGAGCGGATCCAGTTGAGGTTGCCTTGCAGCGTGTTGATCTCGCCGTTGTGGGCGATGAAGCGGAACGGGTGAGCGAGGTCCCAGGTCGGGAACGTGTTGGTCGAGAAGCGCTGGTGAACGAGCGCGATGGCAGAGGTGAGCCGGGGGTCGCGCAGGTCGGGGAAGAAATCGCCGACCTGGTGCGCGAGCAGCATGCCCTTGTAGACGACCGTGCGGTGCGAGAACGACGGGACGTAGAACTGCCCGGCCGTCGAGATGCCGAGCGCCCGGATGGCGTGCCCGGAGGCCTTGCGGATCACGTAGAGCTTGCGCTCGAAGGCGTCGCGATCCAGGGAGCCGCGGCCGGCCCCCACGAACACCTGGCGGATCACGGGCATCGTGCTGCGAGCGGTCTGGCCGAGCGACGTGTCGTCGACAGGCACATCGCGCCATCCGAGGAGCGTCTGCCCCTCATTTTCCACGGCGCGCTCGATTTCGCGAACGCAGGCTGCCCGTGCGGCGGCGTTGATCGGGAGGAACACCATGCCGACGCCGTAGGCGCCGGCCTTGGGCAGCCGGACCTGCTGCTTGGCCATCTCCTCGCGGAAGAAGGCATCGGGGACCTGGATCAGGATTCCCGCGCCGTCGCCGTGCAGGGGGTCGGCGCCGGTTGCGCCCCGGTGCGTGAGGTTTCGCAGGATGGTCAGGCCCTGCGCCACGATGTCGTGGCTCCGGTGGCCCTTGATGTGGGCGACGAACCCCACGCCGCAGGCGTCCTTTTCGTGACGCGGGTCGTACAGGCCCTGCGCCGGCGGCATCCCAGCGGGGTGTTCCATGGGCGAATCCTTCACGTGAGACGGGAGGGGCGGCCGATGCAAGCGACGGCCCCCGACGGAGGCCCGCCGAGCGCCGGAAGGGCCGGTGAGGACCCGGGCTGGCGAGACCGCGGCGCCGGCGCGCGGAGCGAAAACGCGCTGAACGGACGAGCCAATAGTAATCCCCGCGGTCAGCACCCCGCAACACGCAGCCCGACCCCGCTTCACTGCGCACGAAACCGGTTGTGGGACGCGGCTGGCGGGCGCGATTTGCCCGCCTGGTTTGCTTGCAACCCCCTTCCAGTTGGGCTCTAATGATTCGACGTAACCCCCTAATTTTTAAGCGAGTAAGGGGTGTCGCGTAGTCCTGTCCATGGGAGTCGTCGTGATCGTTGCCACCTGCCGGATTGCCCCCCTTGTTTCCGTTTTGTTCCTGTGCGCGGCGCCGCTGGCGCTGACAGGTTGCGGCGGCGGCGGCGCGGCCAGCCCCGCGCCCGCCGATTCCGGGTCGCTTGCGCTGTCGCCCGTGAGTGCCACGCTCTACGCGGGGGTTCCCTACGACCTGAACATCGTCGGGGGCCGCAAGCCCTACCTGGTCACGTCGAGCGAGCCGACGATCATCGCGCTCAACCGCACCGTGACTGGAAACGCGGTCACCATCGTCGCCAACAACCCCGGTGTGGTGGACCCCGACGTGGCGACGAACGAAGTGCCGCGCCGCTCAGTCACCATCACCGTGCGCGACAGTCTGGGTGCGTCGGCCTCCGCTCAGTACAACGTGCTGCAGAATTTCTTCACCGGCTATCGGCAGGTTTACAGCAACACCTGCCCCACGGCCAACGCCAGCAGTGCGGTGGATGCCTGCTCTGGTACGGATTCTCTCGTCCAGCTGGTGCCGGTCTCCCAGGGCGTGCTGTACGTGAATCGTGAACTGCGCCTGGAGCGCATTCGGGGCGACTTCACCTTCGTGAACGAGCTCGCTGTCGCCGCGCCCCAAACGTCGGACCGGATTCAGGTGCGCACGGACGGCACGGGCCGGGGGCTCGCCCGCATCCGCGTCGCCCCGGCTGCGCCGGCCCAGCTGGCGACTTACTCGATCACCGACGGAGCCACCGGGGCGAACACCGTGGTGACGTTTCTCATCGTCCAGGTATCGACGGCGGCTGCGGCTGATCTGGAGGTCCGCGTGACGCCGGCGTCGGTCACGCTTAACGGCCAGACGACGGCTCAGTGTGGGTCGGGCACCGTGGATTTCGCCATCAGTGGCGGCCGGCCCCCCTACACGATTGGCGGCGTGCCAGCGGGCTTGACTCTCTCGCCCGGCGTGACGCTGCCGGCGAGCGGCGCTCGCCTCACGGTCTCGGTTCCCTCGGTTGCAGCGCCGTGCCCGCCCCCGTACACCATGCTGGTCAGTGACAGCGTCGGCCGCCTCTCCTCCCTTACCGTGAACACCTCGCCCGGCACCGCGCCAGGCGTTCAGGGCTTGGAGCTGATACCCGAGCAAGTCACGCTTGCTGGCCGCCTTGCGGATCAATGTGGCAGCGGCAGCGCAGATCTGGTCGTCATTGGTGGCAGGCCGCCATACGCAGTCACCTTGCCCGCCGGCGTGAGCCTCTCCCCCGGCGGTCCCTTGGCGGTCAGCGGGAGCCGGCTCACCGTGACTATCCCGCCCGCCACAGCACCGTGCCCGGTTCCGTACCCGATCTTGGTAACCGACAGCGTGGGCAACCGCGACATCACGTCCATCGTCACTACCCTAGGCTCGGCGCCTGCGGAAACGGAGCCACCGGAGATCATTCCCCCAACGCCCATCACGTTCAAGGGCGGCTCGCCCGGCATCTGTGGCGGAGGCAGCGCAGACGTTTTTGTCGTCGGGGGCCTGCCGCCCTACCGGGTCAGCGCGCCCAATGGCGTGAGCATCGCGCCTGCCTCGCCGCTGCTCGCCAGCGGGAGCCGACTCACCGTGTCGGTCGCCTCGTCGTTCGCGCCCTGCCCGCTGAACCCGCTCACTGTGCTCGTGACCGACAGCCGCGGTCTTGCAAGCTCGATCTCCATAGCCTCGCTGGTCGGCGACCCTCAGAGCGAAACCCCGGTTCCCCCGATCCAAGTGGTGCCTTCACAGTTGCCTGGCGCCGCGCCGGCTCTCAAGTGCGGGCAGTCGGCTTCCGTGGCGCTGATTGGCGCCTTGTCGCCGCAACTCATCTCCTGGCGCTCGACTCATCCTCGCGTGAGCGCGACCATCGAGGGGCTCACCCTCAATGTCCGGCGTCTGACGGGCGATGGGGCGACGTCCTACCCCGACGCCTTCTCGGTCAGCGTGACCGACGGGATCTCCACGGGAACCCTGTCGGGCACCACCGCGACCCTGTGTCCCTGACCGCGTCGGCGTTTCATTCGGGCGCCTGCGCGATGGGCGCGTGAGCCGGCCTCCGGCGCCACCCGCACTGGTTACCGGGGCCCGGGGCTTCATCGGCTCCGCGGTCGCCGCCACGCTGGGGCCGGTGGCCACGCTTTCACTGGGTGCCGCCGGTTGGCGGGAGGCGATCCGCGCCGCGCCGTTTCGCGATCGCGTCGTTGTGCACCTCGCAGCGCGAACCCCGGGCCAGCCGGGCGGGGCGGCGCAGTATCACGAAGACAATGTCGACAAGGCCACGGAGCTGGCAACGGCGGCCGCGCAGGCAGGCGCTGCCCGTTTCGTGCTGATGAGTACGGCCAAGGTGCACGGCGAGGAGTCGGGCCCCGAGGGCGTGAGCGCCGATTCGCCTGTCGCGCCTGCCGACGAGTACGCGCGCTCCAAGTGGCTCGCCGAGCAGGCCGTGCGCGACGTCGCCGAGCGCGCGGGCATGCCATGGGTCGTGCTGCGGCCGCCGCTGGTGTACGGCCGCGGGGCCGGCGGAAACTTTCGCGCGCTCGTGCGAATGGCAGACTCGCCCCTGTGGCTGCCGCTCGCCAGCGTGCGCAACCGGCGCAGCGTCCTGCATGTGCAGGACCTGGCTGATGCCGTCTCGCTTGTTGCGGGCCATTCCGCCGCTGCCGGCCGCGCCTATTTGCCGGCGCACCCGCAGCCGGTCTCCACCCCGGCGCTGGTTACCGAGATCCGCGCCGTGTTGGGCAGGCCCCCGCGACTCGTCGGCCTTTCCGCGCGCAACATCGCTTGGCTTGCCGGTTTCATCGGGGTGTCGGCGCGTGTCCGGAAGCTCACCGGCAGCTTCGTGGTCGATCCCGGCCCGCTCGAGCGTGAGCTGGGCTGGGCCGCGCGCTTCGACCTCGCCGCAGGCCTGCGGGAGGCCCTCTCATGACCACGCCGCTGGCGTCGGCGTTGTTCGCATCGTTGGTCTGCGTCGGCGTCATTTCCCTGCTGCTTCGGTCTGGCCTGGCGCAGCACGTGATCGACCTTCCGAATGACCGCTCGCTACACGCCGCGCCGGTTCCTCGCATCGGCGGGTTGGGAGTGGTCGCTGGCGTGCTACCGGTGATCCTCTGGCAGCCGGGCCGGGAGATGACGCTGCTCGGCGTATGCGTGGGATTGCTGGCGCTGGTCTCGCTGGCCGACGATCGCCGCGCGCTGCCCGTCGCCGTGAGGCTGGCTGCGCACGCGCTGACGGCGGCCGTGATGGTGGGCGTGGCCGTCGTCCCGTTGCCCGCGAGCGCGCTGCCGACGATTGCCGGGGCGTTGCTCGCCGGCGTGGCCATCGCCTGGATGACGAACCTCTTCAACTTCATGGATGGCGCCGATGGCCTCGCCGGCGGCATGGCCGTAATCGGCTTCGGTGCCCTCGCCTGGGCCGCCGGCGAGGCTGGCCAGGCAGCCCTGTGCAACGTGGCCGCAGCGGTGAGCGTCGCAGGCCTCGCGTTTCTCACGTTCAACTTTCCTGCTGCGCGCGTGTTTCTGGGCGATGCGGGCAGCATTCCCCTGGGCTTTCTGGCCGGAACGTTGGGGTGGCTGGGAGTGCTGGCCGGTGCGTGGCCCGCCTGGTTCCCGGCGCTGGTCTTTTCTCCGTTCATCGTCGACGCGTCCGTCACGCTCGTGATTCGCGCCTGGCGCGACGAGCCGCTCTTCCGTGCGCATCGATCCCACCACTACCAGCAACTGATTCTGGGCGGCTGGTCCCACCGCCGGCTGGCCGTGTCGGCATGGCTCCTGATGGCCTGCGCTGCCGGCACGGCACTCGCGGCTCGCCAGGCCTCGGCCGAGGCTGGGGTGGCTATAATCGCGGGCTGGGCGGCCATTTACGCGCTCCTGCTGCACGTGATTCGTCGCATCCGGCGTGGTGAGCCGGCGGCTGGCCGGTAGCGCCTCAATAAAAAGACAACCTTTCGTTCCCATGCCAATCGTCTCGCCGCCTTTGCGGCGCTCTTTCGTCGTGGTGCTGGATCTGCTCTGCGTCTGGGCGAGCTGGGCGGCGGCGCTCTGGATGCTCCATCCGGACCCTGCGGCGGCGCTGTCGGCCCCCGTGCCGCTGGCGCTCATCGGCGTCATGCACGTCCTGGTGAACATGGGCTTCGGCCTCTACCGGGATGGAGCCTCGTATGCCGAGGGGCCAAGCTCGCGCCGCATGGTGCTGGCGGTCGGTGTCGGCCTCGCAGGCACGGTGGTGGGGATGACAGCAACCGGAACCCTGCCGCAGGGCGTGAGCCAGGAGCTGGCGCTCTACCCCCTGCTGCTGCTGAGCCTCATGGTGGTCACGCGGTTCATGGCGGCAGCCCTGTCGCCATGGGGCGATCCGGTGCGCGGCCTGGAGGGCGCGCAGCCCATCCTGCTGTTGGGCGAAAGCGCTGCGGCGATGGGTGTGTTGCGCGCTGTTGCGCAGGAACAGGAGCGGCGATGGCGTGTCGTGGGCATCCTCCACGACGGCTTCAAGCCGGGCACGCTCTTCGAGGGCGTCAAGGTGATCGGTCGCGTCGGCGACTTGCCCAGGGCTGCGGCCAGGCTTCAGGTGCGAAATGTGGTTCTCGGGGATTGGCCCGCCGCCCTCGAGCGTCGCCGGGAGCTGATTGGCCTGTGTCGGCGCGCCGGCGTTCGGGCGTTCGTCACGGAGGGCGCCGATGAGGCGGCGGCGCGCGCACGACCGGGCCGCACTCGCCCCGTCTGCGTCGAAGACCTGATGCGGCGTGACACGACCGCGCTCGACGTCGGGGCGCTTCGCGACCTCCTCACCGGCAAGGTGGTGATGGTCACGGGCGCCGGAGGCTCGATCGGCTCCGAGCTCTGCAGGCAGATTGCCGCTTACCAGCCCTCGATGCTGGTGCTCTTCGAGCAAAACGAATTCGCGATCTACAAGGCCGATGCCGACATGCGCGAGGCCTTTCCCGAGCTCCCCATCGCCAGCATCGTGGGCGACATCAAGAGCCCCAACCGCCTGAACCGGGTGATGCGCCATTACTCGCCCTCGGTCGTCTTCCACGCCGCCGCCTACAAGCACGTGCCCCTCATGGAGGAGTCCAATGCCTGGGAGGCGGTTCAGAACAACGTGTACGGCACCTATGTGCTGGCCAAGGCAGCCATCGACGCCGGGGTTCGAAAGTTCGTGTTCGTGTCCACCGACAAGGCCGTCAACCCGGTCAACGTCATGGGCGCGTCGAAGCGCCTGGCGGAAATGGTTTGCCAGTCCCTTCAGGCGAGCAGCGCGACGCGTTTCGAGATGGTGCGCTTCGGCAACGTTCTCGGGAGCGCCGGCAGCGTGATCCCGCGCTTCCAGGAACAGATCGATCGCGGCGGCCCGGTGACGGTGACGCACCCCGAGATGGTGCGTTACTTCATGTCCATCCCCGAGGCGGCGCAGCTGGTGCTGCAGGCGGGCTCCATGGGCCTGGGCGGGGAGATCTTCCTCATGGACATGGGCGAGCCGGTGAAGATCGTCGACCTCGCGCGCGACATGATTCGCCTCTCCGAGCGCCCCGAGGGGGAGATTCGCATCGTGTACAGCGGGCTTCGCCCGGGCGAGAAGCTGTTCGAGGAGTTGCTTGCCGACGACGAGCACACGCGGCCGACGCCACACCCAAAGCTGCGCATCGCCAAGGCTCGGGAGGCCGATGGCGGCCCGTGGCTCGACCAGCTCGTGGCGTGGCTCACCCAGGACCGAGACCTCGGCGATGCCGAGGTGCGGCGCGACTTGAAGCGTTGGGTGCCGGAATTCCAGTCCCAGAGCCGGCCGGCACTCAAGGCGGTGACGGGGTCGCGGGCGGCCTAGCGAGGGATGCCGGGTGTGATTCGGGGGTCTGGAATGACGCCCCCCACAGCGCCATGGCCTGCCCGGCAACTGCTGGAATCCTTGGCGCGCCCGACACGATTCGAACGTGCGACCCCTGCCTTCGGAGGGCAGTACTCTATCCAGCTGAGCTACGGGCGCGTGCGATGTCATTCTACGCGATGGCACCCGTGAAAACGGCTGCGTGGCGGCTCTCGTCGCAGCCCCGCTATAATTCGGCGCTCTCCGTTCAGATCGCCGCCGTCAACGGTGGCCCTCCCGCGAAGCCATGTCCAAGACCCCCGCCGCGCCGTCCGAAGGCAACAATGCCATCACCATGGCCATCTGGATTTCCATCGGCACCGTTGCGCTCGTCATCGGGCTCATCATGCTGGTCAAGTTCGCGGTGAACTCCTACGGATCCCGTCCCCTGACGGGAACGGCGGCCATGTCGCCTGAAGCGGTCGCCAAGCGCATCGGGCCGGTGGCGGCCCTGCAGGTGGAGGGCGGTGCGCCGGTGGAAGGCGCGCCGGCATCGAAGGGCGCTGCAGCCCAAACCGCTGCCGCTGCGCTGGGCAAGGTGGATGGCAAGAAGGTTTACGACACCGCCTGCGCCGCATGTCACGTCGCCGGCGTGGCCGGTGCGCCGAAGCTGGGCGACAAGGCTGCGTGGGCGCCGCGACTGAAGACGGGCAACGATGCGCTCTACGCGAGCGCCATCAAGGGCAAGGGCGCGATGCCCGCCAAGGGAGGCAACGCCAGCCTGTCGGACGCCGAGGTGAAGGCTGCCGTGGACGTGATGCTCGCGTCAGTGAAGTAGCAACGCTTCCGGCCTCTCGTCCAGGGCGATCACACGGTCGCCCTTTTTCATTTCCACACAACGTTGGCCACTTACGCGATCGGTGATCTCCAGGGATGCCTGGGCCCGTTGGAGCGCCTGCTTCGCGAGGTGGCGTTTGACCGCGCCCGGGACCAGCTCTGGTTCGTGGGCGACCTGGTCAACCGCGGCCCCGATTCGCTCGGTTGCCTTCGGTTCGTCCGCAGCCTGGGCGATGCAGCGGTGTGCGTGCTGGGCAACCATGACCTGCATCTGCTGTGCGTGGCCGCCGGTGTCGAGCGAACCCGCAAGCGCGACACGCTGGAGGCCGTGCTCGCCGCACCCGACCGGGAGGCGCTTCTCGAGTGGCTTCGGCACCGGCCGCTGCTGCACGTGCAGGGCTCGTACGCGATGGTGCACGCGGGCCTGCTGCCCGAGTGGCCCATCGAGACGGCGAGCGAGCGAGCCGCTGAAGTGGAGGCGGCGCTACGCGGCCCCGACTGGCGCGCCTTCCTCGCCAACCTCTACGGCAATGAGCCAGCGCGCTGGAACGACGCGCTCGCGGGCTTCGATCGCCTGCGGGTGGTGGTGAACGCCATGACGCGCCTGCGAGTCTGCCACCCGGACGGCGCGATGAACCTCGAGTTCAGGGGCGAGCCCGACGAGTCAAGCGGCCAGGACATTCCATGGTTCGACATGCCCGGCCGCCGAAGCCGCACGCACACGCTGGTGTGCGGGCACTGGTCCGCGCTGGGCTTGCGCCTGGGCGAGTCCGTGCTGTCAATCGATAGCGGCTGCGTGTGGGGGCGGGCCCTTACCGCGCTGCGCCTTGAGGATCGTCGCGTTTTCCAGGCGCCGTGTGCGGCGTCGGGAGCCTGAGCGAGGAAGCGATTCGCCGGTGGGCCTCCAGGGCCAGCTCGCGGCGCGACACCCCCCCGGGCCCGAGGGGTCCGGAGAACACCACGCGCAGCACCGTGCTTCGCACCGCGATCACGCTCGCGAGCGACTGCGCGAACGACATCTCCCCCACGAAGGCTGCCTCGCGAAGCAGCGTGCCGTCCGGGTGCTCATAGCGCAGGGCCACGGGGTGGACCGGCACGGCGTGCGCAATGGCGGGCTCGAAGAGTGCCGAGTGAAAGCGCAGCAACTCGTCGCCCGCCGTCGTGGTGCCCTCCGGGAACAGGCCGACCCAGTGGCCGGAGCGCAACGCCTCGGCCATCGCATCCGTGGTGCGGGCGGCGTCACGCCGGCTCCCGCGCGCGAGGAACAGGGTGCCGGCGCGCGCCGCAATCCAACCTGCCAGGGGCCAGCTGCGAATTTCCTCCTTGGCGATGAAGCGCGTGTGGCGCACGGCGTTGATGGCGAAGATGTCGAGCCAGGAGACGTGGTTGGCGGCGATCAGCGCCGGGCTGCCCGGCGCTCCCGGGCTGGCGCCCTCGATCTCGATGCGCACGGCGAGAAGCTCGAGCAGCCCTCGCGACCAGCGTGCCGCGAGGGCCTCACGGCGCGGCGGAGCCGACCGCGGCCACTGCACGCCGAGCAGGTAGACCGCGCCGGCCAGGTGAGCGACGAGCCGCGCCCAGCGCACCGCTCGCACGGCGCGAGGCGCGCGATTGCCCTTCATGCAGGGAAGCGTGCCGGCTGTTCGGTGCCGGGTGCGGTCAGTGGGTCACGCGGGTGCCGCCAGGCCCCGTAAGCACCCGCACGCGGTCGCCTGGGCGAAAGTTCTCGTCTGCGCCCTGGACGACGGCAATCAGCCTGCCGCCCTCGAGCTTCACGGTGATCTCGATGCCCTGCTGCTGGTTGGCGTCGCGTTCGATGGCCGAGCCGGCGATGCCGCCCACGACAGCGCCAGCGACGGCGCCCGCGATCGAGCCGCGGCCGCCGCCCACCGTGCTGCCGGCGAGGCCTCCGAGCACGGCGCCCGATGTGGCGCCCACGCCGCTGTCTTGAGACTGGATTCGAACGTTGCGAACGGATTCCACCACGCCGAACTGCACCGTCTGCGCCTGCCGCGTTTCGTAGCCTCGGTAGTCGGCGCCGCCCCGGGGCGCAGCGCATCCGGCGGCAAGCAGGCCAGCGAGGGTGAGGGCAGTGAGGGGCAGCAGGCAGGGGCGCATGGCAGGTCCTTGGAGAGAGGGATGGGTGATGAATTCTAGGGCCAGAGCGGCTCGCCGAACGCGGTGGCATAGCGCTGGGCAATCTCGGTTCGTGACGGCTGATGGTTCTGCCCGCCCCGGTGCGCGATCTTGATGGATCCCATCAGCGAGGCGAGGCGAGCGCAGCGTGCCCAATCCCAGCCCTGGGCGAGGCCGTGCAGCAGGCCCGCGCGGAAGGCGTCGCCGCAGCCGGTCGGGTCTGTGAGCGCTTCGGGCTTGACGGCCGGGACGACGATTCGCTCCCCGCGGTGCAGCACCTCGGCGCCTTCGCCACCGCGAGTGACCACGACGGCCTCGACGCGCCGGGCGAGTTGCGCCATGGCAAGGCCCGTCTTCTGCTCGACGAGCCGGGCTTCGTAGTCGTTCACGGTGAGGGCTCGCGCGCCGGCCAGCATGCCGAGCAGGTCGTCGCCGGAGAACATCGGCAACCCCTGCCCGGGGTCGAGCACGTAGGGAATGCGCGCGGCGGCGAGGTCGCGCGCATGCTCGACCATGCCCTGCCGCCCATCGGGCGACACGATGGCGAGGCGCACGCCTTCGGTTTCCGCGATTCGGTTCACGTGCGAGTCGGACATGGCACCCGGGTGAAACGCGGTGATCTGGTTGTCCTCGATGTCGGTCGTAATGAACGCCTGGGCGGTGAACTGCTCCGGCAAGCGGCGCACGTGCCGGCGGCTGATCCCCAGCCGCTCGAGGCGAAGCTCGTAGGGGTCGAAGTCGTGGCCGACAGTGGCCATGATCAGCGGGTCGTCTCCCAGGAGCTTGAGGCTGTAGGCAATGTTGCCTGCGCAGCCGCCGTACTCCCGCCGCATGTCGGGGACGAGGAATGCCACGTTGAGAATGTGGATCTGGTCCGGGAGGATGTGATTCTTGAACTGGTCGCGGAACACCATGATGGTGTCGTAGGCGATCGACCCGCAGACGAGGATGCTCATGGGCGAGGGAGGGGGGCGGTGGGTTTGAAGGCCGGGTAGAGGGGCTGCGTCATGCCGATTCGCGGCGGATGCCTGCAAGGCAGACCCAGCCCGCTTCCTCGGCAGCCAGGCGCATCGAGAAAAACGGCGCGTAGGTTTCCAGGACATCGTCCGACTGGTGGGCCAGGATGCCCGAGAGCGCCAAGGCGCCGCCGGCGCGGGTGTGGGCTGCAAGAAGGGGGGCGAGCACGCGAAGCGGGTTGGCGAGAATGTTGGCGACCATGATGTCAGCTGCCTCGAGCGGCTCGCCGGGGGAGACGCAGCGAAGCGCCACGTCATTGGCGCGCGAATTATAGCGAGCCGCCTCGAGGGAAAGCGGGTCGACGTCGACGCCGGTTGCGTGCGAGGCGCCGAGCTTCATGGCGGCAATGGCGAGCACGCCGGAGCCGCAGCCGTAGTCGATGACAGCCTCCCCACCGTGGATGGCCCGCTCCAGCCAGGCGAGCACCAACCGTGTCGTGGGGTGGGTGCCGGTGCCGAAGGCCGCGCCCGGGTCGATGCGGATATTGATGGCCTCGGGGTCCGGTGGCGCATGCCAACTGGGAACGACCCACAGGCGCTCGCCAGCGCGCACGGGCTCGAACTGCGCTTGCGTCTGGCGCACCCAGTCAGTGTCGGCCACCGCCTCGCTGCGCGGCGCCTCGAGAGCGGTGGCGCCGATTTCCTGCAGCGCTGAGGCAAGGCCCTCGGCGCCGTCGTGGCCCTGGCCAAACAGGGCGCTCACGCGCGCGCGCGGCCAGGGCACGACATCGGAGCCTGGCTCGGCGAAGCGCGCGCTCTCCT
>JAFMJY010000048.1 GCA_017853245.1 Burkholderiales bacterium | reverse complement strand
GCGCTAGCAGAGCGCCTTGACTAGGGAGAGCCTCTAATTACCCTTGGGTCACCCGCCGGCGCGCGGGTGACCCACTTGAGCCGATCAGTTTGCGATCGGCGCGAGGTGCTTCGGGTTCGTGACCAGCTTTCGCACGCCGTGAGCGTGATCCTCGGCGAACACGTTGCCGGCCTTGCACCAGGCTCCGACGCTGTTGATGTCAAGCTTGGCGCACTGCGGGCGGACACTCCAAGTCACCTTGAGCGGTGAGCACACCGTGTCGTTGTAAGAGGGGCCGGTGGTCGAGCCAGCGAACTGGATGGGCGTGCCGGTGTTGGACGGGATGGCCTTGGCTTGGTATCGCCCATTGACCTTCTGGCCAGTTTCGATCATGTCCTGAAACTTCGCTGCCTTGGGATCGTTCACCAGGGTGAATACCTGAGCCTCCACCCTGAGCTTCGGCTCCTTGCAGTCATCTTTCACGCAGGATCCGAGGCCCGCGCCGGGTTTCACGTCGCAGGATGAGTGAACCCAGTGCACCTCGATGGTGTCGCCCGGCTTGAGGCCCTTGCAAATGTCTCCCGCAGGCTTCTTGAGCTCGCTGGCAGAGAGTGACTTGCTCGCATTGCATTGGTAGCCGCCACTCGCGCCTTCACCCGCAAAGACCGAGAAATCCTTGCCCTTGTGCTCAGCCTGGGCGTGAAAGTGAATGTTGCACAGGTTCAGGTCCTGATACTTCGGAGCTGTCGCAACCGCGACCGCATTGGTCCCGGCTTTGCTGTCGATGTCACGCGGCGTCTGGGGTCCTGCCACGTCACAGGCGGGTCCGGTGGGCGCCTTTTCGCCGGGCTTGCCCGCGGCAAGGGCAGCACCGGTGGCGGCAAAGAAGGCTACGAGGATGCAGCTTGTCAATGCTGACTGGCGGATCGGATTCATTGGTTATCTGGCTCCTTGGTTTGGTGAGAATGCTGTCCGAGCGGTAGCAGGATAGCACTCGGGCAGACGAGGATGGGTATCTCTCAGCTTGCAGCGATTTGGTTGATCAATATTGGTTTGCGCACGAATGGGATTTCAGGCTCCGCGCGGATGCGAGACAATGTCAGCTCAAAAAATTCAACAGGCGTTCTGGCAATGACGGCAGCGAATATCCAAGCGGATACGGCCCCAGCGGGCCCTGGCCCTACTGGCCGCGACTGGCGAAGCGTGCTGCTTACCGTGTGCCTTGCGCTGGCCGCCGGCCTCGCTTGGGGAAACCCCAACCAGCATGCCCGGATCCTTGCTGGCGTCGAGCCCATCGAGGGCGCTGAGAAGACGCAGTCGCTGGCGCGCCTTTTCCGGGAGAGGCAGTCGCTCTTCCGTCCCGACAACGAGCGCCTGATGCGTGACTTCTTTGCCCGGCAGGTCCCGCGCACGCTCAAGTCCGAGGGGATCATCTACCTCTTCGGCGGCCCCGACGTCATCTACCCGCAGGTGGTCTTCCCCAACTTCAAGACATTGCTCCTCGTGGGTCTCGAACGGGAAGGCGAGCTGCCAGACCCGACGAAACTGACCCCGACCGAGCGTGCCCAGCGCATCGGCGAGATCGGCCGCGCCTATTCGATGTCGCTTCAGCGCAGTTACTTCATCACGTCCTTCATGGCGAAGGACCTGCTCGAGTACGGGACCACGACCATTATCGCCACGGGGCTTGCGGCGCAGGGCCATGAGATCCTGGGCATCCAGCGCGTTTCCCTCGATGTGGAGGGCGTGGTGCATCCCCACCCCGACAACCCAACGCGAGGCGTGCGTATCCAATTCAAGCGGCCCGACGGAGGGTCTGCGGAGGTGCTGTACTTCCGCTTCAACCTCTCGGACGAGAACATGGCGAAGAACCCGGAGCTCGCGCGCTTTATCCGGCGGCAGCCGTTCGACACGGCTTTCTACAAGGCGGCGAGCTTCGTCTCGCATAACGCCAACTTCAAGTCCATCAATACGCTCGTGCTCGACCGGGTAAGCCTTTTGCTGCAGGCTGACGATGGCATTCCCTCCTCGGCGCTCATGGCGAAAGACCGGGCTCCGGACTGGAGCTTCGGCCTCTACGGCATGTACTCGCCGCCGAGCGAGGTGTTTGGGGTTCCCCCCCAGGCCTCGCTGAAGCGCTTGTTTGGGCGAGCGGTGTGCCGAGATGGAACAGCCGGGGACCAAGCCCTCTGGGAAAGGCTCTGGGCTACCGGGCCGTGCGTCGAGGAGTCGGCGTCGGACTTCAAGAGCGTCAAATGGATGGGCTACCTGCCGTTCCGCTTCGGCTACGCAGCCGTCATCGGCCCCAGGGTGGTGCCGGCCGAGGAGATGAACAAACTCGGCACGCTGATGGTGCTCGAGCGCTAGTCGAGCTTTAGTAGGCCCAAGGGCGACGCGTGCGATCTTCGGCGCGGAAACAATCTATCGCGTCTTGGCGGGAAAGCGTCAGCGCGATCTCATCCAGCCCTTGCATCAACATCTGCCGCAGGGTCTCCGGCGCCTCAAAGGCGTACCTCGAGCCCGAGGGTGACGCGACCGCCTTCTCCTCCACGTCCACCGTCACTTGGCCCAGGCCCTGGGAGGCCGCCACTTCGTCGGCAATCGCGCGCACCTGCTCGATCGGCAGCTCCACGGGAATGATTCCGTTGCGGTAGCAGTTGTTGAAGAAGATGCCGCCGAATGAGGGCGCCAGGATGGCGCGAAAGCCAAACTCACGAAGTGCCTTGGGCGCGCGCTCCCGTGAGGAGCCGCAGCCAAAGTTCCGGTCGGCGAGCAAAATCTGAGCACGATCGTAGGGCGGCTGGTTCAGGATGAACTCGGGGTTGGGCTGGCCATCCGGCAGGAATCGCCAGCCATGGAACAGGTTGGCCCCGTAGCCCTTGGCGTCCGTGCCACCGAGGAAGAGGGCGGGGATGATCTGGTCCGTGTCGATGTTGATGCGAAGCATGGGCGCAGCGATGCCCGTGACCTTTCGTAGCGATTCCATCAGCCGAGCCTCCTCGCGTCCGCAATGCAACCCGCCACAGCGGAGGCAGCCACCGTCGCCGGGCTCGCCAGGTGCGTGCGCGTCTTGGGGCCCTGGCGGCCTTCAAAGTTGCGGTTGGTGGTGCTTACGACACGCAGGTCGGCGAAGCGGTCGCTGCCGATATGCCCGCAGAAGCCGCAGGCGGATTCATGCCACTCGAATCCGGCGTCGCGGAAGATGCGGTCGATGCCCTCGGCCTCGGCAGCGCGCTTCACGGGCGTGGAGCCGGGCACGCAAACGGCTTGCACGCCGGCCTTCACCTTCCGCCCCTTGAGAATGACTGCGGCAGCGCGCAGGTCGGAGAGCCGTGCATTGGTGCAGGAGCCGATGTAGGCCACGTCGATGGGGATACCCGAGAGCGGCGTACCGGGGGAGAGACGCATGTAGTCCAGGGCGCGCTCGGCGAGCGAGCGGGCTTCGCCGTCAGTGGCGCTTGCAGGATCCGGCACCTGGCCATCGATTGCGCCGACCTGCTGCGGGCTGATGCCCCAGGTCACCTGCGGCGCGAGGCTGCTGCAATCCACGGCGACCTCGCGATCAAAGCGGGCGCCTTCGTCGGTCGGAAGCCCTCGCCAATACGCAACCGCGCGATCCCAATCGGCGCCCTTTGGCGAGAACTCCCGCCCGGCGAGGTAGGCAATGGTCGTTTCATCCGGAGGAACGAAGCCGTACTTGGCCGAAAACTCTATCGACATGTTGCACAGCGTGAGGCGGCCTTCGATCGGCAGGCTGCGAACGGCCGTCCCCGCGTACTCGACGGCGTAGCCAATGCCCCCCTGCGCGCCGACCTGACCGATCAGCGCGAGGATCATGTCCTTCGCGTAAACCCCTTCGCGCAGCGACCCTTCAAATGAAACACGCATCGTCTTGGGCCGCGATTGCGCGAGCGTTTGGGTGGCCAGAACATGCTCTGCCTCGGAAGCGCCAATGCCCCACGAAAGTGCACCCACGCCACCCACCGTGCTGGTGTGACTATCGCAGCAGACGAGCGTGGCGCCCGGGAAGGCGATGCCGAGCTCGGGGGCAACCACGTGAGCGATGCCCTGCCGGGGGTCGTCGTAGTCGATGAAGTGAAAGCCCCATTCGCGGGAAGCCCGCCGGGTAGTTTCAATCATCACCGGGCCGCTCTTGGAAACGGAATCCGTAGGCCCGCGACCCGGCTGCGTCGAGATGAGGTGCTCGATCACCGTGTAGACCTGCTCGCGGCTTACCGGCTTTCGCCCGGCCTCGGCCAGAGCGCGCACGGCCTGGCTGCCAGAAAGCTCGTGCAGCACCAGCCGGTCCACCTGCAAGAGGTCGCTATCCGGGCCGAGCGCCGTGATGACGTGGTCTTCCCAGACCTTCTCGAAGAAGGTGCGGGGTGATCCGGTGCTCATGAGTAGCGCTTCTCGAGTTCCTTGAAGCGGTCGGCATCGAGCACCTTCTGGCGCTCGGCGAACATCATGAGCTTTTCTTCGACGCCCGCGATCGATCCGTGCTGGCCAAGGTGCCCGAGCACCTGCTGCATGGCCATGAGCGAGGCCTGCAGTGCGGCATTGGCATAGCAGATGACCGAGTAGCCCGCCTTCGCCAGCGTCTCCCGCGGCAGAAGTGGCGTCTTGCCGCCGATCACCATGTTGCAGAGATGAATGCCAGGCACATGGCGCGGGATCGAGAGCAGCTCCTCTTCGTTCAGCGGCGCCTCGATGAACAGGAAATCCGCCCCGGCTTCCTGGTAGGCGCGAGCCCGGGCCAGCGCAGCCTCGAAACCCTCAACGGCGCGCGCGTCCGTCCGCGCAAGGATCATCAAATCAGGGTCCACGCGGGCGTCGACGGCCGCCTTGAGCTTGGAAACCATCTCGTCCTTGGGGATGACACCTTTGCCATCGAAGTGGCCGCAGCGCTTCGGGAACGTCTGGTCCTCGAGCATGATGGCGTTGGCGCCGGCTCGCTCGAGGAGCTGTACCGTGCGTCGCACGTTGATCGCATTGCCGAAGCCCGTGTCGGCATCAGCCAGGATGGGAATACCAACGACTTCACGCGTGGCGGCCACGTGCGCGGCGAGCTCCGTGACCGTAGTGAGGCCGAGGTCCGGCACGCCAAGGTAGGAATTCGCGACGGCAGCGCCGCTCATCATCATCATCTTGTGGCCGGTGCCTTCGATCACGCGGGCGGCCAGCGCGTTGCCCGCGCCGGGCATGATGTGGCCGGCGCCCGGGACGAGCAGGCGCCGCATGGTCTTATTGAGTTCGTTCGACATGGTGGCTCTATTCGATCTTCACGTTGGCAAGCTCCGCCACGCGCTTCCAGCGCGCGATGTCGGAGCGGATGACCTGCATCATCTGCTCCGGCGTGCCACCGACTGCCGTAGTGCCCTCGGACTGGAATTTCTCGGAGACTTCCTTGGACTTGAGCACGGCATTCAACTCGGTGTTGAGGAACGCCACGACATCTGCGGGAATGCCCTTCGGCCCGGCCACGGCCTTCCAGTCGACCACGTTGAAGTTCTTGACCCCTTGCTCCTCGAACGTGGGCAGATCTGGAAGCGACTCCTGGCGGGTCGGCCCGGAGACGCCCAGTGCTCGCACGCGACCAGACTTGAGGTACGGCGCGCTGAAGGTGACGCTGGTAAGCATCATGTCGACGCTGCCGCCCAGAAGGTCATTGAACGCCTGCGAGGAGCCCTTGTAGGGAATGTGCAGGAGCTTGATGCCCATCAGGAAGGCGAGCTCTTCCATGCTGAGGTGGGCGAGGGAGCCCACGCCGGCCGAGCCGTGCGACAGCTTCCCGGGGTTGCGCCGTGCCGCTTCCGCAAGGTCACCCGCGTTGCGAAGGGGTGACTTGGTGTTCACCAGCACAACGACCGGGTCGCGCGAAACCATCATGATCGGCTGCATGTCGGCGATCGGGTCGAAAGGCAGCTTGGAAACAGCGGCCTGGATCGGGTAGGTGCTCGACATGTTGAGCAGCGTGTAGCCATCGGGCGGGGACTTGAGCACAAAGTCGGAGCCGATGTTGCCGCCCGCACCCGTGCGGTTTTCCACGACCACGGGATTGTTGATGCGCTCGGTGAGCCGCTGGGCGAGCATGCGCGCAACTACGTCTCCCCCACCGCCGGCAGCAAATGGGACGACGAACTTGATCGGGCGGTTGGGAAATTTTTGCTGGGCAGTGAGCGGGCTCGCCGCCGAGGCGAGGCCCATCGCTACCGCTCCTTGAACGAATTCACGTCGCTTCATGGTTTCTCCTGTCGGTGCATCGTCGGGTGTTATCGCTGGCCGCCGGTCAGCGCGCCTCGGGCGCGCGGGGGCGTCAACGCGAAAGCCACGTTGTCCGCTGCCGCATTCTCGATCACGGCGGCATCCTCGGGAAGCAGCAGGCGGTCGGCAACCAGTGCGCGGGCAGCCGCCCGGATGCGCGACGTGTATTCGTTCACGCCGCCGGGATAGCGCTCCTCCACCGATAGCCTGGGGTCGTTGCGTGACTGGCGTTCCGCGGCGGTCTTCGCGAAGGATCGGTAGCTGCCCGCCAGGCGGCAGGTGCCGTTGCTCATGGGGCTGTTCAAGTCGCCGTGCTGGCCGAGGGGCGCCTCGAGATCGGGCAGCCGGACGCCGCCGAGCGAGTTGCCGTCCTGGTCCACTTGCGGGACAAGTACCACCGCGTCAGGCAGAAACTTCGGCGCATCGAGTACGCGTGGATCGCCCCGCTGCGGGCCGAGGGGCATCAGGCGGGAAGCGGGTGGCTCAGCGCGGCCCCGCGCCCAGTCGTCCAGCGCCACCAATTGCGCGCGCATGGCCGGCGACCAGTCGAGCTGCCCCAGCTCGTACTCGCAGGCCTTGTTGGGGCGCCGCTCGTTCATGTGGGCCGCACCCGCAATGTCATACATGCGCACATTCGCCGGCAGCGGTGCTTCCGTCGTTCCGCGAGCGCCCGTTCGGATCAGCGAGGTACGCGTGGACAGGTAGTCGGTGTTCATGTTGGCGACCATCACGCGGGGCGCAAACTTGTTCTTTGCGAGAAGCCGCTGCATGACCGCCTCGTAGGTGAAGGGCTCCTCGTGCACGCCGCGGAGCTCCGCGTTGGCAGGGCCGGGCGTGGCCGCTGCGACGGAGCCCGGGCCCTTGCCAGAGGCATTCAGCGGAATGACGCCTGCGGTGCCCGCAACGACGTGCAGCCCGTCGAACGCGTGGCGCCCATCCTGCTCGTTGAAGCCGAGCGCGAGAAAGGTCTTCAAGAGACGTGCCGTCTGCGAATAGCCGATCGCGTGCACGCGGTCCACTCGCCCGGCAAGGGGGTTGGCCTTGGAACGGTCGTGCCGCAGAAAGAGGGCGATATCGCGAACGGCTGCAAAGGCCACGCCTTCGGCGAAGCGCTTCTCTCCCTTGTCGTCGAGGAACGTGGGCGGCTCGATGCCTTCCGCCATTTCCCATTGGATGGCAACAAGGGAGAAGCCGCGGTTCTGCAGGAAGCCGGTTCCTGGATCGAGGTTGCCCGGTGGCAGCGGCCGCTCGCGCGGGCTGTTGTAGAACATGTGCGTCACGGCGCGGCCCCGGTTCACCACATCGACGAGGAGCGCGCCGTTCCCGGGGGTAGGGGCCTCGGGAATGATCATCGTGAACTGGGTGCGATAGGGAACCCGGCCCTTCGAGTCGCGTGCAGCCTTCTCGATATCGGCGATCGGCTCGGTCGGCGCGAGCGATCCGCGCGCCTCTCCCTCGATGCGGACGAATTTGCCAGCGGCAAAGGTGCCGTAGGGCTTTGTTTCGCGGATGGACAGCTCGGTGATGGCAGCGGTCGCAGGCATGGTGGACGCCCAAGCGGCGAGGGCTGTCAATGCGATAAGAAAGGGTCGGTGGTCCAAGTGTCCCTCCTGTGAATTTGCGCGTTTTGCCTCAGGGCTCCCGGACGGTGCCCGACGGCGACAAATCAATCATAAGCCCCCTGGGCGCGGGACCTGAAAACGCACTGGGTTTGCACAGAATTTCAAAGAGGGGACCGATGCTGGCTGGTGGCAGCCTGCAGTTCTAGCGGCGCGCCTACGGAGCGAGAAGCGCCTCGACGGAGCGGGCCGTGCCGAGTAACTTTGCGTCCTGCCCGCTGCCGGCGCAAAGCTGGAGCCCCACCGGCAGCTCGGCGCCCAGATGCTGTATCGGCAGCGAAACGCCGCATTGGCCAAACAGGTTGCCGGGGCGAGTGTTCTGCGTGGCGAGCCGATTCCAGGCTGCGACGTCGGCCACCGTTCGATAGCTCGCAATGGGGTGAGGCAGCACCGGCACCGTGGGGCTGATCCAGGCGTCGACATCCTGCGAGCGCTCGCGGACGAGTTGCTCCGCCTTCCGGCGAAGCGCGAGCATTTCCGCGTAGCGCTCCCGCGTGACCTTGAAGCCTCCGTCGAGTCGCGCAGCGGCAACGGGGTCCAGCAGCGCGCGTCCCCGCTCGACCCGCTCGCGCCCGAGAAAGGCCAGGAGGTCCGCGGGCACGAGGCTTGCGAAGATGTCGTCGATCCACGCGGCTTCCGGAACTGGCAGCTCGATGAGGGTGGCGCCTGCTTCGCGAAGGCGCTTCACGGCGGCGTCGAAGCATGCGGCAACCGGGCCTTCCAGGTTGTCGAGGAAGTGCTCCGTCGGTATCGCGAGGCGCAGCGCCTTAGGCGGTGGCGCCACACCGAGCGTGCGGCCGGCGATGGCCGCTTCGACGAACGCGGCATCCTCCACGCTGCGGGTGAAGATGCCGGGGCTGTCCATTTCCGGCGAGAGCGGGAAGATGCCATCCCCCGGCCAGTGCGTGCCGCTCGCCTTGTAGCCGACCACGCCGCAGAGGGCGGCTGGCCAGCGCACCGAGCCGCCCGTGTCGGAGCCGAGGGCAAAGGCCGCGAGGCCCGCCGCCATCGCTACCGCCGAGCCGTGGCTCGAGCCCCCTGTCATGCGTCGCTCGTGCAGGTCGCAGGGATTCCACGGCGGCGGCTCCTTCAGGTTGAAGCCACCCAGCGCGAATTCAGTCGTGCGTGTCTTGCCAAGTGGCACGCAGCCGCCATCGAGAAGCCCCGTGACCAGGCGGCCTTGAGGCGGCACCAGGTCCTGGATGTCCAGCTCGCTACCGGCGCGGGTGGGCATGCCATCGACGGTAAAGAGATCCTTGATGGCGATCGGCAACCCGGCGAGCGGGCCGAGAAATGTGCCGCTGCGCCGCTGCGCATCAACACCACGGGCAGCCGCGAGGGCGCCGTCGGCATCCACGTGAGTAAACGCGTTGAGAGTGGGCTCAAGCGCTTCGATGTGGCCGAGCGCCTCGCGCGTCAGGGCCTCTGCCGTGAGCGAGCCATCGCAAAGCTTCTGGCTCAGCGCAGCGAGGCCTTCCGGAGCAAGCGACGGGTTCACGCGTCTCGCCTTCAGTTCGCGCTCGCCGGTGACTGCGCCTCGCTCCACGCCCGGCCGGGAACGGCCGCAAGAAGTGTGCGGGTGTAGTCGTGCCGGGGGTTGGCGTAGACGTCGGCAACGGCGCCGTACTCGACGATCTCGCCCTTGTGCATCACGGCGATGCTGTCGCACACCTGGCTCGCCACGCGCAGGTCGTGGGTGATGAAGAGCACGGTAAGCCCCAGCCGGGTTCGGATGTCGGCAATCAGCTTCAGCACCTGTTCCTGGACGGAGACGTCCAGCGCCGAGACCGGCTCATCAGCAACCAGAATTTCCGGCTCGAGCGCCAGGGCCCGTGCGAGGCCGATGCGTTGTCGCTGTCCGCCGGAGAATTCGTGGGGGTAGCGGCTGGCCGAGCGCGCATCGAGTCCGACCAGCTCCAGGAGCTCCACGGCCCTTCGCGTGGCTTCCGCGGCTGGCGTGCCGTGCACGATGGGCCCTTCGGCGACCAGTTGCCCGACAGTCCGTCGCGGGTTGAGCGAGCCGTAGGGGTCCTGAAACACCATTTGCATACGCCGTCGCAAGGGCCGGAGCGCGCGTGTGCCGAGGTGGGCGATGTCTTTCCCGTCGATCTCGATGCGGCCGCTGTCGGAGTCGATGAGCCGGGTGATGCAGCGTGCCACGGTCGACTTGCCCGAGCCTGATTCACCGACTATGCCGAGCGTCTCGCCGCGGCGCAGGTCGAAGGCAACCCCCTTCAAGGCATCCACCCGCCGAGCCGACGTGCCGAAGAAGCCACCGCCGGTGCGGTAAGTCTTGGTCACGCCCTTGACGGATAGAACCACCGGATTGCCCGCGAAATCCCGCCGGGGGCCCGGCGTGAGGCTGGGGACCGCAGCGAGGAGCGACCGAGTGTAGGCGGCCTGTGGCTGGCTCAACACTTCCCGGGCGTCACCCTGCTCGACGAGCTTGCCGTGCTGCATCACGGCGATTCGGTCCGCAATCTCGGCGACCACGCCGAAATCGTGGGTGACGAAGATCACTCCCATGCCCTTCTTGCGCTGGATGTCACGGATGAGGGCGAGGATCTGGGCCTGCGTTGTCACGTCGAGCGCCGTCGTGGGCTCATCGGCAATAAGGACGTCCGGCTCGAGGGCGAGGGCCATCGCGATCATGGCGCGCTGGCGCTGGCCGCCGGAGAGCTGGTGGGGATAGGCGGCGAGGATCTTGGCGGGATCGGGCAGGTTCACTGCCTCCAGCATCGCTACCGCGCGGGCTCGGCGCTCGGCGGGCGTTCCCACCCGATGAATTTCCAGCACCTCTTCGATCTGGCGGCCGATGCGGTGAACGGGGTTCAACGCCGTCATCGGCTCCTGGAAGATCATGGCCACGCGGTTGCCGCGGATGGCGCGAAGGCGCTCGTGGGTGGCCTCCAACAGATTCTCCCCGTCGAGGAGGATGCGCCCGCCCGTGGGCCGCACGTGGCGCGAGGCGAAGAGCCCCATGACCGCCCGCGACATGACGGACTTTCCCGACCCCGACTCGCCCACCACGCAGAGAATCTCGTTGCGATACAGGTCGATCGAGACATCCTCGACCGCGAAGGGCCGATCCGCCCACGGTGGCAGGGCGACGTGCAGCTGCTCGATTCGCAGCAGGGGGGAGTCGCCGCTCACAGTTGCCGAAGCCTCGGGTTGAGCGCGTCGTTCAGCCCATCTCCCACCAGGTTGATCGCCATCACGGTGAGGAGGATTGCCACGCCTGGCACGGCGCAGATCCACCAGGCCGTTCGCAGAACCGATCGCCCCGAGCCGATGATGTACCCCCAGCTCATGACGTTGGGGTCCGACAGGCCCAGAAACGACAGGCCCGACTCGATGAGGATGGCGGTTGCAATCATCAACGAGCCCGTCACGACGATCGCCGAGAGCGTGTTGGGAAGAATGTGCACCACGATGATGCGAGCGTGTCCCATGCCCATCGAGACGCACGCCTGCACGAACTCGCGGTTGCGCATGGCCATGAACTCGCCACGCACCAGGCGTGCCATGGGAGGCCACGACACCACCGCGATGGCGAAAATGATCTTGCCAATCGAGGAGCCGAGCACAGCCACCAGCAGGATGGCAAACAGGAAGAACGGAATCGTCTGGAAGAGCTCCGTGAGCCGCATGAGGAGCGCGTCTGCGCGCCCGCCAAAATAGCCGGCCAGGCCGCCGATGGTCACGCCGACGACCGTGGCGATGAGCGTGGCCGCGAAACCGATCAACAGCGTCGTACGGGCCCCATAGAAGACCGCTGCGGCGAGGTCGCGCCCCAGCATGTCGGTTCCAAGCGGGAAGTCGGTGAGGGGCGGCTGGAAAGGCTTGCCCACGATGCGGAATGGGTCGCCGGGATAGAGAAGGCTTGCGACGGCGGCGGCGATGACGACCATCACCAGCAGCACCAGCCCGACGAGCGCGGGCTTGTGGCGAACGAATCGAAGGAAGGCGTCGCGCAAGGGCGGGTCAGCGCAGCTCGATGCGTGGGTCCAGCATCGAGTAGCAGAGGTCCACCGCCAAGTTCACCATGACGACGAGGCAGGTGGAGACGAAGAAGATGCCCAGCAGCAGGTTGAGGTCCCGCGCGAACAGTGACTCGTAGGCCAGGAGGCCCAGGCCAGGCCAGGCAAAGACGGTCTCCACGACCACCGCGCCCCCGAAAATCGCGCCCACCTGCACCCCGGCCATGGTGACGACCGGCAGCATGGCGTTCCGGAGCACGTGGCGGCGGATGACCTGCCGCTCGGTGAGCCCCTTGGCGCGGGCAGTGACCACGTAATCCATCGACGCCTGCTCCAGGACGCTTGCCCGCATGAGGCGCGCATAGAGCGCGAGATAGAAGAGCGTTAGCGTCACGGCCGGCAGCACCAGATGGTGGGCGATATCTTTCACCTTGGCAAAGCCTTCGTGGAAGGCCGCAACCTTCTGCATCCCGCTGGTGGGGAACCAGCCGAGCTTGACGGAGAAGAGCACGATCAGCATGAGGCCTGCCCAGAACACGGGCGTGGCGTAAGCCAGGACGGTGAGGGTGGAGATCAGGTTGTCCTGCCACCGGTTCAGATGGCGCGCAGCGAGGCTTCCGAGCAGCACGCCGACAAAGACGGCCAGGGTCAGGACGGTGCCCATCAGCAGCAGCGTCGGCCCCAGCCGGGAAAGGATGAGTTCCGACACGGGCATGCCGTGTCGGAAGGAGAACCCGAGGTCGAAAGTCACCACCTGCTTCAGGTAAAGCAGGAGCTGGAGCCACATCGGCTGGTCGAGCCCGAAGGACTTGCGCAGCTGCGCCATGTACTCCGGGGTTGCCGAGCCCGCCTCGCCTGCCAGAACGTCTGCCGCGTCGCCGGGGGCGAGCTGCAGCAGCAGGAAGTTCAGCACGACGATGGCGAGCACCGTCGGAACGGCCTGCGCAAGGCGGCGCAGGACGTAGGCGAGGCTGGGCACGGCTTGGTTGCCTGTCTTCGGCGCTGGCTTACTTCGCGAGCCAGACCGTGTCCATGGCCGAATACAGGCCGAGCGGGCTCACCGGGAAGTTGTTCACCCGCTTGTTGTAGACGGTGACGAAGTTGAGCTCGTGCACGAACACCAGCGGGCTCGCGTCCACGATCCGCTTCTGCAGGTCGTGATAGAGCGCAGCGCGCTTCTTCGGGTCCGTCTCGACGTTGGCCTTGTTCATCAGTTCGTCGGTTTCCTTGGTGGTCCAGCGCGAGTTGTTCACGAACACGGTGCCCGCCTTGATGGTGTTGCTGTGGTAGAGGCGGTGCATGCCGATGGACGGGTCTGCCAGTGTCTGGATCCAGTTGTTGGTCAGGTCGAAGTCGTAGTTGGTGTAGACGCGCCGCAGCCACGCCGGGACATCCTCGTAGCGCAGGGTGGCCTTGATGCCGATCTTGGCGAGCTGCTGCTGCACGTACTCGCCGAAGCGGCGCCACTCCTCGCCATAAGGCGTCACGTCGTGCACGATCTCGAACCGAACGCCGTCGGCCCCGCGCTTCTTGCCGGCTTCGTCGAGAAGCTTGTTGGCCATCTCGACGCCGTTCTTCACGTTGTAATTCCTCACCTGGTCGGTGTAGAGGCCGTTGGCCTTGAAGTTCGAGCTGATCGGGCCGGTGGCAGGCTTGCCGAAGCCGAACCAGACGTTGTCGATCACGAACTGGCGGTCGATGGCGTAGGCCACGGCCTGGCGCACGCGCGCGTCGTTGAACGGCGGCTTGGTGGTGTTGAAGTCGAGCTGCACGATCGGGGCCTGCATCTCGTAGCCCTTGTAGGTCGTCGCAATGTGCGGCAGGCCGGACAGACGCTTCACGTCCACGGGCGGCACGGCATTGAAGCCGCCGATGTGGGCTTCCTGCGTTTCCATGGCCGCCGAGCGGGTGCCGGCGTCGGCGATGAAGCGCGCGACGACGCGGTCCAGGTGCGGCAGGCCCGCCTTCCGATAGTCCGGGTTGCGGTCCAGGCGCATGAACTGGCCCTTCTGCCACTCGACAAACTTGAAGGGGCCCGTGCCGACCGGCCTATTGGCGTTCGGATGGGTCGCGATGTCACCGGTGCCAAACACATGCTTGGGCAGCATGGGCGACTCGTAAGAGGAAAGCGCCATCATCATGTAAGGAGCGGGCTCGCTCAGCTTGAAGATGGCCGTGAGCGGGTCGGGCGTTTCCACGGCGGTTACCGCCCGGAAGGTATTGACGCCGCGCGGGTGCACTTTCTTCAGTACGTCCATCACGGTGAACTGCACGTCGGCGCTGGTGAATGGCTTGCCGTCGTGGAACTTCACGTTCGGGGTGAGCTTGAAGGTGACGGTCTTGCCGTCGGGCGCGACCGTCCACGACTGCGCGAGGCTCGGCATCGGCTTCAGGTCGAAGCTGTACTCAAGCAGGCCCTCGTAGACCTTGGTGGCCACCTGGCCCACCGGCCCGGCGGTGCTCTGGTAGGCGGCGAGCGTGGGCGGCTCAGGCTGCACCACCATCACCAGTGTGCCGCCTTTCTGGGGAGTGCCCTGGGCGAGCACCGGAGCGATGGCCGTGAGGCCGAGCGCGCCGGCGAGGGCAAGGAAGTTGCGCGTGAGGCGTTGGAGCGTCATGGTTGGTTCCCTCCGGGTGAGTGAGCTGCGGTTACGACACTGAAAAAACAGGTTGGGCGAAACGGCCGTGCTCGGCCCTCAGGCGGCGGCCTTGCCGAACGCCCACTGATAGCCGAACAGGCCCGGCGCGCCGCCGGTGTGGATGAAGATCACGTCGGCGTCGGCCGGAAACTTCCCGGCGCGGGCCCACGCGAACATGCCCGCCAACCCCTTGCCGGTGTAGACCGGGTCGGCGAGGATGCCTTCCAGCCGGGCAATCGTCTGCACGGCTTCCACCATGCCGGGCGTGGGGAGCCCATAGCCGGGCCCGACATAGTTGTCGTCGGCGAAGACTTTCTCGCGAGGAAGCGGCCGATCGATGCCGAGGGTCTGGAGCACCTTCAAGGCGAGGTCGTAGACGCGCTGTTCCTGGGTCGCCTTCGGTGCGCGCACCCCGATGCCGGTGATCGGCCAGTCGAGCCCGAGGGCGTGTACGCCTGCAACGAGGCCCGCCTGCGTGCCCGCGCTGCCGGTGCCGTGGACGAGGTGCGGCTTGCGAAGCCCCATCGATTCACATTGGCGCTGCAACTCGAGGATGCAATCGACGTAGCCCAGCGAGCCCAGCGCATTCGAGCCGCCCCCGGGAATGACGTAGGGCTTGGCGCCTTGCGAGCGCAGCTTCGCGGCGAGGGCCTCGAGCGCGTCGTCCATTACCGTGCCGCCGGGGACGCGGTGGAGCTTGCAGTCGAATAGCTGGTCGAGGAACACGTTGCCCGAGTCGTGGTAGGCCGAGGGTGCATCCGTCACGCGTTCCTCGAGGATGGCCTCGCAACGAAGCCCGGCGTGGGCTGCCGCGGCGGCGGTCTGGCGCACGTGGTTTGACTGCACCGCGCCGTGGGTGAGCAGCGTGTCAGCGCCGGCCTTCAGCGCGTCGCCCACCAGGAATTCCAGCTTGCGCGTCTTGTTGCCGCCGAATGCAAGGCCAGTGCAGTCGTCACGCTTGATGAAGAGGCGAGGCATGCCGAGGTGGCGCGCCAGGCGATTCATGGGCTCGAGCGGCGTGGGCCACTGCCCGAGGCGGAATCGAGGGAAGTCTTCGAGGATCTTGGCCATGCGCTTTCCTGTGCGTCGTCCGGATCAGACCGTGCCAAACGGTACGGTCGGCGCGGCCGCGGCGTCCAATGCGTTTTCGGCTCGGGTTATGCGCGGGTGGCATAACCCGCGGGGGGCCTCAGGGCTTGCCCGGCTGGAGGTCCCAGACCGAGCGTAAACGCCCGGTGGTCAGGGGGCGTTCGGCGTAGGCGGTCACGGTCAGATGAACGTCGAGGTCGTCGGCGCCCGAGCGAACGAGGGCCTTGCTGTTGAGGTCGCCGGCGATCAGGCTGCGGGGCAGCCAGGCCGTGCCCAGGCCGGCGAGGGCGGCCGAGCGCAGGGTTTCCACCAGGGCGCTCTCGAGCGTTGCGCGCAGGCGCAGGGGTGGGTCGGCTTGGGCAAGCGCGAGGGAGACGGCCTGGCCCATGAATACCTCGGGGGTGTAGCTCAGGTGACGGGCGTCCTGCTTGCCCTCGCCACGCAATGCGTGCAGGGGACGCCCGTCGCTGGCAGCCTTGGACACCGGCATGAGCGTGTCCGTGGCGAGCGCGAGGCTCGCGTAACGGCCCGGGTCGAGCTGAAGCGGCAGGGTAGGGTGCGTGTAGCAGACAAGCATGTCGACGTTCCCATCCTCGAGGCTCCGGACGCAGTCATGACGATTGTCCGCGTGCACGCGCACGAGAAAGTCCTCCGCCTCGATGGGCACCGTGGCGAGCCAGCGTGAGAGGAAGCCGCTCGCGAGCGAGTGCTGGATGGCGATGCGAAGCAGCTTGCGGTCTGCCCGGGCGGCCTGCCGCAACTCCTGCCGCGCGGTCTGCAAGGACGTGGTTGCCGCTCTCACGGCCGCAAGAAAGGTTTCACCTGCGGGCGTGAGCCGTGTGGGGTACGACGAGCGATCGATAAGCGCTACCCCGACCCATTCCTCCAGCGCCTTGATGCGCCGGCTGAAGGCGGGCTGCGTGACGTTGCGCTCGACGGCGGACTGGGAGAAGCTGCCTGTTCGGGCGAGGCTCAGGAAGTCCTCAAGCCACTTCGCTTCCATGGGGGAGGTCGCCGATTGGAGGAGCAGTCGATGGGAAGGAGCGCTGTCAAGTATCTCATTCTCGCTGCAGTCGCGATCGGGGCCCTGGCCATCACCCCGCCAATCCCGCAGCCGCTGGCCTATCACGATTTTTTCGACAAGAGCGCTTGCTTCGGCATCCCGCATTGCCAGGACACGTTGTCAAACGTCCCCTTCATTGTGGTTGGTGCAGCAGGCGTTTGGTTTCTGCTGTCAGGGCGCGCAACCGGGCAATTCGTCGATTCGAGAGAGACGATCCCCTACGTCGCGTTTTTCCTCGGCGTGGCGCTCACGGGCGTGGGCTCGGGCTACTACCACCTGGCACCGGATAACCCCCGGCTCGCCTGGGATCGGGCGGGCATGGCGCTCGCGTTTGCGTCCTGGTTCAGTGCCGTGATCGCCGAGCGGGCAAGCCCTGCATGGGGTCTGCGCCTGCTTTTGCCCCTCAGCGTGGCGAGCGTCGGCGCGGTGGGTTACTGGATAGCCACCGAGACGGCTGGCCGAGGCGATTTGCGCCCTTACCTGTTGGTGCAGCTCGTTCCGTACCTGCTCATCCCCGTGGTGCTCTGGCGCCATCCCGCCCGCTACACCCACGCCGGGGCAACCGTTGCGGTCATGGCGCTGTATGCGGCTGCGCTGGCGCTGGATCGATTCGACCGGCCGGTAGCCGAGGCGATCGGGTTTGTGTCGGGGCACACGCTCAAGCATCTCGTGGGCGCGCTCGCCGCCGCAGTCGTGCTGTGGGCCATTGCGCGCCGCCGCGCGTTGTGAGCCAAGGCCACTACAATTCGCACCCATCGGCGCGGCGGCCACCAGCCAGTCGCGCGCTCACCGGAGAACCCACCCATGGTTCAGCACGTCCTGCCGTCGTTTCTCGACCCTCACCACCTGGGCCCCCTGGGGCATTTACCTGCAGCAGGTTGACCGGGTAACACCCTATCTCGGCAACCTCTCGCGCTGGGTGGAGACGCTCAAGCGCCCGAAGCGCGCGCTCATCGTGGACGTGCCCATCGAGCTAGACAACGGCACCATTGCTCACTTCGAGGGCTATCGAGTCCAGCACAACACGAGTCGCGGCCCGGGCAAGGGGGGGCGTGCGATTCCACCAGGACGTGACACTCTCGGAGGTGATGGCCCTCGCCGCCTGGATGTCGGTGAAGAACGCGGCATTCAACTTGCCCTACGGCGGGGCGAAGGGCGGCGTGCGCGTCGGTCCGCAACTTCTCTCCAGGGGAGAGCTCGAGCGGGTGACTCGCCGATACACGAGCGAGATCGGGGTGCTCATTGGCCCTACCAAGGACATCCCCGCGCCGGACGTGAACACCAACGAGCAGGTGATGGCGTGGATGATGGACACGTTCTCGATGAACGAAGGGTCCACCGCTACGGGTGTGGTCACTGGCAAGCCGCTCGCGCTGGGCGGCTCGCTCGGGCGCCGAGAGGCCACTGGCCGCGGCGTTTTCACGGTCGGCGAGGCGGCGGCGCAGCGGCTCAAGCTGCCTCTCAATGGGGCGCGCGTGGCCCGGCACGGGAGCGTGAAAGGCTTTGCGAATGCTGAAGTGCTGGCGAACGACCCGTTCTGGAGCGTGCCCTGCGACATCCTCATTCCGGCGGCGCTTGAGCAGCAGATCACGGCAGACAACGCGGCGGCGATCCAGGCAAGGCTCGTGATCGAGGGCGCCAACGGGCCCACGACGCCTGAGGCGGACGACATTCTTTCCGAGCGTGGCGTGCTGGTCATTCCCGACGTCATTGCGAACGCCGGCGGCGTGACGGTGAGCTACTTCGAGTGGGTGCAGGACTTCTCCAGCTTCTTCTGGTCGGAGGACGAAATCAACGCGCGGCTAGTTCGATTCATGCAGGAAGCGCTGGCATCCATCTGGAGCGTTGCCGACGCCAACCGGGTCAGCCTGCGGACCGCCGCGTTCATCGTGGCCTGCACGCGAATCCTGCAGGCACGGGAGCTGCGGGGACTTTATCCCTGAGCGGGGTACTGCGCGCCTCAGGCGCGCAGCCCGGCAGCAACCTGGCGAATGGCCTGCTCAAACACTTCGGGCGGCTGCCCGCCAGAGACCAGGTGCCGGTCGTCCAGGATCGTTGCGGGAACGCCGGTGATGCCCAGGCGCTGGAAATGGGCCTCGCGGTCGCGCACGGTTTGCGCGTAAGCGTCGGAAGCGAGAATCGTGGCGGCGCGCGCCGGGTCGAGCCCCGCTTCGCCGGCGAGGCGAGTCAGCACGGCTGGGTCGCTGGGATTTTTGTCGTCGGCGTGATAAGCCTTCAGGAGCGCGCGCTTGAGGGGCCACTGCTTGCCTTCCTCGGCGGCCCACGCCAACAGCCGGTGGGCATCAAAGGTGTTCCACACGCGGGGACGTTGTCCGAAAACAAAGCCCACCGCCGCCCCGCGGTCCACGATCCGCTGACGATTCTGGGCGAGCTGCTCGGGCGTGGAGCCGTATTTGCGAGCGAGGTATGGGATCGTCTCCTCACCCTCCTTCGGCATCGTTGGGTTGAGCTCGTAGGGCTCGAACTGCAAGTCGATGGGAATGTCCTCGCCGATCCGGGAAAGGGCCTGCTCCAGTGACGCGAGTCCGATGGCACACCATGGGCACGCAATGTCCGAGACGAAGGTGACCTTCATGGCGCCTTGATCGAGTCGATCGACAGCGCAGCGAGATCCTTTGCGCCATGGCCCTGGCTAATGAGCGCATCCATGCGCGTGGCCAGCCCTGACAGCACGGCGAGGGGACGCGTGCCTGCAGTCTCGATCATCAGGCCCACGTCCTTTCTCGCCATGGTGAGCTCGAAAGTGGGTGTGAAGTTGTTGCTCGCGGCGCTTTGCCCGCGTCGGGCGATCATCCCGTTTGCGTCCAGCTTGCCGAGAAATCCCAGTGCGGCCTGGGGATCGATGCCTCGCTCCGCAGCCTGGGCGATGACGTCGGCGACGATACCTGCCAGCCCGATGATGAGGGTATTGCCACAAATCTTGTTCACCGCGGCGAGGTCCGGACGCTCCCCCAGGTAGTCGAGCCGCCCGGTCATCCGCGATAGGTCTGCCTGCACACGGTCGAAGAGCGTGCGAGGCCCCGAGACCATCATGGCCCCCTGGGAGGCGCGCGCGGCGGCGGGGCCCATGAACACCGGGCAATGCAGGTAACTCACCCCAGCTGCGTTCAGGCGCGTGGCGCGCTCGGCGGTCTTTGCCGGCAACGTCGTGGTGTGGTCGAGCACGATGGCGTCCGGAGCGAGGCTGGGCCGCGCGAGGGCCAGCACTTCGTCGACAACCTCGTCATCTCGCAGCACAAGGTGGACACGGGTGGCGCCGCGAACGGCGTCGGCTGGCGTAGCCGCTGCGCGGATGCCAAAGCGAGCCAGGGCGCTGGCCTTGTCGGCGGTGCGATTCCAGGCGGAAACTGTGTCGCCGCGTTGCGCAGCCGCTTCCGCGAGGGCGGCACCGAGCAGGCCGGTGCCGAGAAAGGCGGTGTTCGCCATGACGTGACTCTCCGTGCTGAGGAATGGGCCGGTGCACGATACCATTCCTCATGCGCATTCTCTTGCTCGGAGCAACCGGCACCATCGGGCGCGCGACAGCGGCTGAGCTGTCGCGTCGTGGGCACAAGGTCATCGGCCTGGTCCGCCGCGCGCCGACGGACGCCGATTGGGCAAGCTTGCGAGTCGCTACCCTCGAGGGGGATGTGACTAGCCCCGGGAATTGGGCAACCGTGCTTCGCGGACGGGCAATCGATGCGGTCGTCTCGTGCCTGGCTTCCCGGACGGGAGAGCCGCGCGACGCGTGGGCCATCGATCACGGTGCGCACGCCATGGCGCTGGAGTTCGCCTGCCGCGAGGGCGTCTCCCAATTCGTTCTGCTCTCGGCGATCTGCGTGCAAAAGCCGATGCTCGCGTTCCAGCATGCCAAGCTCGCCTTTGAAACGGCGCTGCAGGACTCGGGCCTGAGCTACGCGATCGTTCGGCCGACGGCGTTCTTCAAGTCGCTCTCGGGCCAGGTCGAGCGTGTGCGGCGCGGAAAGCCCTTTCTGGTGTTTGGCGACGGCAGCCTCACGGCCTGCAAGCCGATCAGCGACCGGGACCTCGCGGCGTATTTGGCCGATTGCCTGGTGGACCCCGCGCGGCGAAACCGTATCCTGCCCATCGGCGGCCCGGGGCCCGCCATTACGCCGCGCGATCAGGGTGAGAGGCTCTTT
>JAFMJY010000047.1 GCA_017853245.1 Burkholderiales bacterium | reverse complement strand
ATGGCCAGCGGCGCGCGCTGAAGGGAGGGCTGCAGAGCGTCATTATACCGACGGCAAATCGTACAATCCGATCCATGCCGTCCGTGTTGCGCAGCCTTATCGTGGCTCATCCCGCCGAGTCGATGTTCGCCCTGATTGACGGCGTCGAGAGCTACCCGCAATACCTGCCCTGGTGCGCCGACGTTCGCGTCTTCGAGCGCACGCCCACGCTCACGCACGCCCGGCTGGCACTGCAGGTGCGCGGCGTACGCACGGAAGTCACCACCCGCAACCGCAACGAGCCGCCCGAGTGGATTCGGCTGGAGCTGGTCGATGGGCCGTTTCGGCACTTCACCGGGCACTGGCATATACGGCCCCTGGGGGAAGAAGGGTGCGCGATCGAATTTGCGGCGAACTACGCGTTCTCCAGCCGGATGACGGAACTGCTCATCGCACCAGCTTTCGGTTCCCTCGTGGAAGGATTGGTTGACCGCTTTGTCGAACGGGCCGATGCGCTGAAGGCGGCGAGCCGGCCGTGAGGGTGCTCGTGGTTGCGGCGGGCGCTGCCGATCCCCCCCTGATCGAGCTGGAGGTGGCCCCGGGCACGACGGTGGGCGAGGCCATCGGGCTGGCGGCCCAGGCCGATGCTCGCATCCGGGAGGAGGCGGGTGTGGCCAACGCGGTGGGAATCTGGGGCCATGTCACCGACGCAGGCCACCCGCTGCGCGAAGGGGATCGGGTGGAGCTCTATCGCCCGATTCAGGCGGACGCAAAGGCGCTGCGCCGAGCGCGCGCCAGCGAGGGCCGACGGCGGAAGTTATAATCCTCTTTTGTGACGAGTTTATTGCCATGCGCGTCATCCAGAAAGCCCTCACTTTCGACGATGTTCTCCTGGTTCCCGCGCACTCGACCGTCCTGCCCCGGGACGTAAGCCTCGCGACCCGCCTCACCCGCGCCATTCGAATCAACCTGCCCGTGCTCTCGGCGGCCATGGATACCGTGACCGAGGCGAGGCTCGCCATTGCCCTCGCCCAGGAGGGCGGCATCGGGATCATCCACAAGAATCTTTCGCCCGATTCCCAGGCGGGCATGGTGACGCAGGTCAAGCGCTTCGAAAGCGGCGTCGTGAAGGATCCCATCACCATCACGCCGGGCATGACGGTGCGGGACGTGATCGGGCTCACCCGCCGGCATCGCATTTCCGGTTTGCCGGTGCTGGAGGGGCGGAAGGTGGTTGGCATCGTCACCAACCGGGACCTTCGCTTCGAGGACAACCTCGACCAGCCGGTTCGCAACATCATGACCCCCCGCGATCGCCTGGTCACCGTCAAGGAGGGCGCGAGCCTGGATGAGGCAAGGGCGCTCATGCACCGACACCGGCTAGAGCGCGTCCTCGTGATCAACGCCGAGGGCGATCTGCGAGGGCTCATGACGGTGAAGGACATTCTCAAGTCCTCGGAGCACCCCCAGGCCAGCAAGGACGAGCTGGGCAGGCTGCGCGTCGGTGCGGCCGTGGGTGTTGGCCCGGAAAACGAGGAGCGAGTTGAAAAGCTCGTCGAGGCCGGTGTGGACGTCATCGTGGTCGACACAGCCCACGGGCACTCGCAAGGGGTGCTGGATCGCGTGCAGTGGGTCAAGAAGCGATTCCCGGCCATCCAGGTCATCGGCGGGAACATCGCCACGGGCGAGGCTGCCAAGGCCCTGGTGGACCACGGCGCGGACGGCGTGAAGGTGGGCATCGGGCCCGGGTCCATCTGCACCACCCGCATCGTCGCCGGCGTTGGCGTGCCGCAGATCACGGCCGTGCAGAACGTCGCGGACGCATTGTCGAAGACGGATGTCCCGTGCATCGCCGATGGCGGCATCCGGTACTCCGGCGATGTGGCGAAGGCCATTGCGGCAGGTGCGTCGAGCGTCATGCTGGGCGGGCTTTTCGCCGGCACCGAGGAGGCCCCGGGCGAGATCGAGCTCTTTCAGGGCCGCTCCTACAAGGCCTACCGCGGAATGGGGTCCCTGGGCGCGATGCAGAAGGGCTCGTCGGACCGGTATTTCCAGGAATCCGAAATCAACGTCGAGAAGTTGGTGCCCGAGGGCGTCGAGGGGCGCATACCGTACAAGGGGCCGGTGAGCGCCATCATTCACCAGCTCATGGGCGGGCTGCGCGCGAGCATGGGCTACACCGGGTGCCGGTCCATTGCCGAGATGCGGGAGAAAGCGCAGTTCGTCGAAATCACCTCGGCGGGAATTCGCGAGTCCCACGTGCACGACGTGCAGATCACCAAGGAAGCGCCCAACTACCAAGTGGACTGACCGGCGTCGCGGAGGTTGGCTCGCTCGAGGCAGTGGCGGCACTGATGGACAAGATCCTCATTCTCGATTTCGGCTCGCAGGTCACCCAGCTCATCGCGCGGCGTGTGCGGGAGGCGGGCGTCTATTGCGAATTGCACCCGTACGACGTCGACGAGGCGTTTATCCGGGCGTACGGGCCGAAGGGGATCATTCTCTCCGGCAGCCACGCTTCGGTAACGGAGGAGGAGCCGCCGCGCGCCAACGCGTTCGTCTTCAAGGCCGGCGTTCCCGTGCTGGGCATCTGTTACGGCATGCAGACGATGGCGGCGCAGCTGGGGGGCGGTGTGGAAAACGGGCTCGTTCGTGAGTTCGGGTACGCGGAGGTGCGTGCCCGCGGCCACTCGCCGCTCCTCGATGGCATTCAGGACCGGGCCAATGCCGAGGGTCATGGGCTGCTCGATGTCTGGATGAGCCACGGCGACAAGGTGACGCAGTTGCCCTCGGGTTTCGCGGTGATGGCTTCCAACGATTCCTGCCCCATTGCGGGCATGTTCGACGCCAAGCGCCACTTCTACGCCGTGCAGTTTCATCCGGAGGTCACCCACACGCGCCAGGGCCGGGCAATCTACGAGCGCTTCGTGCATGACATTTGCGGGTGCGACCGGCACTGGAACATGCCCGAATTTGCGCCGCAGGCCATCGCCCGGGTGCGGGAGCAGGTTGGCAAGGAGGAGGTGATCCTCGGCCTTTCCGGCGGCGTGGATTCGGCGGTGGCGGCAGCGCTTATCCACCGCGCCATCGGAGACCAACTCACTTGCATCTTCGTCGACACGGGCTTGTTGCGGCTGGGCGAGGGCGACCAGGTCATGGACACCTTCGCCGCGCACATGGGCGTCAAGGTCGACCGCGTGAATGCGGCGCCGGAGTTTTATCGCGAGCTCGCGGGTGTTGCAGACCCGGAACAGAAGCGAAAGATCATCGGCCGGCTCTTCGTCGAGATCTTCCAGCGCGAGGCGAAGAAGCTGCCCAACGCCAAGTGGCTCGCACAAGGCACCATCTATCCCGATGTGATCGAGTCCGCAGGCGCGAAGACCAAAAAAGCGGTGACGATCAAGTCACACCACAACGTGGGCGGGCTGCCGGAAAGCCTGCATCTCAAGCTCCTGGAGCCGCTTCGCGAATTGTTCAAGGACGAGGTTCGCGCGTTGGGCCTCGAGCTGGGGCTGCCGCGTGAGATGGTGTTTCGCCATCCCTTTCCGGGGCCGGGGCTCGGCGTTCGCATCCTCGGCGAGGTCAAGGATCGCTACGCGAGCCTGCTGCAGCGCGCTGACGCCATCTTTATCGAGGAGCTGCGCAACACCGTGGATGACGCGGGTGTTTCCTGGTACGACAAGGTTGCACAAGCTTTCGCCGTTTTCCTGCCAGTCAAATCGGTTGGGGTAATGGGCGACGGGCGCACATATGAATACGTTGTATCCCTACGGGCGGTGGAAACCACGGACTTCATGACTGCGCACTGGGCGCCCCTGCCACACGACCTGCTCGCGCGCGTGTCCAACCGCATCATCAATGAGGTGCGGGGCATCAATCGGGTGGTGTACGACATCTCCTCGAAGCCGCCGGCCACAATCGAGTGGGAGTGATTCGGCGGCGCAATCCCCGCTTGACCCCGAGCCTTCAGCCGCTTTCCGCGCCACCTGAAAATTGCTCTTGCCCACTAGCGTTGTCGAGGGGAGGGCGTTATTATTCGCTACCTGTTTATAAGGGGGTCGCCATGTCTTTGGTGCACTCGAAAGTGCTGTCATTTGTTGAGTGGGATGGCATCGCGCGGGGTGTCCTCCGCGCTGCCGCGGCCTTTGCGTCCGTCGCGTTAGGCCTCGGCCTCGTCGCCGGAAACGCCTCGGCGCAGACCATCCGCCCGGTTACCTGGAACGTGATCGGCCTCGATAGCAACAACGTCAACGTTGGCCCGAACAGGTTTCCGGTCGGCGTTCGCATTTGTGCTGGCGGGTCCGCCCTCAATGCGCACAAGGCGCGATTCACCTTCTTGAGCACCAATACCTACGTGAATCTCCCCGGGTCGGTGTCGTCTCAGGACGTCACGCTGAACATCAGTGCCAACACCTGCCAAGACGTCTTCTGGGAGGTTACGGTCACCCGCAACTCGGCGGCATACAAGACGACGCGCCGCTACGAAGTCGAAGTGCTCACCTCGGCAAACGCGTCGCTTTCTCCGGTGCTCAAGACGCCAGCGAACCGCGAGCTTTATGTCGAATATCTGATCTCCCAGAACCGCAATCAGATCACTGGATACAGCTACAACGGGGGCTCCCTCATCAACCCTGGTGGAGCAGTAACGGTGGGTGTGGGCCAGACTTTCGACCTCGAGCTGAGGGGCTCGACTGCGACGCAGGGTTACGAGCAGATCGAGAAGTTCATCGAGCTGGACCCGGCGCTATTCAGGATCAACAAGATCACCAGCACGTATTCCGCCAACGCGGGCACGGACCCGAACGCGGGAACGCAGATGTACGCCGACGGTTGCGGCTGGCAGAACGACTACACCAGCCTGTCGTATCACAACAACCTCAGCTGCTCCGGGGTTGGCAAGTACGGTGGCACGGTCACCCAGAAATACAACATCACCGTTCTCGCGGCGCCGGGGGGCAATACGGCCACCTCCGGGTCGCTCATCTATGATTATTCCGGCAGCAGCTACCACTACAACGCCGACTTCAGCAGCGGGGGTCTCACCTTCAACTTCGGCACGGCTCCCACCCCGACGGCGGCTGACGTGGGGATCACCAAGTCGGTGACGGCGACCGGCAACGGAAATTACACCTTCAATCTCACCGTCACGAACTTGGGGCCGGCCGCTGCCACTGGGGTGGTGGTGACGGATACTGTTCCCTCCACCTGCTACACCATCGATAACAATCAGGGTGGTGGCTGGGCGGGATCCTTGAGCGGCAACACTGTCACGTGGAACGTTGGCGGCTTGGCCAACGGGGCGACGTCTACCTTGCCCATCAAGGTCAACCGCAAGCAAAACGGAACGGGATGCCAAAACACGGCAAGCGTTACCAGCACGTCGACCGACCCGAACAGCGCCAACAACAGCTCGTCTGCGGTTGCGAATTCGAGCGTCTCGGATCTGGCTGTCTCCAAGGTCGTGAGCAACGCCACGCCCAATCCCGGGGTCTCCGTCACGTTTACCGTGACAGTCACCAACCTCGGCCCGGATACGGCAGCGAACGTCGTCGTGTCCGACTCGGTGCCGAACGGGTACACGGTCACCGGCGTGTCGCCCAGCGTGGGTTCCTGGTCTGCGCCCGACTGGACCATCGCGTCTCTAGCTGCCAATGGATCGGCAACGCTCAACATCACGGCGACGGTCCTCAGCTCAGGCACGTACCTCAACACCGTCACCGCGACGTCTGACTCCACGGATTCGGATCCCTCCAATAATTCTGCCTCGGCGGCCGTTCAGCCCACCTACCTGTCGATCGTCAAGACAACCGGGGCAACTTTCCTTCCGGGCGATACCGGCAAGAATTTCGATATCGTCGTGTCCAAGACGGGGAACGCCAGCCTGGGGACGATCACCCTGACCGACGTGGCGCCCGTGGGCATGACTATTACCGCCATGGCGGGCACTGGCTGGACTTGTACGACGATTCCAACCTGCACTCGTTCTGACACGATTTCGCAGACGACGGGCTTCCCGATCGCCTACCCCACGCTCACCGTCACTGTCAGCATCGCCAACCCTGTCGCGAGCACGCTCACCAACTTCGTGTCGGTCTCGAGCTCGACCGGCGGTGCGTACGCCGAAGCGACTCGAACCATCGCAACTGTTGCCTCTCCAGACATGGCCATCAGCCTTGCGGGCCTGCCGACGAGTGCCACGATCGGTGCGGCCTACACGGGGTCTTTCACCTGCACCAACGTAGGCTCCGCGTCGGCGGCAGCGGGTACCACCTGCACCGTGAGCGGACTGCCGAGCGGGGTGAGCGTGACGGGTTGCACGATTTCGCCCAATTCGACGGCATGGGTGGCTGGTAATGCGGTCGGAGTCGGGGAGGTGGTCACGTGCAGCGTCGCCGGCACGCCGACGGCGTCGGGCAGCTTCACGGTCTCCGGCACGACTGGCGCCACGAACGATGTGGTCCTGCCGAACAATGCGGCCACTCTCGCGGTCGTCGTCGGCGCGCCTGACATGGCGATCAGTCTCGCAGGTTTGCCGAACGCCGCAACGGCTGGCCTTCCCTACACGGGTATCTTCACGTGTACTAACGTAGGCACCACGACCGCTTCTGCAGGCACGACCTGCGCGGTCTCGGGCCTGCCGGCGGGGGTCACGGTCACGGGTTGCACCATTACGCCGAACTCGGCAGCCTGGGTTGCTGGCAATGCAGTTCCCGTGGCTGCTGTCGTGACCTGCAGCGTGTCGGGAACCCCCACCGCTTCCGGAAGCGTCACCATCAACGGCAGCACGGGCGCCACGGGCGATACGAACCTGGCGAACAACACCGCCAGCCTCGCCATGACCATCAGCGCAGCGGCCCAAGCCCAGCCCATCCCGACGCTGTCCCAGTGGGCGGCAATGCTGATGACACTGCTGCTCGGCTTCCTGGCGGTACGTCGACTGAGCCGCCAGCAGTAATTCGTAGCAGGAGTTCAGCGGGCGGCGGATCGTATCCGCCGCCCGTTTGTTTTGGTGAGCGTGCCCGCCAGGGCTGCAGCCAAGGCCAGCATCACAAGAACCCGATCGATGCGGGTTGGCTGCGGTGATTCGTTCGGAGAGGCGCGCGGCCAGGCCTCTTCCCACCTTCCCAGCAGGCCTTGCTCCCTCCAGCGCCCCATCTCGTCGCTCACGCCATCCTGATCGCCTTCCTGAAAGTCGCGGCGCAAGTGCGTTCGCTGCAAGATCCCTTCCCCGGTGGCCACCTGGATCTCATAGATGCCCGGTCCAGCCGCTGGAATTGTGGCGCCAAGCAAGCCTGAAGAGCGGGGAGCTGTCGGCTCAGCGGTTGCCCACGATCCACCCGGGTTGCGAACGCGAATAACCGGGTTGGTGGCGCTCGGCACACCGTCCGTCTTGGCAATGTCGAGCTCGACCCGCAGGCGCGCAGGTTCGTCGGCGACGCGAATCGCCGAACGGCCTGCAGGAGCCTGTGCAGCCACCCAGTTGACCATGCCGCCGGCGAGCCGCGGCCACTCGGTCCAACGGACCCAGCGGGGTGCTCCCGCTCCCAGGCCCGGCGTCACCACCGCCACGCGCCCCAGGCCGCTCGTATGCCACGCGATCAGGGGGTCGCCTTTCGCGGAGGCAATCGCCATGGCCGCCTGCGGTTTCAGGCGCGTCACGGCGTAGGCATCCACCGCGGGCCAGCGCGACAGGTTCTGGAGTGCAAAGGGCAGCTGCCCCACTACGCGCGCCTCCGAGGGGCCCACTTCGATGCGACTGCGCTTGCGTTGAAGGGCTGCGCGCATGGCGCCCGGTAGTTCCGCCGCTTCGTTCACCCTCAGGAACTCGTCGCCTGTTACTTGCGACAGCGCCCGCAGGGCATCGAGGTTGATCTCCGCCCCGACACCCAGCACAACCAGCTCAATGCTAGCTCGCGCGAGGCGGTTGCGAAGTTCTTCACCCGGCAACGTATCCACGAATCCATCGGTAACCAGCACGAGAATCCGCCGGGCGACGGTGGCTGCCTCCAGCGCCGCCACGGCCGATGCCAGGGCAGGCGCCAGTCGCGTGCCGCCTGCCGCCTTCCACGACGGGCCGGCATCGAGGAGCCGCCTCGATGCGTCGGCAGGCCCCAGCGGCACGATGGAGCGTGGCTCCGCGTCGAACGCGAGTATCCCCATCAAGTCCTGCTCGCCGAGGTCTCGAGCCGTTTGAGCCACCGCGCGGCGGGCCATGGTGAGCCGATCGGCCTCACCCGCGAGCGCTTGTCCCATGCTCCCGGACTTGTCGACCAGGAACAGCACGCCCGTGGGGCGCGCCGGGTCCCCGGGCTCGGCGATCACGGGAAGCAGTTCCTCGAGGGGGGAGCCTCGGTAGCCGCCCATCGCAAACGACCGGTTGCCACCCAGGACCAGCAAGCCAAGGCCGCGCAAGCGCACGGCATCGGCCAGCTTCGCCCAGAAGGGCGCCCCCGCATCGCCTTCGGAAATGTCGTCGAGAATGACTGCCTGATAGCGCTCGAGCGCCTCGGCGAGGCCATCGAGCCGGCCTGGGGGGGCGACGTCGACCTTCCAGCCCCCCGCGATGAGACTTTCCGCGAGCGGGCTCGGGCTGCCTCGCGCGAGCAGGATCGGGGCGCCCGTGTCGACCTCGATCAAGGCGGCTGGCGCGCGAGCATCGACCCGCCTTCCGCTGCCTGCATCCTCGAGCACGACCTCCACGAGCATGGGGCCCGGCGCGCGCGCCCGCACGGCGGTTGTCGCCATGCCGCGGCGATCGATGTCGGCGACTGCCTGCTCAATCGCGCCGTCGCTGCCTCGGGCGCGTACCGTTACCCGCAGGGAGTCGACAGCGCTTGCCGCCGCTTCGCCGACCAGGTGCGTGGTGACCTGAACGAGGCGCCCGACGCCAGCCCGATCCGGCGCGAGCACATCGCCAATGCGCACTGGCTTCGGTGGCTGGCCAACAGCCATCCATCGAACTGGGAGGTTGGCGGACCTGGCGCGCTCGAGCGCGCTTTTCGCATCGCCCGCCGTCTGATGCCCATCCGAGATGAGCACGGCACTTGCCAGGGGCGATTGGGCGTGCAAGGCCAACGCAGCATCGAGTGCTGACTCGATATGCGTGGACTGCGGATCCTTCGCATCCCCTTGTCCGGGAGGCGCGGCCGCGGGGAGGGAAGGGGCTCTCGCGAACCCGATCCACTGCAAGGCAAAGTTGTTCGCTCGGGCTGACCGCGCGACTTCTGCAACAGCCGATTGGGTTGCTTGCGTCGGCATGCTCGCCGATTGGTCCACCAGGATCACCGCCTGCGGCGCGGCGGCTCCCGGGCGCAACTGCACACCGGCCAGCGCCAGGATCAACGCTACTGCGGACGCGGCAAAGCACGCCAGGGCGATGGCGTCTCGTTTCACGCGTCGAGTCTCGCTGGGCTTGGGCCTCGCCCGAGCCTCACCAGGGCGGTCAACTCCCACACCAGCACGGCCAACGCGACGGCCAACAGCATGGGTACCGGATCCGGCCACCGCCCCTCACGCGCCGTGACGGACGCCTGGAGCAGGGGGCTGGGCAGGTTGCTGGCCGGCGTCACCATCACCGCCCGAGGGCCGCGATCCAGGCTGACCACTGCATCCAGCAGCGGCTCACCGAGCAGTTGCTCGAAGAGGAGGTTCACCAGGAGCGGCACGTGAGCCGCCTTGCCTGACTGGGGTGCCGACAAGTCGATGGCAACCTCCAGGCTCGGGGGCTCGGTTCCGCGACGGGCGATCAGCGGCACCCCGCCGACCGAGAGGAGCGCCCGGTCGGCGCTGCGGAGGGGCGCCAACGTGCCAGCCGTCTGCATCGCGGCCCCATCAAGGCTCGCGCGCAGCTCACCGGGAATGAGGGACGACCACTGCAACGCGCCGGTGATCGCCGCGGGCGGCTGGGTCGTGACGAGGCGAATAGTGGGCAGTGTCGAATTCGTGCTCGAGCCGCAGGCCCACGCCGCCACCGACCGAGATCCATCGGCGAGTTCGAGCGCCGGGTGGGCGCGAACCGCTGCCGCAATTCCCGCCGGACAACTCCTGTCGACCGCGATGCCACGGCGAGCCAGGGGTCGCAGGTCGAGCTCCTGTCGGTCGTCAGTGGCAAGCGCGTCGCCGGGCGTGAGTGACGCGGCGATCCGGGCCGAGTCGGGCACCGAGGCCGACAGCAACTTGCTCTCGGCGGCGGCCAGCACCAGTGGCCAACGGGCGACGGTTTCCCAGCTTTCGCCCTGCAAAGCCGCAACGGCCACGTCCCGGGATTCAGTGACGGTGCCGCCGTTGGTGACTCGCACGGCCACCTCCAGCGAACGCCCGGTGGCGGGGCTTCGGCGTGCCGAGACGCTCTGGATCCCGACGTTGCGCGTTTCCTTGCCGGCGGTAATGACGCGATCCGGGCGTTTGCCGCCCGGCCAGTCGAGCACAGCGGGATCCGCTGTGTCGGTGACGAGCCAGTGCGCTGCTGTCTGGCTCAGGAGAGCGACTTCCCATTTCGCGGGCTCCTTGCCCGCCTGGGCCGCAATCGCGGTGGCCACTGTGGTCGTCAGCGGGCCCCAGTCGCGCCACGGGTCGCTTAGCGTCCGAACGGTTGAATCCAGCGACGCTGCGGCAACCTCGGCCTGTGCCTGAGCGAGGGCCGCACCCAAGCGCGTCTCGCCAGCCTCCTTCGTCAGCATGCTGACGGAGTCATCCACCCAGAGGGTGACGCGTTGGCCGTTGCCATGCGTCCGGGGTCCCGCAAGCGCCAGCACCAGCAGCGCGGTGAGGAGCGCGCGACGTCGCCAAGCCGGATCTGCGGAGCGCTTGCCGTTGGCAGGGCCTGGCGGGTCTGAAGCCGGCCAGTGTTGCAGGTGAGCCAGCACCGTGGATTGGGTGACGACGGCTGTTCGGTGCAGCCAATAGATGACCGGAACCAGCGCGAGGCCCAGCAGCCAGAGCGGCGCGGAGAACGAGATCATTGCCCGTGGGCGGAGCGCAGGTGTCCGATCAGCGCCGGTTGCCAGGGGTCATCGATGCGCCACGTCGAGAATGGAACTCCTTGCAGGGCGCAGAAGCGCTGCAGCCGATGCGTCGCGCTAGTGCGGGCCTGAGCGGCCGTTGCGAGCGTTGCGGTATCGGCCTTGAGGGGGCGACGCTCGCCGGTCTCGGCATCCACGGCGAGGACGGCTTCGCCCACCGGCAGCAGCGCGTCTCGAGGGTCGACGAGTTGAATGGCGCTGAGCGATCGACACGATTCCCTGAGCGTTGTCAGGCCAGACACCATGCCGTCGTCGGCGAAGAAGTCGCTCAGCAGCAGCACGGAGGCGCTTCGGGGCAACCGGGATGCACAGCTTGCACAGTGCGAGCCTTCGCCGGACGGCAGGGGGTTAAAGGCGCCCAGCTTGCGCATGATGAGGTCGTACTGCCGCAGGCCCCGCCCGGCGGGGATTTCCAGCACGGGCCGGTTGCCGAAAGCCATCACCGCCACACGGCCGCCGATGTCGAGGAGGGCGAAGGCCATGGCGGCCGCGGCGCGCGTTGCGGCCGCCCATTTCTCGGCGCCATGGGTGGCCATCGACGAGCTGGCGTCGATCACGATGACCCAGTCGTCGGCTGCGGGGGTTTCGAAGCGACGCACGATCGGGCGCCCCAACCTCGCGGTCTGCCGCCAGTCGATGGCGCGCACGTCATCGCCCAGGGTGTAGTCGCGCAGGTCGAGCATTTCTGCGCCCACGCCGACTCGCTTGCCGTGATGCCTTGCCCCGACGGCGTGGGGCCTTCGCTCAAGCAGGAACCGCGCGGCCGAGCGAGCGAAGGAGCGGAGTTGGCTCCGCTCGGGTAACGCCGCCGTCACAACCGGCTGCGCCACGCCCGGATGAGGTCTTCCAGCACGGATTGCTCCGTGCTGCCATCCAGCTCTCCCTCAAATCGGAGCAATACTCGATGGGAGAGCACGGGAGGCGCGACGGAGGCGATGTCTTCCACGTCCAGGTGGGCGCGACCGGCCATCACTGCGCGGACTCGGGCGGCGCGAATCAGTGCCTGCAGCGCCCTGGGGCTCGCGCCAAAGCGAATGAACCGCGCCGGGCCTTCGCTCGCCGGTTGCGTGGCCAGGATGAGGTCCACCGCTGCTGACTTGCAGCGTTCGCTGATGAGCACGCTGCGGCAGCGTTCGATGACGCCAAGCACGGTGGCGCCGTTGCAGATGGGCTTCAGCGCCTCGGCGGGCTCCGCATCCAGTGCCACATCCAGCAGGGCGCGCAGGGAATGGCGCGTCGGGTAGGGCACGGAAAGCTTGAACAGGAAACGATCGAGTTGCGCCTCGGGCAACGGGTAGGTGCCCTCGAGGTCGATGGGGTTCTGCGTCGCAAGGACGTGGAAGGGTTCCGGCAAGCGGCGCGTGACGCCCGCGTGCGTGACCTGCCGCTCCTGCATGGCCTCCAGCAGCGCCGATTGGGCGCGCGGCGTGGCGCGGTTGATTTCGTCCACCAGCACGAACTCCGAAAACACGGGCCCGGGGCGAAACTCGAATTGGCCTCCGGCGCCGATCACTTCGGTGCCGGTGATGTCGGAGGGCATGAGGTCAGGCGTACATTGCACCCGCGTTCCCGGAAGCCCCAGGCTTGCCGCCAGTCCCTTTGCCAGTTGCGTTTTGCCCAGGCCGGGCAGGCCCTCGATCAGGACGTGCCCGCCGGCAAACAGAGCGGTGACCACGTGTTCGACGAGCGCGTCCTGGCCAACGACGGTGCGGTTCAAGGCCGCCCGGAGGGACTCGAGCAGGCGGCGGCTATCGTCGAAGGAGACGTCAGTCGCCGCGACGGGCGTGTTGGAAACCTGTGTCATTGCGTGACGGAGCCCCAGGCCTTGACGTAATCCTGCGCCGCCGGTGATAGCGTGGCGCTCGAGCGGTCCGTTGGCGGCGCGGCGGGCGCCGCTTTCAGCATGGCGTCCGGCTGTGCCAGGGCAGCGGATCGGTCGTCGTACGTGGTCGCGCGGGACATGAGGGATTGGGTGTCGGCCGATCCCGGGCGGGCGTCGATCGCCCGACGCGGGACGGGCATTTCCGAGGGGCGCATCGTCGCGCCATCATAACGCCGATCCACAGCGGAGCCCGGCGCATTGCCTGCCGCGCCCTCGTTCGAAGACGGGGTTGCGCCCCCCGACGGTCGGGAGCGCGACCGAGCTGATGCGGCAGCGTCGGTTTGCGCCGAGGCCTTGTCCTCGATGCCGGTTGCCGACGCGGTGCGCGGTGAGGGTGCTCGCTGGCCCGCGTTGCCAGCAGGGCTTCGCGTAGCGGAGGTGAGGGGATCGAGTGCGCTATCGAGGGTTCGAGGCGCGGGTGCGCGGTTGCCACTTGGCGATTCCGCCGCGGGTGTGGTGGACGCCAGAATCCGCGGGGAATCCGGCGGCAGGACGGCGAAGAGGGCGAGGCTCGTGATGGAGACCGCAACAGCAGTCGCGATCGCGCGTAGCGGAGGCTGCTGCGGAAGGCGGGCGAGGCGCTGCGCGCTCTCCTTGCATTGGCTGTTTACCCATTGCTCCAGGTGCGCTTGCGACTCGTTGGATGTTCGATTCCCGGCTCTTGCCTCGAGCAGCGTCGAGTAAGCGCTCTGCCCGCCCAGTTCGCGGTCGACAAAGAGGGCGCAAGCGGCGTCCGACGGTCGGCGCACCAGGGCCGGCACGATCAGGAGGCTGGCGGTCAATGCGGGCAGGGCGAGCGCGATCATCGGGGGGATGGGCGCAAACAGCAGGTGAACGGCGCTGACGGTGAGCACCACGAGGCAAATCGCCCATCCGGCCTGACGAGTGGCCCGCTCCAGTGCTCGCCGCCGCAGGTGCGCACGAACGTCGGCGAGGAGGGAGTGCAACGGCGACTCAGCGGCCATGGCTCACGATAATCCCGCGGGAATCCAGTGCTGACGCGTTACCCACAAGCCCAGGGCCACCAGGAGCCCCGCCACCGTTGCCATGATGTCAGTGGCGTCTGCGGAAAGTCGTTCGCGCGCCAGATGCGCGGGTGCGGTGCCCAGTGCGCCAATGACGACGGCCAGGGCCAACAGTGCCCCCTCCGCCGCCAGCACGGCGTGGAGCGTGACCTCGCTCGCGCTCCACGCCAACGCCACCACCGGCCAGGCAACGGCAACCATCGTGAGCAGCCCCGGCCACGTGGCGCGTGCAAGGCGCAGGCCGGCTGGCAGGCCGAAGGCAGGCAAGAGCAGCCCGCGCAGCAGCACGAGCGCGAGAATCGCCTGTGCGGAGGCTCGCTCGGGGTTCCCGGAGGATGGCAAGGCAAGCCCGACCGTCCCCAGCCACCATGTGGCGACGACAGCCGTAATGACGAGGCCCGCGATAGCAAGGCCCGACGAGCTGCGGTTGAGGCTCATTGGGGACGCAGCCGCTGGAGGTGCCAATGCGTGGCCTCGCCTCCGGCGCCCAGGTTTCGCGATTCCGCCCAGAACGCCGCGATTTCTCCCGGAGCGAGCCGGCTCGCCGCACGCTTCGCAACGGGGCTCAGGTCGGCGCTGCCTGCGGGCTGGATCTGGATGACGGCTGTTGCGTCAGCCGCGAGGGCGGGCAGTTCGAGGCTGCGCCCGTCGCGCAGCAGGCTGCCCGCCGGAAGCGGCGTTCTTCCCTCGTTTCGGGCCGACAACGTTCCGTCGGGGTTGGCCGAGACGCGAATGGCCCTGTCGACCGCCATCGTGCCCGAGAAGCAAACCGGCACCGTTCTGAACAGTCGCGCGTCGAACTCCAATGTGCTGATGCGGCGCGATGTCGGGTCGTAGCGCAGCACACTCTCGCTGATCGGAGAGCAGGGCTGCGCGCCGTCGAGCGCTGCCAGCGGCGCGTCCGTTCGCGAGCGTTTCGTGGGCGAGTGCCACTGGACTGCCTGGTAGCGGGCAACCGAGGACCCGGATTCGGCTTCGCTCCAGAGGGCGAGGCTCGTACTCCCGGAAAGGGCTCCGATCACCGTCACCGACAGGGCTGTGACGACGACGGGGGCTGCAATCCACGCGAAGGGCTTCAGCAGCATCACCGCCAAGGCCATCAGCGCAAGGCTCGCGATCGTGGCGGCAGCGACGTAGCCCCACTGCGCTTGCCCCGGAGTGGCTGCGCGGGGAAGCGATGTCGGATTTACGGCATCGACCGGCGCGAACGGGTTCGTGGATAGAAACTCGGCAAGTCTGCCGAGGCTTGGCGTTCGGACCAGGTTTCGGCCCGCGCAGCCCGCCGCCTTTTCCACGGCGGCCGCCCATTCGCCCTCGGGCCCCGCCAGCACAACACGGCCGCACCGCCCGAGGTGTGTCGCCAACGCGGCCCATTGCCGCTCGTCGAGCGCCGCGACCACGCTGGAGGAGATCACCAACACGTCGATGCTCGAGTAGGCGCTCGCGTGTCGTGGGAGCGCCTCGTGGGCAATTGCGATTGAGTGGTACCCATCGAGCGAAGCGCGGTCGCCACTTTCGGCTGCCACGGCGAGCAAGGGCGACTGGGCAAAGGCGAGAGGCAGCGTTCGGCTGACGGGCGCAACGCCCGGAGCGCTCGCCGTGATCGAGAGGACGTCATCGGCCGCGACGGGGATTTGCAAGCGCTCGGGAACCCCCGCCTGCAGATCGATTTCCGCGGCTACCGAGCGGCCCGTACCCGCCACGACGATTCGTACGGGGCGAGCGACGTCGGAGGTGAGTCGGACATCGATTTCAGTCGTGCGCCCTGCCCGCGTCCATCCCTGCCACGCGGGCGTGGCGGCAAGATCGAACGAGGCGAGGCAGGCGGGGACGAGCCCGAGACTGGCGCCGGCGGCCAGCAGCAGCGGCGTAAGCCAGCGCCGTCTCATCTCATTTCATCACCTGCTCGAGCGCCAGCACGGCCCAGGCCGTGACGAGTTCGGGCTTGTCTTCCCAGAACGCTCGGGAGCCGGTGTTGATCCAGGAGCCGTCGGCCCGTTGCTGGGCGACCAGCTTTGCCGTGAGCTCGTTACGCCAGTTGCGCCGCTGCCCGTTGCCGTCCACGAACGTGTCCTCCCCGTAGGCGGCCATGACCTTGGCGTAGGCGTTGTAGAAGTAGAACAGCGTGTGCTGCGTGGTCGTGCCGGGGTTCACGTCGAGGGAGAAGTTCTTCGAGAGCCACTGGTAGGCGGCCTTCACCCTCGGGTCGTTCTTGTCCGTTCCCGCGTAGAGCAGGCTCAGGAGACCCGCCGCCGTCATGCTGCCGTAGGAGGAGGTGCCCGTTCCATACATGGGCAGGTTCGCGCCAGGCATGTAGATGAAGCCGCCATCGTTCGCGGCCCACGACTGGTCGTTGCTCTCGCTGCGGTTCTGAGAGCGGCTCACGAAGGTGAGGGCCTTCTGCCACACCGGGTCCTTGGGGTCCGTGGCCGCCGCCTTGAGGCCTTCCAGAGCGATGACGGTATTGGCGAGGTCCGGGCGCTCCCCGCCGCCGTAGCCGATGCCTCCGTAGAAGCGATGATCAGGCTTGTAGCCCTCGCCCTCGTCTGTCTGGTGGTCCAGCAGGAACTTGCGCCCGTTCTCGATGACCGTGCGGTACTTCGGGTTCTTGGTGGCCGCGAGCGCGGTGATGGCAACGGCCGTGTTGTAGCCGGTTTCCTGCAGGCGCTCGCAGATGGAGCCATCCGGGCGGGCGTTGGCGAGGATGAACTCGATCGGGCGCGTGATGAACGGCCCGTCCGTCTCGTTGTAGCGGCGCGGGCTTTCGAGAAAGGCGCGCAGCGCGAGCGCCGTGACGCCCACCGACTTCATGATGGAGCCGTCCGGGCCCTGCTGCTTGCGCAGGTAATGCAGGCCGCCGTCGATGGCCCGCCGGGCCTGGGAGCGCAGTTCCGGGTCCATGTTGGGCGAAGCCGGTGCGGTTTGGGCTGTGGCGTTGAGCGCGAGGCCCAGTGTCAGGGTGGCGAGAAGGGTTTTGCGAAGCATTGCAATGGCTCCAGCGGATCGGGGAAGTTGAGAGGGCCTCAGGGGCCGGAAAGTTTCGCGCGCGGCCAGCGCGCCAGCGCAGCCACGGTGGCGAGCAGCAGGCCCGCAACCACCGCGTAGGCGCCGAGTACCGAGCCGACGGGAGGATAGTCGAAACGGAAGGTGGCGAGGTTGGCGTACTGGTACAGCCACGGCTGGTGGAAAAGGTCGTTCCCGCTCGCGAGGGCCAGGTGGGTGAGGGGGCTCACAGCCACGACAACCTCCACGAAACCCGGGCGGTCCGCAAGGCTCAACTCGGCCGCCGGGCCGAGCCACAGCGGCAGGGCGGCGACGAGGACCAGCACCAGGGCAATGGCATTGCCGGGGATCGCGCACCGTTGGCCCAGCATGCGGGCACCCAACGCCTCCGCGACTCCCGCGATGGCGTGTGCCGCAATCATCAGCAGCGAGAGCTGCAGGCACGCGGCCGCGCCGGCCTCCACGCCAGGAATCCGAAATGCGGCGAGCAACGTGGCCGCGATCGTGCCCACGCCCAGCGCCCAGCCCAGCACGCGAAGCGCACCACCCGGCCCGGCGGACCAGAAAAGCGGCGCCAGCGTCGCAAGAAGCCCCACCACCATCAGCCGGCGGCTGGAGGAGTGGGAGACGGTGCCCGCGATCAGGTTGCTGCCCGGGTCCAGCATGACGAAGCAGGCGACCGCCGTGGCGGCGAGCCCGGCCAGCCGAGCCAGCATCATTTCTTTGCGGCGGGTGCAGCGGTGACGACGAGCTCGATAGCCGAGCCCACGGGCGGCAGAGCCGGGTTGCCCTGGATCGACCCGTAGGCGCCGATTCCCAGCCCGTCGATCACCTCGATGATCGACGCCGGGTCGTGAATGAAGCCGATGAGGGTGCCCGTGCGATCGGCCACGAAATACGGCGCGGCAATGGATACCGGCGAGCCGATGTACACCCACTGCACGGCTTCCGGCTTCACACCCGCCTTGTTGTCGAGCAGGGCCTCGCCTGCGCTCATTTCGCGACGCTTGCCATCCTGCGTCCAACGCAAGGTCAGCGTGAGGGCCGGGCCGGTGATCGGTTTCGTGCTGAAGCGGCGGAAGGGCACCAGGTTCGGATCGCGCTCCAGGCCGATGAGGATGCAGGCGACGTTGAAGTCGACGGCGTTGGTGTCCAGCTCCATCAGGGATTCGTAATCCTTGCTGCCGCCCGGCGTGCTGGCGAGGTACTCCAGCGGCTTGCCGACATTGGTGATTTTCCCCGGCACCGTGAACGTGGCCGCCCGCTTGTCGACGAGAATTTTTCCGATCTGGAATCGATCATTGCCGAGAGGCTTCACGTTCTCGGACTTGGGCGCTTCGCCGCCCTTGGTGGGGGCGGGTTGACGGGGCGGCGCGTCGGGCGCGGCCTGGGCGAAGCCGGTGCCGCTGAATGCAACCAGCAGCACGGAACAGAGCAGTGCGCGAAGGCTCATGATCGAATTCCGAGGACAAGCCGATGGGGCATCGGCGGGGGCAGCGGAGCCGTGCGAGCGTCTTGGAAGCCGCTGTCGGCCATCCATTGCGCGACATCTGCGTCGGCATGCACGCCGCCGTCCGGGGCCGTGAGCATCATGTTCAGGCCGAAGAGGGTCGCAAACGCCGGCGAGGCGCCGCCGGGATCGGCGAACACGTCGCACACCGCGAGCAGGCCGCCCGGTTGCAGGCAGTCCGCTGCGCGCTTGATGAGTGCCTGGCAGGACTCCGCGCTCTCCCGGTGGAAGACCCCGGAAATCAGGACGGCATCGCGTCCCTTGCCGAAGTCGGAGGAGTGGTAATCCCCGTCGATCAGGCTGACGCGGTCGGCTGCGCCGGCGGCGGCCACCAGCTCCCGCGCCACAGCGGCCACACCGGGCAGCTCGAGCACGTCGGCGTGAAGCCCCGGAAACCGTTGCGTGAGCAATACGGAAAACGTGCCCGGGCCTCCGCCCACGTCGAGCAAATTCTTCCGGCCGGACAAATCGAGCGCGCCGACCAGGGCTCGGGCAACACCCATCGCGCGCTGGTGCATGGCTTCCACGAAGCCTCGGGTCTGCGGTCCGCTCAGGCCCAGGTAGCTCTCGGGCTCCACGGCTGGCTTGCCGGAGCGAACGGATTGCTCGAGGCCCGCCCAGGGTCCGTAGAGTTGATCGCTGTAGCGCACGGCGTTGCCCATGTAAGCGGGGCTCGCCGAGACCAGGAACGCATTGGCCATCGGGGTGTTGCTAAACCGGCCGGCTGAAGCCTCGATCAACCCGAGGGAGGCGCACGCCCGGAGGAGCAGCCCCGTGCTGCGGGGGGATAGGCCGAGCGACGAGGCCACCTCATCGGCGGTGCGGGCGCCTTGAGCCAGCCCATCGAATAGCTTGAGCCGGATCGCGGTGAACAGGGTTTGGCTGCCCCAGTACGCCGTGGTGAGCTGGACGATCGGGGAGGGGTCGGGCATCGGGCCCTGGGGACCCGTGGGTTTGCCGGGAGAGTTCATCGGGCGGGGGGCTCCTGCCGATCCAGGTCGCACTCGACCTGCATGTAGGCGCAGCGGTGGCACATGAAGGTCTCGGGGATGCGAAGGGCGTGCTTCTTGCGAATGTCGCGGTAACCGAGCGAGAACTTCTCGAAGTAGTTGAACAGGCGCTGGTGGTAATCCGGTCGCTGGCGCCCGCCCACGGGCCAGACGAGGGAATAGACCGGGATGATGCCGCGGCCGCAAAGATCTTCGGCGCCCTGCAGGGCGAGGTCGGCCGCCTGTTCCCATTCCATGTCGTGCTCGGGCTCGAGCTCCACGCCCGCCACCATCGCGGAAAAGACGTTGCCCCGGCCGAAATGGCGCACGGCGTTTTCCAGGGACTCGATCCACTTCCCGTAGCCGACGTAACGGTTCTTGCCGGGGCACACCTTCGCGAAGAGCGGCTCGGACCATACCTCGAGGTTGAAGCACACGTGGTCGACGAGCGTCTCCGCCTTGAAGCGCGCGATGGCCTCATCCGGGAGGGCCCCCGACCCCAAAGCCACCGGGATGCGCCGGGCATTGGCATGCTTCACGAAGCGCGCCAATTGCAGGAACCGTTCAGCCTCCCGCGTGGGGTCCGTTAGGGAGCCGCCTACGAGGTAGATGTGGCGGATTTCAGTTTGCTCCACCACGGCGGCCATCGCCTGACTCATGCGCTCGAGCGTGGCCTCGGGGATCTCCACTTGGCCGGGTTTCTGCCCCAGTGGCCCGAGGCGGGTGTCCGGAGCGCCGTAGTTGCAGAAGGTGCAGCGCATGGACTGGCCTTCGTGCTTGTGCAGGAAGTATTCGCAGCCGGGTGCGACGTTGATGACCAGCATGTCGCCGTGAGTGGTGACGCCCGCCTGGGCGAAGGCCACGCCATCGGGGGTCTTCTGAGTGAACCAAGGGTGAATGGGCTCAAACACGATGGGCAGGCGCTGTTGGCCCTTGTCATCGACCAGTTCGTAGCCTGACTCGCGGCTGCCCTGCACGGCCCACGGCGAGTCGCCGTTGCCCAGCACGCGTATTTCGGTGCCGTCCGGCGTGTTCATCAGGTAGGGAATGGGCGCCGTGCCCTTGCCGAAGGGGTCGGGCTCACCCGGCTTGAAGCGGTAAGGGTAGTAGTTCGGCATCGAATGCGCCGCTGCCGCGCCCAGCGCGGCTGTGTAGCGAACGCCTTCGCACATCAACCGGACCTTGAGGGCGGCCGAGTCCTTGAGCTTGGCCGAGGCCATGGATTTCTCCGGGGTTCAGGGCTGGGAAAGTACACCGACGTGGCCAATCAGGTTTCCCTGCCTCGATGGCCAAAAGCCCGGATGTTACAGCGCGCCGTGTGGCCGTCGCGACAGCAGCAAAATCGATTGTTGCCGCCATTGGGGGGGGGCTATAATCCATAAGACGTAAGTGTTGAGCGAAAAAACGGGGGAATCTTGGGGCAACTTCACACTCGTCTCAATGAACC
>JAFMJY010000046.1 GCA_017853245.1 Burkholderiales bacterium | reverse complement strand
TGGTGCGTGGTCATGCGCCCCTGCCCCGCCGAGCCCATGCCGTAGCCCTTCTTGGTTTGGGCAAGGATCACCGTGGGCTGGCCCGTGTGGCGAGCAGCGTGCCAATACGCGGAGAAAATTTTCACCGGGTCGTGGCCACCGCGGCGCAGGCGGTCGATATCGTCATCGGACAGGTGCGCAGCCAGCTGCTGCAGCTCTGGATACTTGTTGAAGAAGTGCTCCCGGTTAAAACGGCCGTCCGTGGCGGCATAGGTTTGGAATTCCCCATCCACCGTCTCGGCGAAGCGCTTCTCGAGCCAGCGGTTCACGTCACGGGCGAAGAGCGGATCCCAATCCGATCCCCACAGCACCTTGATCACGTTCCAGCCGGCACCCGCGAATAGGCCCTCGAGCTCCTGGATGATCGAGCCGTTGCCGCGCACCGGGCCATCGAGGCGCTGCAGGTTGCAGTTCACCACCAGCACGAGGTTGTCCAACCGCTCGCGCGCTGCGAGCGACAGGCCTGCGAGCGACTCCGGCTCGTCCATCTCGCCATCGCCCACGAAGGCCCAGACTTTTCGGCCTGTGGTCGCAAGCTGCCCGCGGTGCTCGAGATAGCGCATGAAGCGCGCTTGGTAGATGGCAAAGAGCGGCCCCAGCCCCATGGAGCCCGTGGGAAACTGCCAGAACCCCGGCATGAGCCACGGATGCGGATACGACGACAGCCCCCCTCCGCCCGTCTCGCGCCGGTAGCGGTCGAGCTGCTCGGCTTCCAGGCGCCCCTCGAGAAACGCGCGCGCATACACGCCCGGCGCCGAGTGCGGCTGGAAATAGACGACGTCGCCTTGCTGCCCGGCGCGAAAAAAGTGGTTGAAGCCCACCTCGAAGAGGTCTGCCGCCGAGGCATAGCTCGCGATGTGGCCGCCCAACTCGCCGGAAGCTCGATTCGCCCGCACCACCATCGCCAGCGCATTCCAGCGCACGAGCGCCGAGATGCGCGACTCCATGTCGAGGTTGCCTTGGTAAGGCGGCTGCGCATCGAGCCCGATGGTGTTCACATACGGCGTCACCAGTACCTGAGGTAGCGGCACGCGTCGCACGCGCGCCTGCTGCAGCAGGCGACGCAACAGGAAAGTGGCTCGCTCAGGCCCGGCGGAGGTGATCAGCGCATCGAGCGCCTCGGTCCACTCCCGGGTTTCCAGCGGGTCGGCATCGGGTTCGGGGGGCTCGCCAGCGGGGGCGCGGAATTCGGCATCCATGGGGGGCAAGGGAGCGAGAGAAAGTGGGGAGCGTACGCCGCCCCGGCGCGCTGCGCCATGGTTGACGGGGCGCCTACTCCTATAGTGGACTTGCAGCAGGATGCTGCGTCGCAGCGTTGACAGTTGCTTTCGTGAGGCTTACGGTCCAGCCAACTGCTATAGAGGAGTTCGCATGCCCCGCGCCATCGTCCTGAACCCGCAAGACAACGTTGCCACCCTCATCGACACCGGCGAGGCGGGGGTGGCGTGCACGTTGCAAGGCGAGGCCGACGGCACCGTCACACTGCGCTCGGCCGTGCCGTTCGGCCACAAGGTATGCGTTCGCGCCACCCCGGCGGGAGGCGACATCCTGAAGTACGGCCAGGTGATCGGCCAGGCCTCGAAGAACCTCGAGGTCGGCGACCACGTTCACATTCACAACGTCGACTCGGCCCGCGGCCGCGGCGACAAGCCGGGAGCCCGCTCATGAGCCAGACATTCCTGGGGTACCGGCGCCCGGTGGGCGCTGCCGGTGTGCGCAACTGGGTCGCCGTGATCTCGATCATGGATAACTGCAATCCCGTCACCCGCGCCATCTGCGAGGCGGTTGACGGCACCATCCCTGTCACCACACTCTTTGTGCGCGGCCAGTATGGCCATGACCTCGAGGTGTCGCTGAACACGTTGGCCGGCATGGGTCGCAACCCCAACATCGCCGCGGTGCTGCTGGTGGGGCTCGAGGAAGGCACTACTGAAGAAGTGGCGCGTCGCATTCGCCCGAGCGGGAAGCCCGTCGAGGCCGTGACGCTGCAGCCCAACGGCACCATCAACGTGATAGCCGAGGGCACGCGCAAGGCACTGAAACTGGCGCTCGCCGCTTCGAACCTCCGACGCGAGCCGTGCCCGGTGTCTGATCTGCTGGTCGGCGTCGAGTGCGGTGGGTCGGACACCACCTCCGGCCTCACCTGCAACCCCACGATCGGCGCAATGGCCGACCGCATCATTGATGCCGGCGGGTCGGTGATCATCTCGGAGACCTCGGAGTTCTTCGGCGCCGAGCACCTGTTTGCCAAGCGCGCCGTGAGCGACACCGTAGCCAAGGCTTTCACCGAGGCCGTTCTCCGATTGGAGCGCGAGGCAGTTGGCCGTGGCATGGACATCCGTGGAACCAACCCCACGCCGGACAACATCCGCGGCGGCCTGACCACCATCGAAGAGAAGGCGCTTGGCGCCATGGCGAAGGCCGGAACGCGCTCGCTCGCCGGGGTACTCACCTACGGCGAGCCGCCCAAGGCCAAGGGCCTGTACTTCATGGACGCGCCCGCGCCAGCGGTTGAGAACCTCACGGCATTTGCCGCCGCGGGCTGCCAGCTCATCTTTTTCGGCACTGGCGTAGGCAACCCGATTGGCAACATGGTCTCGCCCACCGTCAAGGTCTGCGGCAACGTGAACACGCTGCGCACGATGGCAGACAACATCGATTTCGACGCCTCCGACATTCTGGAAAAGAGCGCCAAGGCCAGCAGCCTCGGAGAAAAGCTCTACTCATTCGCAGTTGACGTGGCTTCCGGCACGCGCACTACGAGCGAGCTGCTCGACGTTCGCGAGACAGCCATCAGCCGCTTCGCTCCCACCATTTAGCGCGCCGGGTCGGGATACCGTGACCAAGGTCGAGCGCGTCTGCGAGAGCGTCACTCGTCGCATCGAGGCGCGGGCCCTCATCGAAGGCGACCGCCTGCCCTCGGAGGCGCAACTGGCTCGCCAGCTCTCAGTCAGCGTGGGCACGGTGCAAAAGGCCCTCGGCCAACTGGCCGCTGCCGGGCTCATCACTCGAGAGCACGGGCGCGGCACTTTCGTTGCCGGCAGCCGCGTGCGCGCCTCCGACGTGAGCTACCTGCGGTTTCTCGACGGGGCGGGTCGTGAGCTGCCCAACTTCATGCGCCTGCGCTCAGTCAAACGCCTGCGCACGCGCGGGCCCTGGTTCGACTTCCTCGGCCCATCACCGGCCTTTGTGCGGATCGAGCGGCTGATTGATGTGGGCGCAGCAGTCACGCTGCACAGCGCCTTCTGGTTGCGCGAAGAGGAGTATGAGCGGCTGAACCGGCCTGGCCGGCAGGCGCTGGAGAAGAACCTGCGCGTCCTGATCAGCCAGAAGCTGTCGCTGCCCACCCTTCGCATCGACCAGTGGATACGCTTCCAGAAGGCACCGCCGCCAGTGGCCCAGGCGCTGCGGCTGCGCGCCGGCACGGTCGTCTTTTCCATGGACATGCGCGGCTACACGTTGCGAGACCGGCCGCTGTACTTCCAGCGCATCCACGCCCCGCCTTTCGACGCGAACCTGTCGGTAGTTCGCTAAGGTGCACCCCCCGCTCCGTCCCAACCACCCTCCCAATTGAGCGTGCGACCCATGAACGACACGGCAACCGCCACACCGGCAAGCACAACGCAGCCGCCCAGCGAGCCGTTGCTGCGCGTCGAGGACGTGACGTTGCAGTACAAGACAGCCGAGCATCTGGTCACCGCCACCTACCGGGTCAGTTTCGACGTGCACTCGGCAGACCGCTTCGTCCTTCTGGGCCCGTCAGGCTGCGGCAAGTCCACGCTCCTCAAGGGGGTAGGCGGCTTCATGAAGCCGGTGGAGGGCTCCATGCGCTTGCGCGGCCGCCCGATCGACGGCCCGGGCCCGGACCGGATGATGGTGTTTCAGGAGTTTGACCAGCTCATGCCGTGGAAGACCGTTCGCGAGAACGTTCTCTTTCCAATGAAGGTCAGTCGAAAGTTCGCTGCGGCAGAGGCAAACGACCGGGCGCTTGCCGCCATCGAAAAAGTGGGGCTCGCCAAGTTCCGCGACGTGTTTCCGCACATGCTTTCCGGTGGCATGAAGCAGCGTGTTGCCATTGCCCGTGCCATGGCAATGGAGCCCGACATCCTGCTGATGGACGAGCCCTACGCTGCCCTCGATGCGCTCACCCGCCGACAGATGCAGGAGGAACTGCTGCAGCTGTGGGAGGACACGCGCTTCACGGTGCTCTTCGTCACCCACTCGATCGAGGAGGCCATCATCCTGGGCTCGCGCATCCTCGTCCTTTCCCCGCATCCCGGGCGCGTCAAGGCGGAGCTCAACGCCCACCAGTTCACGCACCGCGAGCAAGGCGGCGAGGCCTTCATGGCCCTGCAGCGGCGCATCCACGACATGCTGTTTGCGGAGTGTCTTGAGGCCCACGGCACGCCGCGAGGAGCCGGCCATGACTGACCCCCGCCCGCTGCCCCCGCTTCGGCCGGAGATCGAGAACCGCAGCCTTGCCTCCGGCCAGATTGGCGAGGTCAAGCGCCCGCTGTCCGCCTGGGAGCGCGTGACCAACATCGATTGGGTCAGGCGCATCACCATCCTGCTCATCCTCGCGGCTGCGTGGGAGGGCTACGGGCGCTACCTGAACAACCCGCTGATGGTGCCACCCTTCTCCATGGTGATGGAGTCGCTCTGGCAGGCCACTGTCAACGGGCCCCTCGCGGACCGTACGTTCACGTCTGTGCGGGTGCTGGTGATCGGCTATGCCTGCGGCGTGGCCCTCGCGGCCGTTTTCACAGCGCTCGCGGTGTCCACGCGCGTGGGAACGGACCTCCTGTCCACGCTCACGGCGATGTTCAATCCGCTGCCCGCCATCGCCCTGCTGCCGATCGCCCTCCTGTGGTTCGGGCTCGGCATCCCGAGCCTGGTGTTCGTGATCGTGCACTCGGTGCTCTGGGCGGTAGCGCTCAACACCCACTCAGGCTTCCTAGCAGTCTCCGAAACCATGCGCATGGCAGGGCAGAACTACGGCCTCAAGGGCATCCGCTTTGTGGCCTTCGTGCTGATGCCAGCCGCATTCCCGGCAATACTGTCAGGGTTGAAGATTGGCTGGGCCTTCGCTTGGCGCACCCTGATCGCCGCGGAGCTGGTGTTCGGCGTCTCGTCGCGCTCGGGTGGCCTCGGGTGGTTCATCTTCGAGAACCGCAACCAGCTCGACACTGCCGCCGTGTTCGCAGGCCTCACCGCCGTGATCATCATCGGCCTGGTGGTCGAGAGCGTCATCTTCCGAAACGTGGAACGAAAAACTGTTCGCCGATGGGGAATGCAACGATGAATCGCTACGAAACCACCCGGATCACCGATTGGCTCGCAAGCGCCTTCGCGGGGCTCGGGCTTACCCCGGACGACGCCGCGCTCGGCGCACGCGTGCTGGTCCGGACCAACGCGCGGGGCGTCGATACGCACGGCATCGCCCGGGCGCTTGTCTACGGGCAGAAGCTCAAGTCCGGCGAGTTGAAAGCCCGCCCCTCCGTGCGCATGGAGGAGCGGGACGGCGTGCTGCACTGCTACGCGGACTCTGGCCTCGGGCAGGTGGTCGGCGCTCAGGCCATCCGGGAAGCGGTGATGCGCGCAGCCAATCACGGCTTCGTGCCGATGATCATCCACGACGTCGGCCACCTTGCGGCTCTCGGCATGTTCGCGCTGGAGGCGGCCGAGAGCGGGATGCTGGGCTTCGTCACGCAGTCGACCCCACCCCTCATGGCGCTGGAAGGCTCCAAGGGTGCGGCCATCGGTAACAACCCGCTCGCGTTTGCCAGCCCGGTGCCCGGCGGGCCGCCCATGGTCTTTGACATCGCCGCCAGCGGCGTGGCGCGCGGCAACGTGCTAGCCGCCGCGCGCGAGAAGAAGCCCATTCCCCTTGGCTGGGCCATCGACGCAGAGGGCAACCCCACGACGGATGCGCAGGCCGCCCTCGCTGGCGCAATGCTTCCCATGGCGGGCCACAAGGGCATTGGCCTTGCGATGATGGTGCAGTGCCTCGCCGGCAGCCTGAGCGGTGCCCTGCCCGCCTCCGTCACGTCCGGTGCGGCACCCGGCAGCGCGCCCGCCCGCGTCGGCGCGTTTGCCTTCGTCGCCAACCCGGATCGCATCGCCGGCCGGGCTGAATATGAATCGCACATGGCAGGCTGGATCGCCGCCTATCGCAAGGCCTCCGGCGCGCAGGGCCGTTACCCCGGCGAGCGCGCGTCGAAACTGGAAGCCGAGCGCATGAGCCAGGGCATCCCGCTGCCGGATGCCGTGGTGAAGGAATTAGGCATCCTTGGCGAGTTGGCTGGCGCGCCGTTCACGCTGAAGCCCGTTTGACCGTAGTCATCGATTCACCCACACAACGCTGCTCAAAACAGGAGGAGACACCGTGAGAATTGCCCTGCAACACATCGCGAGACGCGCTGGCGCAGTGGCTGCTGCGCTCACCTGCGCCGCTGCCGTCGCCCTGCCGGCCCACGCCGAGGTCAAGGAGGTTCGGATCGCCAAGGGCTTCGGCATTGGGTACCTGCCCCTCATCGTGATGGAGGAGGAAAAGCTCTTCGAGAAGCACGCCGAAAAAGCGGGGCTCAAGGGCAGCACTGCCAAATGGATGGTGCTCGACGGCGGCACCAACCAGGCGCAGCTGCTGATTGGCGGCAACCTCGAAGTCTCTTCCGGTGGCCTCGGGCCCCTGGTGGCCATCTGGGCGCGCACCAAAGGCAACATCAACGTGCGCGGCATGGCCTCGATCAACTCGATGCCGCTCTACCTCAACACCATCAACCCGAACGTGAAGACCATCAAGGACTTCACGGACAAGGACCGCATCGCCCTGCCGGTGATCAAGTCGTCGATCCAGGCCGTGGTGCTGCAAATGGAGGCGGAGAAGGTGTTCGGCAAACACGACCAGATCGACCGCCTCACCGTCTCCATGGCGCACCCGGATGGTACCTCGGCGCTGCTGTCGGGCAAGACCGAGATCACCGCGCACCTCACGGCTCCGCCCTTCATGTGGCAGCAGCTGAAGGACCCGAAGGTCAAGCGCGTGTTCAGCTCCTACGATGTGGTGGGCAGCCCGCACAGCTTCAACCTCATCTGGACTACCGAGAAATTCCGCAAGGAAAACCCCAAGTCGTACGCGGCTTTCATGGCTGGCCTGAACGAGGCGATGCAGAAGATCAACGCCGACAAGCCCAAGTACGCGAAGCTGTTCGTTGACAGCCAGAAGTCCAAGCTCGAGCCGGCGTTCATCCTCGAGATGATGAACAACCCCGAGGTGAAGTTCACGACCGCTCCGGAAGGCACGATGAAATTCGCGAACTTCCTGCACAAGGTCGGCACCATCAAGGAGCTGCCAAAGGGCTGGCAGGACATGTTCTTCACCGAAGTGCACAACCAGCCGGGCTCCTGAGCCCTGCGCAACCAGGAGGCAAGGCCGTGGCAAAGGTCGTGATTACGGAGTTCATGGACCAGGCGGGTGTGGATGTGCTCAAGGGAATGGACGTGCTCTACGACCCGCAATTGGTCGACAAGCAGGATGCCCTGAGAGCGGCGCTCGCCGATTGCCACGGCCTCATCGTGCGCAACCGCACGCAGGTGCGGCCGGCGCTGCTTGAATCGGCCCCTCACCTCAAGGTGGTGGGCCGGTTGGGCGTTGGCCTCGAGAACATCGACCTGCCCACCTGCGCGGCTCGGAACGTCCCCGTGCTGCCGGCAACCGGCACCAACGACGACACGGTGGCTGAGTATGTGATGGCCACGATGCTGATCACCCTCCGCGCCGGCGCCTTTCACGTGAACGCGGAGGTGCTCTCCGGCGCGTGGCCGCGCACCAAGGTGATTGGCGGGCGTGACGCGAAGGGCCTCACGATGGGCCTGGTGGGCTTTGGGGCCATTGCCCGGCAGGTGGCGCGGCGCGCTTCCGCTTTCGGGATGCGGGTGGTGGCCTACGACCCGTTTGTTCCGGCGGACCATGCCTCGTGGACAGAGCTGGGCGTGGGCCGACGAGAGCTTGCTGCGCTGCTCACCGAGAGCAATGTGCTGAGCGTGCATGTGCCGATGACATCGCAGACGCGCGGCCTTCTTAACGAAGCAGCGCTCAAGTCGCTGCCCAAGGGCGCCATCGTCATCAACACGGCGCGCGGCGGCATCATCGACGAGGCAGCACTGGCCTCGCTGCTGCGCAGCGGGCACCTGGCGGGCGCGGCACTGGATGTGTTCGAGAGGGAACCCCTGCCTGCTGGCAGCGTGCTCATGGACGTACCCAATCTGCTGCTCACGCCGCATATTGCGGGTGTGAACCAGGACGCCAACCGGCGTGCGAGCATCCTCACCGCCGAGAATGTGCGATTGGTGCTGGAAGGCAAGCCGCCGAAGGTGGCGGACGCGGCGAAGGGGGCGTAGCGCCGCAGCGCGGGGCTGGCCTCAGCCCCGCTTCGCGTTGATATCCGAGAAATTACGGATCTTCACTGCGCCGTCGGGGAAACGGGCAATCACCTCCAGCTCCCCGCCCATGGCCTCGATATGGCTGCGAAGGGTAGAAAGGTACATGTCCGTTCGCCTCTCGATGCGGGCAACGGCGGGCTGCTGAACCTGCAGTAATTCCGCGAGCTGCACCTGGGTAAGGCCTCGCGCCTTTCGCAACTCTGCCAAGGGCATTTCTTCCAGAAGCCGCTGCGCCCGTGCCTCAGCACGCTCACGAGCGGCCGGCGTCATCTTGGCGCGCAGTTCAGCGAATTTTCTTGCCATTGATCAGGCCCTCCCTGCGCAATTGCGAAAGATGCTCGTCATACAGGCGATCGGCGATGGGGACGTGCGTTTCATACCAGCGATCGGATCCTGTCTTGTCCCCGCCAATCAAAAGGATCGCTGCGCGCTGGGGGTCGAAGGCATAGAGCGTCCGAAGCGGCCGCCCGCCGTGCTGCGTGCGCAACTCTCGCATATGGCCATGCCGGGAAAGACTCACGCCGCTGCAGTGAGGGAACGGGAGCGCCGGCCCCAAAGCCTCCAGCAGGCGCACCGACGCATCCAATGCCTCCTGCTGCCTCTCGCTGAGCGTTGCCCACCAAGCGCTGAATTCATCCGTGTATTCGACTTCCCAAGCCATCGAAATATAGCCTTTAAGGAATATGCTGTCAAAGTAATATTCCCGGCGCGTACTGCCGCCAGCTATTAACGATCAAGGGATGCCGCCCGTTTACGAGGACTGGGCGTCGGCGAGAAGAAAGTCCGCCGCCCGCTCGCCCACCATGATCGAGGCGGCGTTGGTGTTGGACGACGGAATGGTCGGGAATACGGACGCATCTGCGACGCGCAGTCTCGCCACGCCGTGCACGCGCAGGCGGGCGTCGACCACACCCTTGCCGGGCGCTCCCATGCGACACGTGCCAACGGTGTGCCACGCGGTCTGGGCGCAATTGCGGGCGTACTCCATCAGCGACTCGTCATCCTGCACCTCGGGCCCCGGGCGCGTCTCGCGAACGATCACGCCCTGCATGGCGCTGGACGCGGCAATGCGACGCACCAGGCGCAGAAGGGCTAGGGTCGTCTCGTGATCGGCGAGGTCGGCAAGGTAGTTGGGCTCGATCCTGGGGAACGCCCGAGGGTCGCTCGAGGCTGCATGGATTGACCCGCGCGACAGGGGCCGCAGCGGAAAGCCGCCGATGGAAAAGCCCGAAAACGGGTCGATGCCAGCACCCGGGGAGCGCGAGTACCGATCCTTCCCGCTGATGTGGTAGATCCGCACCATCACGTCAGGCCGAGCCAGCCCGGCTTGGGTACGAGCGATGGCGTGTGCGGTCGAGGAGGTGGTGGCCATCAAGCCGCGCCGGGTCAGGAGCCACTGCGCGCCAACCATAAGACGCCGCGGAAGGCTGCGCATCACATCGTTGATGGTAATCGGCAGCGGTGTCTCGTAGGTGCAACGAACCTGCAAGTGGTCGATGAGGTTCTCGCCGACGTCGGGTGAGTGTGCGACGACAGGAATTCCCAGCGTCTGCAGGCGCTCAGCATCGCCGATGCCCGACAGCTCGAGCAGCTGGGGCGACTGGATGGCCCCGGCACACACGATGACTTCCCTACCCACGCTTGCCACCCGACGCGAGTTGCCCACGAGATACTCGACTCCGGAGGCGGCCATGCCCTCGAACAGAACCCGCGCCACCAGCGCCCCAGTCTCGATGACGAGATTGGGGCGACGGGACGCCCCGTGCAGGTACGCTACGGCCGTGCTGCATCGCCGGCCACGGTGGGCGGTTTGCTCCAGGTACCGATAGCCCTCGTACGAGCCGGCGTTGTAATCCGCGGTCGGGGGGATGCCTGCCTCCCAACACCCCAGGAGAAATGCGTCGGACAACGCGTCGGTGTCACGGGCTGCGCGGTCGGTGATCTTCAAAGGCCCGTCCCGGCCCCGGCCTGGCTCCCGCGTATACGGATTGCTTTCCATGCGCCGAAAAACGGGCCACACGTCTTCAGCCCCCCAGCCGGCCAGGCCCGCGTCACGCCAGGTGTCGAACTCCAAGCGGTCGCCCCACACGTAAGCCATGCCGTTCAGCGCACTCGAGCCGCCCAGCACCTTGCCGCGCGGCCAGTAGACGCGCTGTCCGCTCAGCTGCGCCTGCGGCTCGGTCTCGAACTTCCAGGCGTAGCGCGAGTTAGTGAAGAGCTTGCCCACGCCGAGAGGGATGTGGATCCAGGGGCTCGCGTCGCGCCCACCCGCCTCGAGCAGCAGCACACGGTGGCGGCCCGATTCGGTGAGCCGCGCAGCGAGTGCCGCCCCGGCCGAACCGGCCCCTACGACGATGTAATCGAACGTGCTGGCCCTTGCCGCCATCTAAGCCTTGGCGCCCAGGTCGCGGTGCTTGAAGGAATCGCGCCGAAAACTGTAGAGCGCCGCCGGGTCCACCATCACGTCAACGATCGCGGGCTTGCCACAGGCAATCGCTTCCCTGAGCGCCTTGTCGAGATCGACCGCGCGGTCGACACGAAAACCCTGCGCACCCCACAGGCGAGCGAGTTGGTCGTAGGGCGGATTTGGCACGTCAGCGCCGATATACCGACCGCCGAAGAAGTCACGTTGATATGCCTTTTCCGCCCCCCAGCAGCCGTTGTTCATCACCACGCAGACGGTATGGATGCCGTACTGGACCGCCGTGCCAATCTCGCTCGACGTCATGCCGAAGCCACCGTCACCCATGAGGCTCACCACGGTGCGATTCGGGCACGCCAGCTTTACACCAAGGCCTGCTGCATACGAAAACCCGACCAGGCCAAAATCGAGCGGGGTGAACAGCGAGGGAACCTGGCGGTACGGCATCTGGTCTGTCCCCTGCAGGCAAAGGGTACCTGCGTCCATCGTGAACATCGTGTCGGGTGGGGCTGCAGAGCGCAGCGCGTGATAGAGCATCGCGGGCTGGATGGGATCGCCGCGAACGGCACCGGCGGCATCACGCTCGGCGAGCAGCTTCGCGCGCGCCTCCCGAAAGGACGCCACATTGGCCTTGGCGCCTGCCGTGGGCTGGTGAGCGCCGAGCGCTTCGCACAGCTGCGTCGCGACCCGCCCCGCATCCCCTGCGATGCCGACAGCCACCGGGAAGAAGCGCCCCACCGCCGTCGGCTCCTGGTCGACATGGATGATCTTCGCCTCACGGTTGAGGTTGTCGTAGGTGTAGAAGGTGGTGTTGAAGCCCAGACGCGTGCCGAGGGCAAGGATGATATCGGCCTCCTTCGCGAGCTGCGAGGCGACGGCGTTGCCACGCGGCCCCACTTGGCCGGCATAGAGGAAATGGTCCGCAGAAATCGCGTCCCCGTGCCCCGGCGAGAGCGCGACCGGTGCCCCGAGTCGCTCGGCCAGCGCCAGCGCCTCGGCGTGCGTACGGCCGTTCTTCACGCCGCCGCCCGCGATGATGAGCGGTCGCTCCGCTGTCGCCAGCAGCTTCGCCGCTGCACGAATCGCGTCAGGGTCACCCGCGTTGCGAACGGCCGCGCGAGAGGCGATGAGCGCGCCCCCGTCTTCCGGCTCCACCATCTCGGCCAGCAAGTCTCGCGGGAGGTTCAGCGCCACCGGGCCGCGCCGGGGCGTAAGCGCCACGGTGAACGCCTCGCGCACCATCTCGGGCAGGCGCTTGGGTTGCGTGACGGTCCACGTCTTCTTGGTGATCGGGCGGAAGAGCGCCGTCTGGTCGACCTCCTGGAAGGCATCGCGGTGCACGTGCGCCGAGGAAAGGGAGCCCGCGAGCGCCACCACGGGCGAATACGCTGCGTAGGCCTGCGCAAGGCCGGTGACGAGGTTGGTTGCGCCCGGGCCGTTCTGCCCCGCGAGGAATACGCCTGCGCGGCCGCTCGCGCGCGCGTAGCCATCAGCCATGTGCACGCCGGTGCGCTCGTCGCGCACGCCAATCAGACGAACGGATTTTGAATCGTGCAGCGCATCAAAGATCTCCATTCCGGCTGAGCCGATGAGACCGAACACCTCCGAAACGCCCTCGGTCTCGAGTGCCGAGATGATCGCCTTCCCTCCCGTGATGCTTGCCATCACTTTGCTCCCGTTGTGCCGCTGACACCTGCCTTTTCGCACTCCTCGATGAGGATGGGAATGGCGAGGTTGGCGGAGTGGATGCCCATGACCGTCGTGATCTGGATGGTCTCGAGGATTTCAGCTTGCGTCGCGCCCGCCTTGAGAGCGTTGGCAATGTGGCGGCGTACGCCGGGGGCGTAGAGGTGCGTCGTAGCCGCATTGATGGCCACGAGAATCAGCTCCTTGAACTTCTGGGGAAGCGGGCCGTTACGCTGAGGCGCGTCGCGGAACTGGAGGTACGCCTCGATGAACTGCGGGTCGAGCTCGCGGATGCGGTCCCACGTGGGGTTCCAGTCGCCTCGGCGGATGTAGTCGTCCGTGAGAGGGGTGGAGGATTTGCTCATCGGGAGTCCTTTCGGTCGGAATTCGTCATCATGCCGCGAGCCGGGCACCGTTGGGCCCCAGCACTTCGGGGATCAGCCCAGTGTGCAACTGGCCGGCACGGAAAGGCGCCGAGTCCAGCAGGGCCACGAGCGCCGGGATGTTGTGCTTCACGCCCTCGATGCGGAATTCACGCAACGCGGCGATCAGATGATCGATGGCGGCATGGCGAGAGACATCGCGGGCGATCACCTTGGCAAGCAGAGGGTCGTAGTGCGGCGTGACATCCCGGCCGGCAGCGTAGCCCGTTTCCACCCGGATTCCGTCGCCCGACGGCGGAGCAAATTCGCGTAATGTGCCCGGCGATGGAAGGAAGCGCTTCGGGTCCTCCGCATACACGCGCGCCTGAATGGCGTGGCCGCAAGCCTTGGCAGGGGTCGGCAGGATGTCTGCCAGCGCATGCCCCGCCGCCGAGCGCAACTGCGCCAAGACGATGTCGACGCCGGTGATTTCCTCGGTGACGCCGTGCTCGACCTGCAGGCGTGTGTTCATCTCGAGAAAACGAAACTCGCCATCCGGCGTGAGCAGCAGCTCCACGGTGCCGACGTTGTCATAACCCAGGCGCGAGAGCGTTACCGTAACCTGGTCGAGCAGGCCGGGCAGCGCCGCCGGCGCGTGAGGCGCGCGCGCCTCCTCGATCACCTTCTGGTGGCGGCGCTGCAAGGAGCAATCGCGCTCGAAGAGATGTGCCACGTGCCCATGCCGGTCGCCCACAACCTGGATCTCGACGTGCCGCGCGCGCTCGACCAGCCGCTCAAGATAGACCTCGGCATTGGCGAAGCCGCGGCTAGCCATCGAGGTGGCTCGCTCGACGGCAGCGGGCAGTTCCGAGGCGTTTTGAGCCACGATCATGCCGATGCCACCGCCACCCCCCGCCGGCTTCACCAGGATCGGGTAGCCCACCTTCTCGGCTGCGGCGAGCGCGGCTTTCGGGTCGGCGGGAAGCACGCCCGAGGCACGGCCAATGGGCCAGCCTTCGCGCGCTGCCAGCTCGCGCGCCCGCGCCTTGTGGCCCATGGCCTCGAGCCAGCGCGGCGAGGGCCCGACGAAGCGCATGCCGGCTTCCTCGACAGCTTGGGCAAACGCGGCGTTCTCGGACAAAAAGCCATAGCCCGGGTGCACCGCATCGCAACGATGCTCGCGCGCAGCCGCGAGAATCGCCTCCACGTTGAGGTAGCTTTCCCGCGCCGGCGCGGGCCCGATGCACGCGGTTTCCGACGCGCGAGCGAGCCAGGGCGCGCCCGCGTCAGCCTCGGAGTACGCTGCAAGCGATGGGATGCCCAGCGCGTTGAGCGCGCGAAGTACGCGGTCTGCGACCGCGCCGCGATTGGCCACCAGCACCCTCCCGAACAGCGCCATTTCAGCCCGCCCGGATCACAGGATGTAGCGCTGGTACTTTTCCAGCGCGGCCTTGGCGGTGCGAAGCCCCTCGCGGCGAAGGCGCTCGGCCTCCAGCGCCTCGCCCTTACACATGGCCTCCAGCATCGCCACGTGCTGCCGGCGGCCCACCTCGGCGCGCCCGGGCAGGATGATGATCCGGCGGATGAGTACCTGCGTCTTCTCGTAGATGGTGTCGAGCATCTCGGCGAGCAGCGGGTTGGCGGCTGCGTCGATCAGGCGGCGGCGCAAGTCCTCGTAGTGGGCGATGTACTCGTCCAGGTCGCCGCGCTCGACGAGCGTCTTCATCGGCCCCTTGAAGCGCTCGAGGTCGGGTTTCCAGGTGGCCGGCGGGACGTTGGCGACCGCCAGGCGCGTGGCGAGCCCCTCCAGGACCTCGCGCAGGTCGTAGATGAAGAAGACCTGCGAGAGGTCCAGCCGGGTGACGACTGCGCCGCGATTGGGCACCCGCTCGACCAGCCCGCGGCTCTCCAGCGCTGCGATCGCCTCCCGTATGCGGGCGCGCGACACGGAGAACTCCACCGCCAGTTCCGTCTCGCGCAACTTCGCGCCCGGCGCGATCTGCTGCTGAGCGATGCGTGTGCGGAGGATGTCCACGATGTCGCGGGCGCTGCCCGCAGGCCGGGCCTTCGCGCGCGAGGCAGGGGGTAAACGACGCTTGGCGGCAGGCATGGGCGCACCCTACCGAAGCCCCCGAAAAACTGTCAACACTTTTGTCAACAAAGTTGACGGCAGATTTCCGGACCCGCACAATAGACCGAAACGAGACTGCGCCATGACCTCGCCCGACACCCCCACCGGCCCGCTTGCCGGCTACCGCGTCCTCGAAATGGGCTCGACCGTCGCCGGCCCGTTCTGCGGGCGGCTTCTGGCCGACTTCGGCGCCGAAGTCATCAAGGTGGAGCCGGCCGAGGGCGACCCGGTGCGCACCATGGGCAAGCGCGCGCATGGCAAGTCGCTATACGCAGCCAGCATCCTTCGCAACAAGGCGCTGGTGTCGGTGGACCTGCGAAAGCCCGCGGGCCAGGACGCGATTCGCCGCCTCGCGAAGCACTGCGACGTCGTGGTCGAGAACTTCCGCCCGGGCGGCCTCGAGAAGTGGGGCCTGGGCTACGAGCACCTCTCCGCCATCAACCCGGGCCTCGTGATGGTGCGCATCAGCGGCTTTGGCCAGACCGGGCCGTATCGAGGCCGGCCCGGTTACGGCGTGATCGGCGAGTCGGTGAGCGGGCTTCGCCACCTCACCGGCGACCCGGATCGTCCGCCGTCTCGCATCGCCGTTTCGCTCACGGATTGCATCACCGGGCTCTACGGCGCATTCGGCGCTGTGATGGCGCTGCTCGCGCGCGGCAAGAGCGGCCGCGGCCAGGTGGTGGATAGCGCGCTCTACGAATGCGCGTTCACCTTCATGGAGCCGCACATCCCGGCCTACGACAAGCTAGGGCTGGTGGCCAATCGAACCGGCTCGCGCCTGCCCGACAGCACACCCAATAATCTGTACGCCTCGCGGGATGGGTCGTTCATCCACATCACCGCCATGGCCGATGGCGTGTTCCGCCGCCTTGCCGGATGCATGGGGCAGCCGGCGCTCGCCGACGACCCACGCTTCCGCGATGCCGTCGACCGCTCGGCGAATCACGAGGCCATCGACGACATCGTGGGCGAGTGGACCCGCCGCAACGACCTGGTCGACCTCGAGCGCGTGCTGCATGAGGCGGACGTTCCCGCCACGCGAATCTACACGCTAGCGGATATCTTCGGCGACCCGCATTACGCTGCCCGCAACACCATCACCCGCGCACCGGACCCCGATTTCGGCACCGTCGCGATGGCAGCGCCGGCGCCACGCCTGTCCGAGACACCCGGCGTCATTCGCCACGCTGGCCGCCGCGTGGGCGAGGACACGCGGGAGGTCTTCACTCGTGTCGCTGGCATGACCGCCGAGGAACTCGACCGGCTGGTTGCCGACGGCACGCTGTTCGACGGCAACCAGCCCAACCCCTAGGAGCTCGCATGGCCCGCCAGGAAATCCGCTCGGAAATCACCGGCTCGGTGTGGAAGGTGCTCGTCCAGCCCGGCGCGAAAGTGGGGCCTGACGACCCGCTGCTCATTCTCGAATCGATGAAGATGGAAATCCCCGTCACTGCGGAAGTGGATGCCACCGTCGTTGAAGTCACGGTGAAGGAAGGCGAAGCCCTGAACGAAGGCGCGCTGCTCGCCGTCGTCGAGACCTAGGAGCCGACATGTCCTGGAAACCGGAAGCCGACGACCTCGCACGCCGCCACGCCTATGCGGAAAACCTAGGTGGCCCCGAGGCCGTGGCCAAGCACCACTCTCAAGGCCGCTTGACCATCCGCGAGCGAATCGCGGGCCTTTGCGATTCGAGCTCATTTCAGGAAGTGGGCAAGCTCACCGGCAAGGGAACGTATGAGAACGGTGAGCTGAAGAGCGTCGTGCCGGCGCCCTACGTCATGGGGCTCGCCAAGATCGATGGCCGGCCCGTTGCCATAGGCGGCGAAGATTTCACCGTGCGCGGCGGCACCAGCTGGGGCAGCGACCGTCGCAAGGGCGGCCAAGGCGGCTTCGTCGAGGATCTCGCGCACGAATACCGTATCCCGCTCGTGAATCTGATCGATGGCGCCGGCGGCACGGTCACCTCCGCCGCTCGCCGAGGCCACACGGTGTTCCCCGGCGTGCATGGCTTCGAGCGCTCAGTGCAGCTGATGTCGGAAGTGCCGGTGGTGAGCGCCGTGATGGGCACTGCCGCTGGCGGCCCCGCCGGCCGAGCCATCCTTTCCCACTGGTCGGTGATGGTGAAGGGTACGAGCCAGGTCTTCGCCGCCGGCCCGCCGGTGGTCGAGCGCTCGCTCGGGCAGAAGATCCACAAGGAAGACCTGGGCGGCGCGCAGATCGCCGTCGACCAGGCCGGCACCATCGACAACGCGGCCGAAAACGAGACGGATTGCTTCGCGATGATCCGCCGGTACTTGAGCTACATGCCGAGTAACGTCTGGGAGCTGCCACCCGTTGTCGACACCGGCGATGCGCCGGACCGCCGCGACGAAGGCCTGCTCACCATCGTCCCCCGCGAGCGACGCCAGCCGTACAACATGCGAAAGCTCCTGGGCATGATCATCGACCGCGATTCTGCGTTCGAGATCCAGCCCACCTACGGCCGCGCGGTGATCACGTCGCTCGCGCGCATGAACGGCAAGGTGGTCGGCGTCATCGCCAACAACCCGATGGTGAACGGCGGCGCCATGGATGTGAAGGCAGCGCGCAAGCAGACGCACTTCGTCCAGCTCTGCGACACGTTTCACATCCCGATCGTCTTCCTCGTCGACGTGCCCGGCTTCATGGTGGGCTTGCAGGCCGAGCAGGCGGCGACCCTTCGCGAGGGGATGAAATCCGTCTACACGGCGCTTCAGGCCACCGTGCCGATGCTCACCGTCGTCATCCGCAAGTGCTACGGCATGGCGGGCATGGGCACCACGGACAAGAACGGGCTGGATTTCAAGATCGCCTGGCCATCGGCGGAATGGGGGTCGCTGCCCGTGGAAGGTGGCGCATCGGCCGCCTTCAAGCGCGAGATCGAAAGCGCCCCGGATCCGAAGGCCCGGCTGGCTGAGATTGAGGCCGATTTGCGCCGCTTTGCTTCCCCTTTGCTCACGGCGGAGGCGTTCGCGGTGGAAGACGTGATCGACCCGCGCGACACCCGGCCGTATCTCTGCCGCTTCATCGACGCGATGCAGGGGCGCCTGGCCACCACCGTGGGGCAGAAGCTGCGCGCTGGCGTTTGCCCGTAGCCGCGCTCAGCCGGCCTTCGCGGCAGCGCGCAGTTTGGCGATCGTCGTCGTCGGCGTAATTGCCTCCGGGTCCATGCGCAACTCGATCACCGCGGGCTTGCCCGATGCCACACAGCGCTCGAACGCCGGCCCGAACTGCGCGGCCTCTTCCACCACCTCGCCCACGCCACCGAAAGCCCGCGCGTAAGCCGCGAAATCCGGGTTGTCGATGGCGGTGCCGTGCACACGCGCCGGATAGTGCTTCTCCTGATGCATGCGGATGGTGCCGTACATGCCATTGTTGAACACCAGCGTGATAACCGGTGCGTCGTATTGCATCGCCGTCGCGAGCTCCTGCCCCGCCATCAGGAAGCAGCCGTCACCCGCGAAGGCCACCACCGTGCGCTTGGGGTGCACGATCTTGGCGGTGATCGCTGCCGGCACGCCGTACCCCATGGCACCCGACGTGGGCGCTACCTGGCAACCCAGCCCCCGGTAGCGGTGGAAGCGATGCAGCCAGGTGGCGTAGTTGCCCGCGCCGTTGGTGACGATCGCATCCTCGGGCAGGTTCTTGTTCAGCCAGTCGACCACGTCCCATAGCTGCAGGCGGCCGGGAATCGCCAGCCGCGATGTCCACGCGAGGTAGCTCTCGCGCCCCTGTCCGACCGACGCTTTCCAGCGGCTTCCGTCCACCGATTGCATCGCCGCAGCGGCCTTCGCAAACCCCGCGATGGTCGAGACAATCGGCAAGGTGGCCTGATACACGCGCCCCAACTCATCCGGGCTACCCAGCACATGCACGAGCTGCTGTTTCGGCACTGGCGAGTCGATCAACGTGTAGCCGCTGGTGGTCATCTCGCCCATGCGCGCGCCGATGACGAGCAGCACATCCGCTTCCTTCACCCGCGCAGCGAGCGCCGGGTTGATGCCGATGCCGACGTCGCCCAGATACTGTGAGTGGCGATTGTCGAAACGATCCTGGTAGCGGAAAGCGCAGCCGATGGGCAGCGCATTCGCCTCCGCAAATCGGCGGATGTCCTCACAGGCTTGCGGCGTCCATCCCGGCCCGCCAAGAACGACCATGGGCCGTTGTGCGCTCTCGAGCAGGGAGCGCAGGCGCGCCATCTCGCCTTCCGTGGGGCCTGGCTGCGGCACCACGACGGGGGCGCAGTCCGGCACGGACGCCCGGGCGGAAAGCATGTCCTCTGGCAGCGCAAGCACCACGGGCCCGGGCCGGCCGGACATGGCTACCGCATACGCGTGAGCGATGTACTCGGGGATGCGCGCCACCGAATCGATCCGCGCCGCCCACTTGGCGAGCGGGCGAAACATGGCCGCGAAGTCGACTTCCTGGAACGCCTCGCGGTCGCGAAAATCCGAGCCCACGTCGCCCACGAAGAGAATCATCGGCGTCGAGTCCTGGAATGCCGTGTGCACACCGACGCACGCCTGCGTTGCACCGGGCCCGCGTGTCACGAAGCAGAGCCCCGGCCGGCCCGTGATTTTGCCGTGCGCCTCGGCCATGTTGGCCGCCGCCGACTCGTGGCGGCAGACGACGAGCTTGATGCGATCGCGATGCTCGTGGAGGCCGTCGAGAACGGGCAGAAAGCTCTCGCCCGGCACGCAGAACGCAAGATCCGCGCCTTGCACCAGCAGCTGTTCGACGAGCAGGCGGCCGCCTTCGCGATCGACGGTCATGGGAGGGCTCCGTGCAAGGGATTCATGTCACCCCAATTATAGGAGAGCCCCTCGGCCACGCAGGGGCACGCCAGGCTACTTTGTTATCCCGGGCTGGGGCATAATTCGCGCCTCGTTTCCCCCCGGAGGATTCCCATGAAGCACCTTGCACGAACCCTCGCCTTTACCCTCGCCGCAGCCTTTGCCGGCAGCGCGCTCGCCCAGGAATGCAAGAACCGCGGCGACCTCGATACGCTTTACTGCGACGACAACGGCGACCTGGTGGCCGACACCCCCAAGGACCCTAAGAGGCTCAAGAACCCCAACACGCTGGTCTTCACCTACACCCCGGTGGAAGACCCGGCGGTCTACGAGAAGATCTTCAAGCCGTTCACCGACTATCTCGCGCAGTGCACGGCCAAGAAAGTCGTGTTCTACCAGGTGCAGTCGAACGCTGCCGAAATCGAAGCCATGCGCTCCGGCCGCCTGCACGTGGGGGGCTTTTCCACCGGCCCCACGGCTTTCGCAGTGAACATCGCCGGTGCCGTGCCTTTTGCGATCAAGGGCTACGAGAAGGACTACCAGGGTTACAACCTGATCGTGGTGGTGAAGAAGTCGAGCCCGTACCAGAAGCTCGCCGACCTGAAGGGAAAGAAGTTCGCCCACACCTCGCCCTCGTCCAACTCCGGCCACATGGCGCCCATGGCGCTCTTCCCGAAGGAAGGCCTCACGCCAGACAAGGACTACAAGATCCTCTTCTCCGGCAAGCACGACCAGTCGGTGCTGGGCGTGAACTCGGGCGACTACGACGGCGCTGCCGTGGCCTCCGACGTGTTCGAGCGCATGGCACGCCGCGGGCAGATCAAGGAAGACGACTTCCGTGTGATCTACCGCAGCGCCAAGTTCCCGACCTCGTCGTTCGCCTACGCGCACGACTTGGAACCGGCCTTCCGCGACCGGATGCTCAAGTGCTTCTACGACTACCGCTTCACCGACGACATGAAGAAGGCCTTCGACGGCGCGGATCGCTTCTTCCCGATCAACTTCAAGGAGCACTGGGCGGTCGT
>JAFMJY010000146.1 GCA_017853245.1 Burkholderiales bacterium | reverse complement strand
CATCACGGCTGAGCGCAGCAAGCTGGTGGACTTCTCGGAGCCCTACACGGTGTTGGGTGCTTACATGCTGGCGCGGCAGCAGGACCTCGCGCGCGGCGCGGCGCCGGCGCCCGGGCAAGCCGGTCCAGCGCCTGCAGCGAAGGAAGACAGCGTGTGGGATCGCATCCATGCGAATCTCGTTCACGAGGACCGCTGGAAGCTGATCGCCGATGGCCTGGGCGTGACGGCGATCATCTCAGTGATGTCAACCATCTTCGGCACCCTGCTGGGCGCGGTGGTTTGCTGGATGCGCATGTCGCGCAACACGTTGCTCAGCAGGTCTGCCGGTGTCTACATCTGGCTGCTGCGCGGCCTGCCGGTGCTGGTGTTGCTGATGATCATCTATTACATCGTGTTCGCCTCCGTGGAGGTGAACCCAGTGCTGGTGGCGTCGGTCGCCTTCGGCCTGAACATGGCGGCCTACAGCGCCGAGATGTTCCGCACGGGCATCGAGGGCGTGGATCGTGGCCAGACGGAAGCGGGCATCGCCGGTGGCTTTACGCGCGCCCAGGCCTTCCTGTTAATCGTGATGCCCCAGGCGCTGCGCCAGGTTCTGCCGGTCTACAAGGGCGAGGTCATCTCGATGGTGAAGATGACCTCCGTCGTGGGCTACGTGGCAGTACAGGACCTCACGAAGGCGAGCGACATCATCCGCAGCCGCACGTTCGATGCCTTCGTGCCGCTCATTGCCACTGCCATCATTTATCTCGCCATCGCCTGGCTCGTGGCATACCTGCTGGACAAGGTGGAGTGGCGCATCACGCCCAAGCACAAGCGGGCTGGAGCCGCCCGATGATCAAGGTGCGCGGCCTGGCCAAGCAGTTCGGCACCTTCCAGGTGCTGAAGGGCGTTGAGTGCGACATCGCCCAGGGCGAGGTGATCTCCATCATCGGTCCGTCGGGTACTGGCAAGAGCGTGTTCCTGCGCTGCCTGAATCTGCTGGAAACACCCACGGGCGGCTCCATCGAGATCGACGGCGTGCCACTGCTGGACCCGAAGACGGATGTGCCCAAGCTGCGGCAGAAGATGGGCATGGTTTTCCAGTACTTCAATTTGTATGCCCACCTCACGGTCATGGAAAATCTCTGCCTGGGGCCGATGAAGCTGCTCGGGCGTAGCAAGGAGGAATCGGAAAAGCGCGGCAATGAGCTGCTGCATCGCGTGGGCCTCGGGCACAAGGCGGAGTCCTACCCCGATCAGCTCTCCGGCGGCCAGAAGCAGCGGGTGGCGATTGCGCGCTGCCTCGCCATGGACCCGGAGATCATTCTCTTCGACGAGCCCACCTCAGCGCTCGACCCCACCATGGTAAGCGAGGTGCTGGCGGTGATCCGCAACCTCGCCAAGGCGGGCATGACAATGGTGATTGTCACGCACGAGATGAGCTTCGCCCAGAACATTTCCACGCGCGTCTTCTACATGGACGAGGGCGTGATCTACGAGGACGGGCCGCCTGAAGTGATCTTCGAGCACCCGAAGCGCGAAAAGACGCGAGCCTTCATCCGCCGCATCCGCCGCTGGCAGTTCCAGATCGACGATGCCGAGTACGACCTCTACGCCCTCAACGCCGAAGTCGAGCAGTTCTGCGAGAAGCACATCCTGCCCCGTCGCATGCGCGAGCATGTGATCTCACTGGTTGAAGAGGTGCTCGGGTTGCAGCCGAGCTTCGAGGATGTGCAGCTGACGCTCGAGTACTCGGAGCGGGATGGCACGCTGGAGTTCATCTGCTCGGCGGCGGGCGCGGCTGGCAACATTCTCGAGGCGGGCGGGCGTGCGGACGATTTGAGCGAGCGGCTGATTCGGGGCCGCACCGAGAAAGCCGACTACCGCTACGAGGGCGGCCGCAACATCCTGAGCCTTCGGGTCCGCAACGACAAGGCCGATTGAGCTGGCCGGCTGGCGTCAGCCGAGCGTCAGCCCCGCAATACCCAGCACCATCCCCGCGGCAGCCACGAGCCGGCGCCCCAGGTCGCCCTCCCGAAGGAAGTGCGCCCCCAATATCGCCGCGAAGAGAATCGAGACTTCGCGGGCCGGAGCCACGATGCTCACGGGCGTGAATACCATTGCCCAGAGGACGAAGATGTAGGAAAGCGGTGACAGGCAGGCGATGGCCAGGATCGTCCCCCGCCGCTCGCGCCAAGCCTTGAGCGTAGCCCCGGGCTGGCGCTTCTCCGTGTAGGGAATGAGCACGAGCGAGCGGAACAGGTTGCAACCCCAGTCGAAGATGAGCGGGGGAACGAGCCACTTCGCCACGGCCGCCTTGTCGCACACTGTGTATAGCGCGATGATGCAGCCGGTGAGGATGGCGAAACCCGCCGCCTTGCCGGATCCATTCTTGCGCCACGCCAAGGGATTGCCCGTGAGAAGGATGGCTGAAACGCCGATCAACGCCGCCCCCGCCAAGGCGAAGAAGCCCGGCCGCTCGCCGAGCAGGACGATCGCGACCACGATAGTGATCAGCGGCCCCGTGGCGCGGGCGAGGGGATAGACAATCGAGAGATCGCCTCCGCTGCGGTAGGCGCGATCCAGCGTCAGGAAGTAGACGGTGTGGATCATTCCGCTCGTGAACATGAGCAGGAAGTGGATCGGTTCCGGGCTGTAACCCTGCCACCACACTACGGCCGCGATCGCCGGCGCGTAGACCACCAGCGAGGCAAGGCAGGAGGCCGAAATGAGCCCTGCGCCGCCACCGCTCTTCTTGAGGAGGAAGTTCCAGCTCGCGTGGATGAGCGCCGAGGTGACGATCAGCAGGAGGGCGACGCCTGTCATTGCCCTGTCATGTTACCGGGGCCGCGTCAGGAGCCAGCCGGAGGCGCCCAGCACCAGCACCGAGACGAGCAGGTAGCCCGTGCCGTAACTCACGCCTGATGACACCAGCAACGCAAAGATCGGCGGCACCACCAGCACGCCTCCATGGGTGAACACGGCGGAGCCTGCCGAGGCGTCGCTCGCCCGTCCGGCAGGGGCCAGCGTCACCATGCGCGCGATGTAGGTCCCGTTCCAGCCGACTGCGGTGCAGCCGAACAGGAAGCACACGGCGCCGATGGCCCACCCGGGCCATCCCGGCTCGAATTGCGAGGTGAGCACGGCCGCAACCACCATGCCGATGCCCAAGCCGCCGAGCACGCGCTCAGGCCAGCGCGTCCAGTCCGCCACCGCGCCCCAGAGCACGCGGCCGATGGCGCCCCCGGCTTGCGCTACCGAGAGCATCAGGCCCGCTGCCACCAGCGTATGCGCCACGTTGAACGTGAGGTGGTTCACGATGAAGGTGATGAGCGACATCTGCATGGCGCAGAACATGAACGAGCACCACGCCAGCCTGTGCAGGTGCGGCGAGCTGCGGATGATGCGAATCGGCCCCAGCAAGCCCGAGAAGCGGAGGGGCGTTGACGGATCCCGTTCGCTGTCGAACTCACGCCGGATGGGTTGCACGGCCAGGGCCGTGGCCGCGCAGGACGCAGCGACGATCAGCGCCGCGCCTTGCCAATTGGCGAGGATCACCAGGGCAGGGACGGTGGCGCCCGCGAGCGCCGCGCCGATCGGCACGCCAGTCTGCTTGATGGAGAAGATGAGCCCCACTCGATGCGAGGGCGCCCGTCGCGACAGAATGTGGGAGCTCGAGGGCGTGAGCGGCCCGTACGCGAACCCCAGCAGGGCTGCGCCGAGGAGGATGAAGGGCAGCGACCCCACCGCGACTGCGACGAGTCCTGCTGCCGCGATGAGCAACGCGAACTGGCTCACGCGGATCGGCCCGTACCGATGGATGAAGGCCGCGGACGTGAGCGCGCCCAGCATGCTCATTCCGTAGGCGATCGCCATGAAATGGCCGATCGCCGATGCGTCGATGCCCGTGGAGGCGCCGATCTTCGGGGCCATCACCGCCACGGCGACGATGGAAAGCGTGGAAAAGAGCTGAAGCGCCAGTGTGGCGGCGAGTGCCTTGACGGTGCTGCCCATCGATCAGCCCCGGATCAGGCGGCGCAGGTGAGCGAGGTCATCAGCGCTCTCCTGGAGAAGCCCATGGCGGATCAGGAAGTCGATCGTCACCGTTCCCGCGTCGAGGGTGAACTCCCCGTCGAGAATCGCCTCGATCGTTTCCGCAACGCTCGTCTGCCGAATGCTCGCCACTTCCCCATCCTGGTTGATGGGCGTGAAGTGCCCCGGGAGCGGCAAGTCGTACGAAAAGAGCGTTTCCTGATGCAGTCCTTCCGGCACGGGGTAGGCCACCTGAATGACCGCAGCGGGCTTGATGATGCCGAGCAGGCTCATCGGGATGCCGGCTTCCTCCCACGCCTCCTTCATGATCGTTTGGCTGGGAGAAAATCCCGCGGCAATGCGGCCGCCCACCAGGTTGTCCAGCCGCCCCGGGTCGACCGATTTGGTGGCGGCGCGTCGGCTGATCCAAAGGCGCCTGTCTGCCTCGTCCGCAATGAACCCCGTGGCGTGCGAGGCATACGCCATCAAGCCAAAGTGACGCGTGGCGGCGCGCTCGACGCGGAACAGCTCGTCAGCGCCGAACGCCGGCGCCACGCTTACCCGTTCGTCACGCCAGCCATCGATCACGGCCTCCGCACGCAGGGCGGCGGCGACTTGCGCAACGGCCTCCGAACGCATCTCGGGCGAATCCGGCGTGGTGCGCAGCGTCACGCTATCGGGCAGGCACTGGAACCAGAGTGGCCAACGGGCGAGGCGCGCGGCGAAGGTCGGCGCAATCCAGCCTACGTCGACACCCCCGCAGCGGAAGGCAAGCAATCCGAGCGAGGCGGCAACGTCAGCGGGCTCGCCACAGGCGGCCTGGACGAACTCGGTGAGGCGGGAGAAGCGGCGTGGAGGCATCGGGCTCGCCAGTCTAGGCGATCGCCAGCCACTTTGCCGTAGGGGGCGGCGGTGAGGGGTGAAATCGCGGAAAATAGCGGCCATGTCCGTGACCCTCGACGACGTCCGCGCCGCCGCCTCCGTGCTCAAGGGGCAGGTGGTCGAAACGCCTTTCCTGCACTCCCGCACGCTTTCCGAGGTGACGGGGGCGGAGGTATGGCTCAAGTTCGAGAATCACCAGTTCACCGCCTCCTTCAAGGAGC
>JAFMJY010000145.1 GCA_017853245.1 Burkholderiales bacterium | reverse complement strand
GCATCGTGAGCGACTCCAGCGTGAACGGCAACGCCACGTCCGTCTTCACGGTCACGAGCGTGCGCGCCGTGGGGAGCCACGCCAGGGCCTGGCGAAGGTTCTCGCCCACCACACCCTTCACCTCGGAGGCGCGCGCGACCAGCGCGTCGAGCGAGCCATATTCCTGCAGGAGCTTTGCCGCGGTCTTCGGGCCCACCTTGTCGACCCCGGGCACGTTGTCGGCGGCATCGCCCACGAGGGCAAGGTAGTCGACGATTCTCGCGGGTGGCACGCCGAACTTCGCTTCCACGCCCGCAGGGTCCAGCCGCTCGTTCGACATCGTGTTCACCCAGGTGACGCGATCCGTGACCAGTTGCGTGAGGTCCTTGTCGCCGGTGGAGATCACCGTCTCCCATCCCTCGCGCTCGAGGGCGGCGCGGGCGAGCGTGCCGATCACGTCGTCGGCCTCCACGCCGTCGACCACGACCATCGGCCAGCCCAGCGCCCGGATCGTCTCGTGCAGCGGCGCGACCTGGGCGGCGAGGTCCTCGGGCATGGCGTCGCGGTTCGCCTTGTACTCCGGATAGATCGCCTCGCGGAAGGTCGGGCCCCGGGGGTCGAAGACGGCGGCGATATAATCGGCCGGGAAATCCTCGCGAAGTTTGCGCAGCATGTTGACGACGCCGAAGATCGCGTTCGTCGGCTCGCCCGTCGGGCTTCGCAACTCGCGGATTGCGTGGAAGGCGCGGAAGAGATAGCTCGAGGCGTCGACCAGCAGCAGGCGACAGGCGGGGGGCGGGCGCATGGTCCGGCGTTCGTCCTCTTCTGGCTTTCCACGACTCGAAGGTGCCGCCCCGATGTCGAAGAAGATCCCCACCCCCTCCGACCCGCAGCTCGTGCACCGTGCGCAGACCTCGGCGCGCGAGGCGTGGCGGATGTTCGAAATTATCGCAGAGTTCGTCAGCGCCACCGAGCAGTTGCAGGCCATCCAGCCGGCGGTGTCGATCTTCGGCAGCGCGCGCGTCAAGCCCGGCGAGCCCGCCTACGAGCTCGGAGTGGACATCGCCCGGCGCCTCTCGGACGCGGGCTTCTCGGTGATCTCCGGCGGCGGCCCCGGCATCATGGAGGCGGCGAACAAGGGCGCCTTCGCGGGGGCGAGCCCCAGCGTCGGGCTCAACATCCAGCTGCCCCACGAGCAGCGGGCCAACCCCTACCAGGACGTGTCGCACACCTTCCAGCACTTCTTCGCGCGCAAGGTGATGTTCGTGAAGCTTTCCTGCGCATTCGTGATGCTGCCGGGCGGCTACGGCACGCTCGATGAGCTCTTCGAGGTGCTGACGCTCGTGCAAACGCGAACGGTGCGCAAGGTGCCCACCATCCTCGTCGGCGCCGAGCACTGGGCTGGCCTGGTGGACTGGGTTCGCGGCCGCCTCGCGACGGGGGGCTTCATCAGCCCCGAGGATGCCGACCTGCTCCAGGTGGTCGATGACCCCGCGCAGGTGGTCGATGCAATCTTTGCCCACTACCATGCGCGCGGCTTTGCCGCTTCCCCCGCCGAGCTCGCCCGGGAGTACGCGCTGTGAGGCGCGCCGCGGACAGCGTGGCCTGCTGGAGCCTTGCGATGACGCGCCTCTGCCTTGCCCTCGCGGGAGTTGCCCTCTGCCTCGGCGCTGCCGCGCAATCCACGCCACGGCCGCTGCCGCCCGGCGTCATCCCCCTGGAGGACATCGGGCCGCCGCCCCGCATCGGCGAGTCGGCCGCGGTGCTGGAGCCGCAGGTCACCATCCGCCAGGAGGCGGAGCGCACCGTCGCCGAGTACCGCGTGAACGGCCGGCTCTACATGCTTCGCGTCACCCCTGCGCACGGCAAGCCCTACGTGCTCATCGACCATCGGGGTGACGGGCAATTCGCGCGCCAGGACGACCTCGACACCCGGCTGCGCGTGCCGCAGTGGGTGCTCGTCGAGTTTTAGACGCAAGCCCCCGCTCATGTCCGTATTCACGCCGGTCACGGCAGGCGAGGCGCGCGCCCTGCTCGGGCATTACGCGCTCGGCGAGCTGGAGAGTCTCGAAGGCATCTCGCAAGGCGTGGAGAACACCAACTATTTCCTGACCACCACCACCGGCCGCTACGTCCTCACGCTGTTCGAGAAAATTGCCGCCGAGGACCTGCCGTTCTACATGGGGCTCATGCACCACCTGGCCGAGCGCGGCATCCGCTGCCCGGCGCCGGTAGCGCTCGCCGGCGGCGGCTTTCTGTCGACCCTGTGCGGCAAGCCAGCGGCCATCGTCGCACGGCTCCCGGGAGCGCCGCGCCTCTTTCCCTCCGCAGCCGACTGCCACGCCGCCGGCGTGGTGCTGGCCAACCTGCACGCAGCGGCGGCCGACTACGATCCCGGCCTGGCCAACTGGCGCGGGCAGGCCTGGCGGGAAGCCTTTGCGGACCGCGTCCGCCCCCGCATCGATGCCGATGCCGCGGCACGGATGGATTCGGAAAACCGGTTCCAGGCAAGCCAGGACGATGCCGACTTGCCCCAAGGCGTGATCCACGGGGACCTCTTCCGTGACAACGTGCTCTGGGATGAGGACGGGCGGGCGGGCGTCATCGATTTCTACTTCGCCTGCGACGACACGCTGCTCTTCGACGTCGCCATCACCGTGAACGACTGGTGCGTCGGCGCCGATGCCACGGCCGACCCGGCGCGGATGGCTGCGCTGCTGGCCGGCTACGACAGTCGCCGGCCCTTCACGGCGGCCGAGCGGGCGCGCTGGCCGGTGATGCTGAGGCGGGCGGCGCTGCGGACCTGGCTCGGCCGCCTCGACTACAACCACTTTCCCCGCGAGGCCCAGATGACCATCGAAAAAGACCACGCGTTCTCGCGCCTGCTCCTGGAGCACCACATCGCGCACGCGCAGCCCATGCCGGAGGCGGGATGACGCCGGCCGCGGGCGTGCCGATCCGGGTGCGGGACGTTCCCGCCCGCAGCGGCGCGGCCTGGCTTGCAGGGGGCTGGCAGCTTTTTCGCCGCAAGCCTTGGGCGTGGATCGGCCTCGCCGCGGGCTGGATGGTCATCACCCTCGGGCTGGTGATGGTGCCGCTCATCGGCGGCGTGGTGGCCAATCTCCTGCAGCCGGTCTTCTTCGCGGGCTTTGCCCTCGCCGCTCACCGCCAGCGCGCCGGGCAGTCGATCGACATGGGGTCGCTCTTCGCCGGGTTCCGCCGGCCGCTTCGACCGCTCATCAACGTGGGCGCGTTGCTGCTCGCAGCGGAATTGCTCGTCTTCGTCGCCATGGGCGCGCTGGGCCTGCCCGGACTCACGCCCGGAGACAAGGGCGCCGTGTTCGACATGCGCGCCTGGGTGGAGGCGCTGCAGGGCAAGGAGTGGATCCTCTTGGTGGGCGCCCTGCTAACCGGGGTCGTGAAGGGCGCGCTGTGGTTCGCCCCGGCCCTCCTCGCCTTCCATGACCTCACGACGGCACACGCGCTGCGCTGGAGCGTCTACGCCGCGCTCTCGAACCTGGGCGCGATGCTGGCTTACGGGGTTGTCCTCACGGCACTCTTCGTGGCGGGCGCCCTGCCCTGGGGGCTGGGCCTGCTGGTTGCCATCCCCGTCATGGTGGCGAGCACCTACACGGGCTTTGCAGATGTTTTCGGCGAGCCGCCGTCGCCTGCGCAGGGCGACTCGCCACCCTAGCCAGCGCTCAGGCTTTCTCGAGCTTCGCGTACTGCAGGGCAAGCCACTTGGTGCCCTCGCTGCGGAATCGCACCTGGACACGGGCGTCCAGCCCCCGCCCCTCGAAGTTGATCACCGTTCCCTCGCCGAACTTCGCGTGCCGCACCGTGGCGCCGATGGAGAACGGGTGCTCGTCGGGGCGCTCGGTCTCGAAGCGCGCGCGCGGCGCGGTGCTGTAGCGCGTGGCATCGGCCTGCGGCGCGCGGCCCCCGCCCGAGCCCCAGCCCGACTGCCCGCCGGGGAACGGGCGCGCCGGCGCCTGGAACGCGCGCTCCTCAGGAAGCACGATCCAGCGACACAGCTCGGCGGGTATCTCCTCGACAAAGCGCGAGACGATGCCGTAGCGCGGCTGGCCGTGCAGCATGCGGCTGCCGGCGTACGAGAGGTAGAGGCGCTTTCTCGCCCGCGTGATGGCAACGTACATGAGGCGGCGCTCCTCTTCGAGCCCGCCGTCTTCCATGAGGCTGTTCTCGTGCGGGAAGAGGCCTTCCTCGAGGCCGCCCAGGAACACGGCATCGAACTCGAGGCCCTTGGCCGCGTGCACGGTCATCAGCTGCAGCGCGTCCTCGCCGGCTGCCGCCTCGAACTCCCCCGCCTCGAGGCTGGTGTGCGACAGGAACGCCGCGAGCACCTGTTGCGCGTGGGTGCCGGGTACGGCGGCGACGTCCTGTTCCGCCTCACCGGCGGGCTCGACACCAACCTCGAACTCTTCGGCGAACAGCGCCGCGGCGCTGGTGAGCTCGTTCAGGTTCGCCACCCGGTCCTGGCCATCACGCTCCGCGGCGTAGTGGTCCTTGAGGCCTGAGAGGGCGAGCGCCTCCTCCACCAGCTCGGGGAGCGTCAGCGTTTCGGCCGCCCTCGCAAGCCGCTCGATCATGGCAACGAACACCGCGATCGCCGCGCCACTGCGGCCGGTGACAGCATTCACCCGAGCCGCGGCGAGATAACTGCCGGCGCCCGCCTCGGCCGCCAGCTGCAGCTGCTCGACGCTTCGCGCGCCAATGCCGCGCGGCGGGAAGTTCACCACGCGACTAAACGCCGTGTCGTCGTTGCCATTGGCCGCCAGGCGCAGGTAGGCAATCGCATGCTTCACCTCCTGGCGCTCGAAAAAACGCAGGCCGCCGTAGACGCGGTAGGGCACGCCCGCGCGAAAGAGCGCGTGCTCGAGGATGCGCGACTGGGCGTTCGAGCGATAGAGGAGCGCCGTGTCGGCCAGGCGCAGGCCGTCACGCTTGAGCGACTTCACCTCATCAACCACGAAGCGCGCTTCTTCTTCATCAGTGGCGGCGGCAAAGATGCGCAGCGGCTCTCCGCGGCCCTCCGAGGTCCAGAGGTTCTTGCCCAGACGTGACTTGTTCTGCGCGATGACGGCGTTGGCCGCATCCAGGATCGCGCCCTGCGAGCGGTAGTTCTGCTCGAGCTTCACCAC
>JAFMJY010000144.1 GCA_017853245.1 Burkholderiales bacterium | reverse complement strand
GCTGGCCTGATAGAAGTAAAACACATCCTTCCGCGTCTTCCGGTCGAAAGTCACCATGCCCTTGTCGTTGCGCCCGGGGGTGTCGCCCTCGTCGCGCCAGTCGACCGCGAAATCGAACATGTTCCAGATGAACTTCGCCCAAAGGTAGGGCCGCGTCTTGAACACGCGCCACGACTCCTCGTGGTAGTACGCCTGGTAGCCCTCGGGATGTTCCTTCGCGAAGGCCCGCGGCCGCATCGTCTCCATCGGCACGCGCACGTAGCCGGGCCCGCCGTAGGTCGCCGCCTCGTGCTGGCGGATGCTCCCGCCCGCACCGTACTCGCTCACCGCGAGGCGCTGCGCCGGATGCCGCGCGTGGTGGGAATCAAAGAACACCGCATTGTCCTGCGGTTCGCCGTAGTACCAGCCGTAGTACTTGTTGAACGCCGTGAGGTCGGTGTACCAGCGCTGCGGCTCCGCGCGGTGCGAAACCATCGGCTGACCCGGCAGCGCGAGCTTCACATCGCTCTCCGAGTGGAACGACGCATAGGTGGTGGGCCGCGTTGGATCCTCGGACTTCGCGAGGGCGTGCAGCGCCTGGATGAGGCGCTCCGACACCGGCCCGTACTGCGCGATGCCCTGCGCAAAGCTCTGGTCGTGGTCGAAGTTCTCGTTGCCGACACCCCAGAAACAGATCGAGGGATGATTGTAGTTCTGGCGGATCAACTCCCGCATCTGCTCCAGCGCGTTGTTGAAGAAACCCGCCGAAGGCATGGCCTCGTCCACGAAGGGGATCTCGGCCCACAACACCGCGCCCTGCTCGTCGGCGAGCCGGAACCAGAGCGGCGATTGCTGGTAGTGCGCGACGCGGATCGCGGTGCAGCCCATCTCCATCATCAACGCGAAATCCTCGCGGTCGTCGTCGTCGCTGATCGCCCAGCCTTTCCCGGGACGGTCCTGATGGCGGCTGGCGCCGCGCAGGTCGAGGTAGCGCCCGTTGAGCAGGAACCCGCGCTCGGGATGAACCTCGAAGAATCGCAGCCCCAGCGGCTGGATAATCGTGTCGCGCGTGACTCCGCCGGCGGCGACCTCGACCGCGACGGAGTAGAGATACGGATCCGCGCGGCCGTTCCAGAGCCGTGGCTGGCGGATGACCAGCGGCAGCGTGACCTCGCCCCGCGCGCCGGCGGCGAGTGAAACCGGGGTCTCCGCGTTCGCGACGACACGGCCGGCGGCATCGGTTACCTTGGCCCGCACGGATAGCTCGGCCGAAGCCGCCCCGAGGTTCGCCAATTTCACCCGCGCGGCCACCTCGGCGATCTCCGCGGTGACCTTGTCCTGCCGCAGGTAGACGCCGGGCGACGCGTGGTCCATGAGGTCGATCTGCACCTCGTCGGCCACGACGAGCGCGACGCGGCGGTAGATGCCGCCGAAGAACGTGAAGTCGCCCGAATGAGGGATGATATCGTTGTCCTCGTTGTTGACGCGGACGGCGAGCACGCTGGGTCCGTCGCGGCGCAGCGCGTCGGTGACATCGAAGCGGAAACGCGCGTGTCCCCCGAGGTGGGAACCGACGAGCCGCCCGTTGATGAAGGCGTCGGCGCGACGGTTGGCCCCGTCGAACTGGAGGTAGACGCGCCGGCCGGCCCAGGCTTGGTCCCACGTCACGGGGCGGCGGTACCATCCGGTGCCGCGGACGTAGTCGCCGCGCATCCCGGCGCGCACCGCGGACCGGTCGCGCACGCCGTCCTGCCCGTCGAGTGCGTTCCAGGTGTGCGGGAGGTCGATCCTCGACCAGGCGGAATCGTCGAGGCCGGGCGACTCGGCGCCGGATGTTTCACCGAGCTGAAAGCCCCAGCCGGCGTCGAGGCTGAGCTCGACGCGGGGGGCGGCGGGAAGGGACGCGGCGGCGAGACCGCAGGCGGCGAGGAACGGGAGGACGCGGCGGGAGGGCATGGCGGAGCGCAAGCGGGGTGGACGACGCGGACGGAAGCCGGCCGGCCGCCCGGAGGGTCAGCCGGCCGAAGCGGGAGAGCTCAGAAGCGGTACTCGATGCCGGCCTTGGCGTTGAACGCCTGGCCGGGGACGATCACGTTCTGACTGCGCACGGAGTAGATGTATTTCTCGTTGAGCAGATTATCCAGGTTGAGCGTGTACGTGATGCTGCGGCTCGCCTTGTAGGTGATGCTCGAGTTCAGGAGCAGGCGGCCGTCGACATAGCCGAGCATGACCTGATTCGGTCCGTCGGTGATGGCGCGCCTCGACAGGTAGTTGTAGCCGAGACCGACCTCGAGGCCCTTGAGATCGCCGTTGGTGAAGCGATAGAGGCCGAAAAGGCTGGAGGTGTTCTTCGCGGTGTTGCCCACGGGGATCGAGCCGGTGACGGCGCGACCGTAGTACGGCTGGACGTAGACGCCGTTGACCGCCGGCCCGAGCACGGACTTCGGATTGTAGGCGGCGAACGAGCCCATGAGGTAGAAGTTGCTCGTGACCTGGAAGGAGGCGTCGCCGTCCAACCCGCGCGAGATCACGCCGGGGACCAGGACGTTCGGATTGAGCGGGTCGAGCGGGTAGGACGGGACCGTGTTGTTGGTCTGCTTGATGTCGAAGTAGGAGATCGTGACGCGCAGGCGCTTGTTGAGCAGTTCGCTCTTCAGACCGACTTCCCACTGCTTGCCTTCCTTGGGCGGGAGGGCCCCGGTGACGCCGTTGACGAGCCCGACGCCGTTCAGGGCGAAATTCTCGTTGTAGCCGACGAAGGCGTTCACCCCGGGCAGGACCTTCACCACGGCACCGTATTGCTTGAGATTTTTGTTCACCGAGTATTCCGCCGGCGTGTAAAGCCGGGCGAGCTCGTTGAAGGTATAGGCGTTGGCCCGCGAGCGGGAGAACCCGTAGGAGAGGATCAGGCGGTCATCGAAGAACTTGGCGGTATCGAGGACGAAGATACGGCCGTTGCCGGTGTACTGCACGGTCTGCGCGACCGGCGCGGTGTAGTTAACGGTGACGACGGGAACGGTTTCCTTGAACGGATCCCAGCCCGAGGAGGTGCCGGCGAAAGCCTGAAGCTTGAAGGTGCTTTCCCGCGCCTCGCCGCCGATGAGCAGGTTGTGCTTCACCGCGCCGGTGTTGAAGTTGAAGTTCAGGTCGGCCTGCAGCGAACGGTAGCGGCTGATCTGGTTGTCGGCGGTCGTGCTGCGGGGGATGAGATCGCCCGGCTTGTAGTTGACCAGGTTGGCGGGGAAGGCGCGCAGGCCCTCGTTCCAGGTGGGGGCGACCGACTCGACGCGGCTCGGGGCGTTCCACGCGTTCATGCCGGCGAGGTGGAGCGCGACGTGCTCGTTGAGCCGTGAAGTGTAGTCGCCCCAGACGCGCTTCACCGCGTCGGTGCGCCAGTTGTAGGGCTTACCCTCGGACTGCGAGCGGGTGTACGGAACGTCGAACATCCTCCGCGTGCGCGGGTCGATCGCGAGGCCGTTGTAGGAGGGCCAGTCGGTGTCCACGTAGAGGGCCTTGAGGACGAACTTGGAGTCCGCGGAAAACTGGTAGCTCAGCGCCGGCATGATCGTGAGCCGGTGCATGTAGGTGTTGTCATAGTAGCCGTCGGAGTACTGCTGCGCCGCGACCAGCCGGTAGAGGAGCTTGCCGTCCTTGGTGATCGCTCCGGTGGTGTCGAAGTCCACGCGGTTGGCGTCGAAAAGGCCGAGTTGCAGCCGCAGGGTGGTGCTCGGCGCGGAAAGCGGGCTCTTGGTGATCTTGTTGACGACGCCGCCGGGCGTGCCGTCGGTCGCGAGGAAGATGGAGGACGGGCCCTTGATGACCTCGAAGCGCTCGTAGACCGCGGAGTCGACCGCGGAGCCGGCGGAGGGCGCGAAGCTGTCGTTGTAGTCGCCGTCGCCGGTGTAGCCGCGGATGTTGAGGCGGCCGGGCGTCCAGTTCAGCTGCCCGTTCTGGGCGCCGCCGGTGTAATTGAGGATATCCGTCAGCATGAACGGATTCACCGCCTTGAGGAACGACTGGTTCAGCACCTTCACCGACTGCGGCAGTTCGGAGAGGTCGACCGCGATGCGCGTGGAGCTCAGGGAGGAGGTGCCGACGTAGCCGGTGTCCTTCTCGGAGCTGATGGTGAAGGCCGGCAGCTGCACGGCGGCCTCCTTGGCGGCGTCGGCGGACGCGGGGGCGGTCTGGGCGGGGAGAACGGCGCCGGCGGAGAGGACCGCGAGCGCGAGGGGGAGCAGGTGACGGGAGTTCATGGGTAACGGAGGGTTCAACCGGTTGTTTGCCGCCGATCGGGCTCGACCGCGAGGGCGGGCGTACTTTACAGTAAAGTTAATGACCGCGCCCCGCCCCACCCTGCGCAGCCTCGCCGCCGAGGCTGGCGTGAGCGCAATGACCATGTCGCTCGCGCTGCGCGGCAGCCCCGGGGTCTCGGTCGCCACGCGCCGGCGCCTCCGGCGCCTCGCTGAATCGCGCGGCTACCGGCCGGATCCGCACGTCGCGCGGCTCATGCACCACCTGCGGACCCGCGCGCCGGCCCGGGCGCAGGCCAACCTCTGCGGACTCCTCGAGCGCTGGCCGGACGCCCCGCCCGGCGCCGAGAACTTCCTCACCCGCCTCACGGCAAGCCTCCGGACCCGCGCCGCCTCGCTCGGCTACGGATTCGACGTCGTTTTCACCGATGACTACGAATCTCCCGCGCGCCTGCGACGCGTGCTCGCGAGCCGGGGCATCGAGGGTCTGCTTCTGTTGCCGCGCCGCCAGCCGACCGACTTTACCCGGCTGCTCGACTGGGAGTCATTTTCCGTGGTGACGGTCACATCGGCCGTCACCGCGCCACGCTTCCACGGGGTGACGCCCAACCACTTCGACAATGTGCTGCTCGCCTGCGCCCAACTCACCCGCGCCGGCTGCCGCCGGATCGGCTTGGCGATGCCGCAGGCGTGGGACGAGCGCGTGAACCACCGCTGGAGCGGCGGGATGGCTTGGCACCACCAGTTCGGCGGCACCGAGGCGGTCGCGCCGCTGCTCGAGACGGAAGGCGGCCTGGTGCTCACACCGGCGCGGCTGACGGATTGGATCCGCCGCGAACGACCCGACGCCGTGGTGTTCGAGAGCATTGAGAGCGGCTCGGTGCGAAAGGCGGTCGCGAATCTTCCGAAGCGAAGCCGCCCACGGCTGGTTTCCCTGAACTGGCCCAACGCCGCGGCCGACTGCGGCGTCGACCAGCG
>JAFMJY010000143.1 GCA_017853245.1 Burkholderiales bacterium | reverse complement strand
GCGTTGGAGATTTGACGGGGGCTGCTCCTAGTACGAGAGGACCGGAGTGGACGCATCCCTGGTGTACCGGTTGTGACGCCAGTCGCATTGCCGGGTAGCTAAATGCGGAAGAGATAACCGCTGAAAGCATCTAAGCGGGAAACTTGCCTGAAGATGAGATCTCCCGGGGGTTTAACCCCCCTGTAGGGTCGTCCGAGACCAGGACGTTGATAGGCTGGGTGTGTAAGGGTGGTAACGCCTTGAGCTAACCAGTACTAATTGCCCGTGTGGCTTGACTCTATAACTCTGCCTCGAAGCCTTGTGCACCGAGGCAATGCGTGACCCAAACCTTCTGTTTTCCGAACTGCGCGTGGCGGCCAGACCGTTGCCGACACGCCTACCGAATTCCTGGCGACCATAGCGCGTTGGCCCCACCCCTTCCCATTCCGAACAGGACCGTGAAACGACGTTGCGCCGATGATATTGCGGATTACCCGTGAGAAAGTAGGTCATTGCCAGGGCCTTATGTGCGAAGAGGCTTCCGGAACGGAAGCCTCTTCGTTCTTCATCATTGACTGCTGCCTCCTGAGCTAAAGCGAACATGGCTGAACGTAAACGTACTCGCCGAAATACCCTCGAACGCCGCTGCCTGCCCAAGGCGTTCAAGCGCTTGTTTCATGGGGCATCGAAGTCGACGTTCAAGATCCTCGAGCAGATCAAGAAAATTTGAGTTTTGCTTGCTGAAAAAAGGCCGCCCTTGGGCGGCCTTTTTTTTCGTCCGTGTCGGCTCGAAGCCGAGCATGCCCGGGCGAGCACTAGTTCCGACGGCGCGAGGAGGCCCTAGCTGTGCTTTCGACGGAAGAGCGCCGGGACGGGTTGAGTTGACCGTCGCCGAGTCCCCGAAGCTTGATCAGGGCGCTGTGCTGGCGCAGATTCCTCTGGTGGCTCGTATGGCTTGGAAAAATCGATGTCCGAAGGAGCAGGGCTCGGAGCTGCATTGGCCTCGGGTGCCGGCCGAGCTGGGCGCGGCATTCCCTCCGGGCGACGATCACGCCGGTCCCGGCGTTCCTCATCTCCGCGATGGCCCTCTCGCCCGCGTCCGGGTGGGGATCTCCCGGCATCCCCGCTGCGCGACGGCTCGGAGCGCGCAGGGGGGCGAGCGGATTCGTCGCTACTGCTTCGCCGTGCGCTGCCGAAGCCCTCTGCGGTGCGCACCTCAATCTTCTTCTTGATCAAGGACTCAATGGCTGCGAGCAGGGGCTTATCCTCCGCGCACACGAGAGACACCGCCTCGCCCTCCATGCCCGCGCGGCCCGTGCGGCCAATGCGATGCACGTAATCCTCCGGCACGGTGGGCAGGTCGAAGTTCACCACATGCGGCAGCGCCTCGATGTCCAGCCCTCGCGCCGCGATGTCCGTGGCGACCAGCACGCGTACTTTGTTCGATTTGAAGCTTTCCAGTGCCTCGATACGGGCGTTCTGGCTCTTGTTGCCGTGTATGGCTGCAGCGTGAATGCCATCGCGATCCAGCTGGTAGGCGAGGCGATTGGCGCCGTGCTTGGTCTTGCAAAAAACCAGCACCTGCTCCCAGTTGTGCGACTTCACGAGGTGCGCCAGGAGGTCGCGCTTGCGAGCTGAGTCCACCAGATGAACCCACTGAGTGACCGACTCAGCGGCGGTATTGCGACGCGCGACTTCAACGGTGGCCGGGTCCTTCTGAAATTGCGAGGCGAGCTTGCGGATCTCGTCGGAGAATGTCGCCGAGAAGAGCAGCGTCTGCCGGGAGCCCGGGATCATGTTGATGATGCGCTTGATGTCCGGAATGAAGCCCATGTCGAGCATGCGGTCGGCCTCATCGAGCACCAGGATCTGCACGGTGCGCAGGTCCACGGCCTTTTGCCCGACCAGGTCCAGCAGCCGGCCTGGCGTGGCGACGAGAATCTCCACGCCCTTTCGCATCTCGGCGATCTGCGGGTTGATATTCACGCCGCCGTAGACCACGTAGGGCTTGAGCGGAATGTACTTGCCGTAAGACTTCACGCTCTCGAAAACCTGGATGGCGAGTTCGCGCGTGGGCGTGAGGATGAGGCAGCGCACCGGGTGCAGCGCGGGCGAGAAACTCTTGCTCGCGTGGGGTGCCAGGCGCTGCAGCAAGGGCAGGGTAAACCCAGCTGTCTTGCCGGTGCCGGTTTGTGCTGCACCCAACAGATCCCGGCCTGAGAGCACGACCGGAATAGCCTGCGCTTGAATGGGAGTGGGGTCGGTGTAACCCTGTTCTTCGATGGCGCGAAGCAACTCGGGAAGCAGCCCGAGACTGGCGAATGCCTGACTGATGATGATCTCCTGATGACCGGCCTGGAAGGACTGAGGGGCCCTTGACCGGTTCAGGCAGATGCGATGGTGGTTCGGGGGAAGCCGAAGCGGACGCTGCGGCGGGGGGCGGGCGCGCCAACCGGTTGAAGCGCTCCCAAACCTTGGAGGGGAGTCTACACCAATCGAGACCCGCCGGCCCGCCCACGGCGACCAGCGGTGCCGAGGCTGATGCCGGTGGAAACGACCCTGGGCTCGGCGAAGGCGGCAAGCCGGCGCTCGACGCGGCCATTGACACTGTTGTCCGGATAGCGCCCCGCGACATCGCGCTCTCCCGCCTCCTGGCCGGTGAGCAGGGCAAGCGCTTCATCGACTGTCGACACCGCGAAGACCGAAAATGTGCCTGATCGCGCAGCATCCACCACCTCATCTCGCAGCATCAGGTGGCGAACGTTGGCGGCGGGAATGATCACGCCTTGCTGCCCGGTGAGCCTGCGGGCTTGGCAGAGGTCGAAGAAGCCCTCGATCTTTTCGTTCACGCCGCCGATGGCCTGGATATCGCCGTGCTGGTTTACCGAGCCGGTCATGGCGAGCGATTGCCGAAGCGGCACCTCCGCGATGGCGGATAGCAGCGCGCACAACTCCGCCGCCGAGGCGCTATCACCTTCCACGCCGCCGTAATTTTGCTCGAACACAAGAGTGGCGGCGAGCGAAAGTGGCCTTCCGGGAACGTAACGCCCCGCGATAAAGCCCGTCAGGATCATCACGCCCTTGGTGTGCACAGGGCCTCCGAGGCGTGCCTCGCGCTCGATGTCGACCACCTGGCCGCTGCCCTGGCGTATGCGCGCGGTGATCCGGCTTGGCGCCCCAAAGGCGAAGTCACCCAGTTGCATCACCGATAGGCCGTTGACCTGCCCTATACGCTCGCCGTCGGTATCGACCAGCAGCGTGCCCTGCGTCATCGCCTCGTGAAGCCGGTCGCGCACCCGCGATTGCCGTTCCCGGCGCGCCTCGATCGACTGTGTCACGTGCGCGGGTTCGATAAGAGAGGCGTTCGCGACTCCGGCGAAATGATCGGCCTCACGCAGCAGGTCCGTGAGCCCGCGAAGCGACAGGGCTAGGCGGTCGCGATCCCCGGCCGTGCGAATCGCAATCTCGATCACGCGTGCCACTGCCGAGCGGTTGAGCGGGCGCACCTTCTCTCGCCTTGCGAGGGTGGCTATGGCCCTCGCGTAGAGGAGGTCCTGCGCTGGCGATCGCGGCATGTCCTCCTCGAAGTCGGCGGCCACCTTGAAGAGCTCGCTGAACTCCGGGTCGTAGGCGTGCAGGAGGTAGTAGATCAACCGGTCACCCACCATCACGACCTTCACGTCGAGTGCGATCGGCTCGGGTTTGAGCCCGACCGTACTCACCAGCCCCAGCGCCTGGCCCAGTGACTCGGTGCGGATCTCGCGCGAGCGGAGCGCTCGCTTGAGGGCGTCCCACGCGAACGGCTGGGTGAGCACCTTGAGCGCATCGAGAATGAGGTAGCCGCCATTGGCGCGGTGCAGGGCGCCCGCCTTCACCAGCATGAAGTTAGTGACCAGCGCGCCCATCTGGCTTTGGTGCTCGATGCGCCCGACGAGGTTGTCGTGGTTGGGATTGTCCTCGGTAACGATCGGTGCGCCGCCATTGCTTGCGTGATCCACCAGCACGTTCACTTGGTAGCGCGCCAGCGGTGATTCCGAGTCGCGCTCGCGGGGGGTCAGGAGCGAGCTGCCTTCCCCCTCTTTTGCCTGGCGGAAGGTATCGGCGTGGTCGAGCACATCATCCTGCAAGCGGGCGAGGTAGGCGAGTACCGCAGCCCGCCCAGCGTACGCGGCTTTCATTTCCTCGATCAGGCTGCTAACGGTATTGCCGGTAACCTGGCGAATCAACTCGCGAACCTTGCGCCGCGCTTCGCGCCGCAGCTTCGGAATATCCTGGATGGCCTGCGCGAGCTCGCCCTCAAGTTCCTCGATGGCCGACTGGAGCTCCTTCTGTCTCGCCTCAGGCAGCGCCTGGAATTCCTCGGGGGCCATCACCTCGTCGCCAGTGCGCGGGGCGAAGCCGAAGCCATTCGGGGTTCGTACCAATGCAATGCCGCGCTCGCGGGCAAGGTCCCCAACGCGGGAGACCGCCTTATCTTGCCCCTCCTCGAGCGCGGACTCCACTTCCTGCAGGCGATGGCGAAAGTCCTCCGTCTCGAACGCAGCAGGAATGCCAGCGCGCAGGTCCTCGACGAGGCGCGCCATGTCGTCGCGGAACTTCGCCGCACCGCCCGGCGGGAACGCCATCGCATGCGGCTGGTCTGGCCGGTCAAAGTCGAATACATAGCACCAGTCCGCTGGCGTGCCCCGATGTGGCGCGCGCTCCTCAAGGAAGCGCCGCACCAGCGAGTGGCGCCCGATGCCCTCGGGGCCCATGGCGAAGAGGTTGTAGCCGTCGCTTTCCATGCCGACTGCGAAACGAATCGCCTCGACCGCGCGAGGCTGGCCCAAGATGCCCGGGAACGCCTCGGCGGCGTCGGTCGTGTCGAATGGAATCTGCGCCGGGTCAACCGTTTGGCGCAGAAGCGCGGCTTCGAGGTGTGCGGCACGCACGGGCGTGAAAGGTCAGTGGGCGGCCAGGAATTCCCGCAGTGCTAGGGCCGTGTGGGAAGGGCTCTTGGATGCCACAAACTTGTCAGGTGTGCCCGCGAGCACGAGGCGACCGCCGCCGTCACCGCCCTCGGGGCCGAGGTCGATGATCCAGTCCGCTTCGGCAATGACGTCGAGGTTGTGCTCGATCAGCACCACCGTATTACCCGCGTCCACGAGGCGGTGTAGCACACGGACCAGCTTCTCCACGTCGGCCATGTGCAGGCCCACCGTCGGCTCATCGAGCACGTAGAGCGTCTGGCCAG
>JAFMJY010000142.1 GCA_017853245.1 Burkholderiales bacterium | reverse complement strand
AAGCTCCCGTTGGCCAGTTCCTCGAGCGACGAGGTCGACTCCTTCCGCCGCAGCAGGCTCTTGGGCGTCATGACCATCAGCGGCTTGCGCATCGGCCGTTGGATCTGCCGCCGGATCATGTGGAAGAACTGGGCCGGGGTGGAAGGGACGACCACCTGCATGTTGTGCTCGGCACAAAGCTGCAGGTAGCGCTCGAGACGGGCGGAGGAATGCTCGGGGCCCTGCCCTTCATAGCCATGCGGAAGGTACATCACGAGGCCACAGAGCCTGCCCCACTTGGATTCACCGGACGCGATGAACTGGTCGATCACCACCTGGGCGCCGTTGGCGAAATCGCCGAACTGGCCCTCCCAGATCACCAGCTCAAACGGGTTGGCGGTGGCGTACCCGTACTCGAAGCCCAACACCGCCTCCTCCGAGAGCAGCGAGTCGATGACCAGGAAGTTGCCCTGCCCCTCGCGGATGTTACGAAGGGGAATATAGACGCCCGCATCCCAACGCTCGCGGTTCTGGTCGTGCATCACGGCATGGCGGTGGGCGAACGTGCCGCGCCCGCAATCCTGGCCCGAGAGGCGAACGGGCGTGCCCTCGTTCACCAAGGAGGCGTAGGCGAGGTTCTCGGCCATACCCCAATCAAGCGCAAGCCTGCCCTCACCCATGTCGCGCCGGGCAGCGAGCAGTCGCTCGACCGACGGGTGCAGCTTGAAGTTCGCCGGAATGTCCGTGAGGCGTGCGGCAAGCCACTTCAGCTTCTCCAGCGGCAACGCGGTCTCGGCCTGCCGACGCCACTCCACGCCCATGAAGGGTGCCCAGTCGATGGCGAGCGCCGGCCGAAGCCCGTACAGGATCTTCGGGTTGGTGGGTTTTCCGGCATCGAGGGCTGCGCGGTAGCTGGTGACCAGCTCGTCCGAGAACCCGGCCTTGATCACGCCTCCCTTTTCGAGCTTGTCGGCGTAGAGCTTGCGCGTGCCGGGGTGCTGCGCAATGCGCTTGTACATGAGCGGCTGCGTGACAAACGGCTCATCCTGCTCGTTGTGGCCGAGGCGGCGGTAGCACACGAGGTCGATCACCACATCCTTGCGAAACTTCATGCGGTAATCGAGCGCCACGCGCGCGATCATGGCGCAGGCCTCGGGGTCATCGCCGTTCACATGGAAAACCGGCGCTTCCACCATCTTGGCAATTCCCGTGCAATACAGCGATGACCGGCTGTCGCGCGGGTCCGAGGTGGTAAAGCCGATCTGGTTGTTGACCACGACATGGACGGTGCCGCCCGTGCGATAGCCGCGCGTCTGCGACAGGGCAAGCGTCTCCATCACGACACCCTGGCCGGCAAAGGCCGCGTCGCCGTGAATGAGCACCGGCATCACCTGGTCGCCCTTGCCGTCGCCGCGCCGGGTCTGGCGCGCTCGCACCGAGCCTTCGACCACCGGGTTCACGATCTCGAGGTGCGAGGGGTTGAAGGCGAGCGTCAGGTGCACCGTGCCGCCGGCCGTCTGGATGTGCGAGGAGAAGCCCTGGTGGTACTTCACGTCGCCCGACGAGAGTTCGGTGGATTTTTTTCCCTCAAACTCGGAGAAGAGGTCTGCCGGCACCTTCCCGAGGTTGTTCACCAGAACATTGAGACGCCCGCGGTGAGCCATGCCGATCACCACTTCCTTGAGCCCCTGGGCGCCGCCCGACTCGACGAGGATGTCGAGGATCGGGGTAAGGCTTTCGCCGCCCTCGCCCGAAAAGCGCTTCTGGCCGACGTAGCGCGTGTGCAGATAGCGCTCCAGTGTCTCGGCCGCCGTGATACGCTCAAGAAGCATGCGCCGCTCGTCATCCGTGAGGGATGGCGTCGACAGCGTTCCCTCAAAGCGATCGCGAATCCAGCGCTTCTCCTCCATGGACGAGAGATACATGTACTCGACGCCAATGGTCCCGCAGTACGTGCGCCGCACGCGCTCCACGATTTCGCGCAGCGGCAGCTTTTCTCGCCGGTTCCCGAACGAGCCCATCGAGAAGACGGTGTCGAGGTCTGCATCCCCGAGCCCGTAGTAGGAAAGCTCGAGCTCCGGCACCGGCTCGAAATCCATCCGCTTCAACGGGTCGAGCTTCGAGTAACGGGAGCCCGTGGTGCGGTGCGCGCGGATGAACATGAGGACCTTCATCTGCTTTTCCTCGTCCACCGACGAGGCGGCCGCAGCAGCAGCAGGCCCCTGCTTCGCCAGTTGCGCGAAGGCATCGAGAATCGGCGCATGGGCGACGTCCGGCCCATTGCCGCGAGCCTGCCAGGCATCGAACTGGGCGCGCCATTCCGGCGAGACGGAGGCGGGGTCCGCGAGGTAGCGCTCGTAGAGCTCCTCGACAAAGGGCGCGTTGGCGCCAAAGAGGTGGGAGGAAGCCTGGAACGCTTGCATCACGCTGGACATGGGGGGGCTCAGTCTGGAGCTCAGGGGCGCTTGGCCATCGGGAGAACATCACGCCGCGTGGCGCCTTGATAGAGCTGGCGCGGGCGCCCGATCTTCTGCTCGGGGTCAGAGATCATCTCGTTCCACTGCGCGATCCAGCCCACCGTGCGAGCGAGCGAAAAGATGCAGGTGAACATCGAGACCGGGATCCCAAGCGCGCGCTGGACGATGCCCGAGTAGAAATCGACGTTCGGGTAAAGCTTGCGCGAGACGAAGTACTCGTCCTCGAGGGCCACCTTCTCCAGCGCCATGGCGAGCTTGAAGAGGGGGTCGTCGTGCAGGCCGAGGGTGTCGAGCACCTCGCGGCAGGTCTCCTGCATCAGCTTGGCCCGCGGGTCGTAGTTCTTGTAGACGCGATGGCCGAAGCCCATCAGCTTCACGCCGGAGTTCTTGTCCTTCACCTTCTTCACGAACTCGCCGACCTTTTCCACGCCGCCCTGGGCCTGGAGCTCCGTCAGCATGTTGAGCGCCGCCTCGTTCGCGCCGCCGTGCGCCGGGCCCCACAGGCAGGCAATGCCCGACGAAATGCAGGCGAACGGGTTTGCGCCCGAGGAGCCTGCAAGCCGCACGGTGGACGTGGAAGCGTTCTGCTCGTGGTCGGCGTGAAGAATGAGAATGCGGTCCAGCGCCCGCACCAGCACCGGATTGACCTCGTATTCTTCGGCGGGAACGCCAAACATCATGTGCATGAAGTTCGCCGTGTACGACAGGCTGTTCTTCGGGTACATGAACGGCTGGCCGACGTTGTACTTGTAGGCCATGGCGACGATGGTGGGCAGTTTCGCGATCAGGCGAAAGGCCGAAATCTCACGGTGCTTGGCGTTATGGATGTCGAGGGAGTCGTGATAGAAGGCCGATAGCGCGCCCACCACACCCACCATCACCGACATAGGGTGGGCGTCGCGACGGAAGCCCTGGTAGAGCCGCGACAGCTGTTCGTGCACCATCGTGTGGCGGGCGACGATCAGGTCGAAATCCTTTTTCTGATCGGCATTGGGAAGCTCGCCAAACCACAGCAGGTAGCAGACCTCGAGAAAGTCGCAATGCGTCGCCAGCTGCTCGATGGGATAGCCCCGATAGAGCAGCACGCCCTCGTCGCCGTCGATGTAGGTAATGCTCGAGTTGCAGCTCGCCGTGGACAGGAAACCGGGGTCGTAGGTGAAGACGCCCGCCTTGGGGTACAGGGCTCGTATGTCGATCGCGTCCGGGCCGATGGTGCCGCCGTAGACCGGGAGGTCGATCGAGCGTCCATCGCCGAAGGTGAGTTTCGCGCTGCTCTTTTCTTTCATGGGGGGCTCCGTCCGAGCCGCCTACGCGGCTTTGAGTCTTTCGATGACCGGCTCCAGGGCTGGGTCCGGTTGGGTCGCCCGGCCCATCAGCAGGTCGAGCAGGTCATTGTCGGGCAGCTCCAGCAATTGCTCCAGCGCTCGCGCTTCGTCAGCGTCCCGCGCGCCGCCCTGCCCCCAAAAGCGAGTGAGCAGGATATCGAGCTCGAGCAGGCCACGACGGCTCCGCCAGCGCAGGCGCTCGCCGTGGCGCGCGTCCATGGCAGCCTAGACCGCCCGACGCACCATCAGCTCCTTGATCTTGCCGATGGCGAGTGAAGGGTTGAGCCCCTTCGGGCAGACGTCCACGCAATTCATGATCGTATGGCAGCGGAACAACCGGTAGGGGTCCTCCAGGTTGTCGAGCCGCTCGTTCACGGCCTGGTCGCGGCTGTCCGCGATGAAGCGATAGGCGTTGAGGAGCCCCGCGGGGCCCACGAACTTGTCCGGGTTCCACCAGAACGACGGGCACGACGTCGAGCAACACGCGCAGAGAATGCACTCGTAGAGCCCGTCCAGTTCCGCGCGCTCCGTGGGCGATTGCAGCCTCTCCTTTTCCGGCGGCGGCTCATTATTCACGACGTAGGGCTTCACCGAGTGGTACTGGTCGAAGAACTGCGTCATGTCCACGATGAGGTCGCGGATGATGGGCAACCCCGGCAGCGGCTTGAGCACCACGGGCTCCGAGAGGTCCGCGAGCTTCGTGATGCAGGCCAGGCCGTTGCGGCCGTTTATGTTCATTGCGTCCGAGCCGCAAACCCCCTCGCGGCAGGAGCGTCGCAGGCTCAGCGTGTCGTCGGTTTCCTTGATGCGAACCAATGCGTCCAGGAGCATTCGGTCAGCGGGCCCAGGGGTGATGTCGTACTCCTTGAAATAGGGCTTCGCGTCCTTGTCCGGGTCGTAGCGCTGGATGCGGAATTTCATGGGCAGGGCTTTCGCTTAGTACACGCGCGCCTTGGGCGCGATGCTCTCGACCGTGAGCGGCTTGAGGTTCACTGCCTTGTACGCGAGACGGTCGCCCTCGCGGTACCAGAGCGTGTGCTTGAGCCAGTTGGCGTCGTCGCGCTTCGGGTGGTCGGCCCGATCGTGCGCGCCCCGGCTCTCGAGCCGGGCATGCGCCGAGACCATGGTGGCGCGCGCCGTCTCGTAAATGTTGTCGAGCTCAAGCGCCTCGATGCGCGCCGTATTGAACACCTTGGACTTGTCACCGATCGAGGTGCGGGCCACGCGCTCGCCCAGCTCGCGGATGCGGTCGACGCCTTTCTGCAGCATGTCCGGGAAGCGGAACACGCCGCAGTGCGCCTGCATGGCGCGCTGGATCTCGGTGCGCACATCGTGAACAGGCTCGCCGTTGGCAGCGGCGTCCAATCGTGCGAGGCGCGAGAGCGAGTAATCGCCTGCGCCTGCCGGCAAGTCCCGGTGGGAGCCGTGAGTGCGGATGTACTCCGCCATGCTCATGCCGGCGCTCTTGCCCATCACCAGCAGGTCCGTGAGCGAATT
>JAFMJY010000141.1 GCA_017853245.1 Burkholderiales bacterium | reverse complement strand
CGCTCGAAGGTATCGGCGCTCACCACCTTGGTGATGTCGCTGATCTGGGCGACGTCGAGCTTTGCGGCCACGCGCGGGGCCACGTTCTTGCCACTGGCGGTGGCGGGGAAGAGGATGTGGCTGTAGCCTGAAGCGATGGCCAGCACCTGGGCGGCCACGTTTTCGGCCAGGCCGTGGGCGAAACCCTCGGCGTCGGCGTGGATTACCTTGGCCACACCGGCGATCTGGGCGGCGGCGGCCGCGGCAGCGCCGGCGTTGTGGCCAGCCACCAGCACATGCACCTCACCACCGCAGGCAGCGGCGGCGGTGACGGTGTTGAGCGTGGCGCCCTTGATGGAAGCGTTGTCGTGTTCGGCAATGACGAGAGCGGTCATGATGGGTTTCTTTCCTGTGGTGACGTCACCCCCGCGCAGGCGGGGGTCCAGGGTTTGGGGTGATGTATCCGTTCAGTCTCTGGCGCAGGATTCCCGCCTTCGCGGGAATGACGGCGGGGATCGCCGGCCATGACGATATGAGCGGCAGCCAGGACGAATGTCAGATCACCTTGGCTTCGTTCTTGAGCTTGTCGACCAGGGTGGCGACATCGGGCACCTTCACACCCGCGCCACGCTTGGCCGGCTCGGCCACTTTCAGGGTTTTCAGTCGCGGGGCCACGTCCACACCGAGGTCTTCGGGCTTGACAGTCTCCAGCGGCTTCTTCTTGGCCTTCATGATGTTGGGCAGCGTCACGTAGCGCGGCTCGTTCAGGCGCAGGTCGGTGGTGACCACCGCCGGCAGGCTCACTTCCAGCGTCTCCAGGCCACCGTCGACTTCGCGCGTGACCTTGGCTTTGTCCCCCGCCACTTCGACCTTGGAAGCGAAGGTGGCCTGCGGCAGATCAGCCAGGGCCGCGAGCATCTGGCCAGTCTGGTTGGCATCGTCGTCAATGGCCTGCTTGCCCAGGATCACCAGGCCCGGCTGCTCCTTGTCGAGCAGCGCCTTGAGCAGCTTGGCCACTGCCAGCGGCTGCAGCTCCTCGGTGCTCTCGACCAGGATGGCACGGTCGGCGCCGATGGCCATGGCCGTGCGCAGGGTTTCCTGGCACTGGGCCACGCCGCAGGAGACGGCGATCACCTCGGTCGCAGCGCCCTTCTCCTTCAGGCGAACCGCCTCTTCGACGGCAATCTCGTCGAACGGGTTCATGCTCATCTTGACGTTGGCAATGTCCACGCCCGTGCCGTCGCTCTTGACGCGCACCTTGACGTTGTAGTCGACCACACGTTTGACGGGGACGATGACTTTCATTTCATTACTCCTGTTAAATCTGCTGGTGGATACTGGATGTCAAACCCCATCGCACAGCCAGGTCTTGACGTATCAGCCGACGCCGACTCGACCAGTTCATCGTTGTTGGCGTGTATTGCGGCCACCGCACCGCGAATGCCAGTTGCCCTCGCATGCGCGCGTCATGCAAGCGGGCACTCGCTTGTGAGCCTCAAGAGATAGTGGGACAGGCAGTCTGCGGACGTATGCCATCAGCCAGGAAGCGGATGAATACCTCTGCCACCTGATCGCCAGTGAGTGTGCCGTCAGCGTGGTACCACTGGGAAATAGAACTGATCGCCCCCATGAACCAAAACACCGCGAGCCTTGCGTCACAAGGCGCAATGGAACCGTCCCGAACGCCCTCTTCTATGATGTTGCGAAGCTGGAGGTCAAACTTTCTCCGGCGTGCGGTAATCTTTTTACGATCCGCTGGCGTCATAGCGGAAAAGTCGTGCAGGATCGCGGGAGCTCCCATCTGATCTGTCAGGTGCGAGATGTAATTCCGCATGAACGCGGTGATCCGTCCGTACCCAGTGGACTCTGATGCGATCGCGTCTTTCAACACCTGATCACCAATTTTCATCGCCAGCTCATGGCACTCGTAAATGAGTTCCTGCTTGCTCTTGAAATAGTAGTAGAGGGCAGGCTTGGTAACGTTGAGTGCGTTTGCAATCTCGTCGAGCGAGACGTTTTGTGACCCCTGGCGCCCAAAGGCTTTAGACGCTTCAGCAATCACTGCCTGCCGCTTGAGCTCGTACTGCTCATCCGCACCACTGACGGCGTTGTTCCACCTCGCCCCTTTGGTGGCGCGCTTGGTCGCTGAACGCACCCGTGGCTTGGGCTCCGCTTCGATGGATTGGCTCATAAGGTTAGAGGTCGCGCTTTGCTAAGGGGAGACAGTTGTTAGTCGAACATGATATCCAATGACCTCGGGCAGCCGCCTTCGGCGGCTTGCCCAGACACTCACTCAGCCAAAATCTGGCGCGCAATAATCAGCTTCTGAATGTGGCTGGTACCTTCGTAAATCTTGGTAACGCGAACATCTCGGTAATAGCGCTCCACCGGGAAGTCCGAAACGTAGCCGTAGCCACCATGGACTTGAATCGCTGCAGAGCAGACCTTCTCAGCCATCTCACTGGCAAACAGCTTGGCGATCGAAGCCTCTTTGTCTGAGGGAAGCCCCGCATCTCGCCGGCGCGCGGCGTAGATCATGTACTGGCGAGCCACCTCAACCTGCATCGCCATGTCGGCCAGATCAAAGCTGACGGCTTGGAGTGCCGAGATCGGCTTACCGTAGGCTTCCCGATCTTTGGCGTAACGAATGGCAGCCTCGAGCGCAGCGCGCGCGACACCGATCGCCAGGGCGGCAATCGCGATGCGCCCGTCTGACAAGAGCGACAGGGCCTTTGCATATCCTCGCCCTTCTTCTCCCACCAGATTGCCGACTGGAACGCGCAGATTGTCCAGCTGAATCTGGGCAGTATGCGCGGTGTGCTGTCCGAGCTTGTTCTCGATACGGAGCACCTGATAGCCCGGATCCTTGGGATCAACAATGAACAGGCTGAATCGATTCCGAGACCCAGGCTCCCCCGTGGCCGCCACGACAAAGGCGAAACCCGCTTCGCTTCCATTCGAAATCCATTGCTTGCTACCGTTGATCACGTAGTATTCACCATCGCGCTTGGCGGAGGTTCGGATGGAGGCAGTGTCAGAACCAGCATGAGGTTCCGACAGAAGAAATGCACCGATGTTCTTAGCCGAAGCCAACCCGGGCAGGTGCTGAGCCTTCTGCTCCTCTGTGCCGAAATTGCATAAGACATGCGCTGATGAGTTGTGCACGTGCATCATGGTGGCAAAGCCGCCATCGGCGACAGCGAACTCCTCAATGGCCAAGCAATACTCCACGAAAGAAAGTCCCGCACCTCCATGTGTTTGAGGGGCCAGCATGCCCATGAACCCCAATTCGGCCACGGACTGAATTTCCGCATGAGGCCACTTGCCGCTTTGGTCGCGTTGCGCCGCTGTGACGGCGACGACCTCCTCCGCTACGCGGCGGGCCGACTCCCGAATCATGACCTCTTGTTCGCTGAGGAAAGCGTTGGAAACACTGCTCATCTGATGTCCTTGGGGTTAACTTTTTTGTGTCAAAAAACGCAGCTCAACCGAGCCAGCGCTTGCGGCGCCGGTAGTGCTTCATGTCCCGGAAGCTCTTGCGCTCTCCTTCCACTGTCAAGCCGAGGTAGAACTCGCGAACGTCCTCATTGCTCTTGAGTTGGCTAGAAGGCCCCTCCAGCACGATGCGACCGCTCTCCATCACATAGCCGTAATCTGCGAGTTCAAGCGCGACGCGGGTGTTCTGCTCGACGATCAGCAAAGTCAGTCCGCTGGCTTTCAAGTCGGAAAGAAGGCCGTACACCTCCTCCACCATAAGGGGAGCCAATCCGAGCGATGGCTCATCGATCATCACCAACTTGGGTTGGGACATCAATGCGCGACCAATCACCAGCATCTGCTGTTCGCCTCCCGACAAATAACCTGCGGTTCGGTCGCGCAGGGCGGCCAAGCGCTTGATGCGGGAATAGACCTCGTCGAGCCTTTCCTTGGCCTCTCGCCCGCTTCCCAAGTGCCCACCGACCACCAGGTTCTGTTCGACCGTCATGTGACGCAGGACCTTGCGCCCCTCCATCACGTGCACGAGACCCTGTCTCACCACATCCACCGGGTTCGCCCCGGTGATGTTGGTCCCGTCGAGCGTGATCGATCCTGCGGTGACCCGACCATCTTCGGTACGAATGAGGTTTGAAATGGCTTTGAGCGTCGTGCTCTTACCCGCGCCGTTGGCACCGAGCAGGGTAACGCACTGGCCCTTTGGTACACACGCTGTTATGCCCTTTACAGCCAAAATCACTTCGCTGTAAAGAACCTCAACGTTATTTAGTTCAAGCACAGGCAACTCCAATATTCGTCACTCCAGGCCCGTCGCGGCGGGCCTGGATATGCAGTCAATTACCACTTGTTCACGTTCGGAACGGGAGCGCTTTGTTCGACCAGCTTGTACATCCCTTTTTCAATCGTTCCGATGTTCACCGCCAAACCAGAAGTCGGGAACGGAGCATCGTTGCTGAACTTGATGTTGGGCAGAACACCAAATGTCAGCTCGCTTGGGAAAGCGTTGGTCTGCAAAGCAGTGCGAACATCCGCGCCCGTCACGCCGGCAGGACCCTTAATCTTGACCACCTGTTCCACCGCGCGGACCGTGAGTAGGGAAGTGGCCAACCCCATCATGCAGGGCGATGTGAAGTTGGCTTGCGTCTTGTACTGGGTGCGCAGCTTCTCGAAAAAGGCTCGCGCAGCTGTAGGATCGTCCGTCGGGATGGCCATGCCATAAACCTCGTAACTTCCCTCCATCCGGTTGAGGTCGCCCAAGGCCTTGCCCGACGAGAGCAACCCGTTGTGTGCACTGACCACAATAGGTAGGTTGCCCTTACCAAGGCTTTGCAAGGCACGACGGGTAGCCACCACCGATGCCGTATTGTTGAAGACTTGAATCACCGTCGCCCCTTTGCGAAGCAGTCGATGCACTTGCTGCGTAAGGTCCGTCGGCTGTGCCTCGGTGTAGATCGTCTCCACCACTTCCAGGATCTGGGGGTTGTCCTTGGCAAATCGCTCCACACCCTTGTGAATGTCCACATACGCGGGAGAAACTTCCGAAGAAATCACCCCGACCTTCAGCGGTCCACCCCCCATCTTCTTCTGATACCAAGCGTAAAAGCCGGCCGCTTCATGCGGGTAAGTCGCCCGTGCATTGAACACCCAGCTGCCATCCTTCCAAGCAAAGCCATAGCCAGCCGTGCCGAGCAGCAGGGGTACCTTGTCGTTGGGCAATCTCTGCTGCAGCGCATTGCTGTCTGGCCCGCCGAGGCCCCAGACGGCAATCGGGTTGAGCTCCGCCTTGATGCCTGGCCAGAGGGAAGCGACTTGGGCCACGTCGTAGCGTGCGTCATGCTCCTTGACTTTTAGGGTAACGCCGAGCGATTTGCCTACC
>JAFMJY010000140.1 GCA_017853245.1 Burkholderiales bacterium | reverse complement strand
GAAGACCTGCACGCCGCGGTCAATCGGGAATGCCTCGCGGTTCGCAACGGCGTGGGCATCTTCGATGGCTCGACGCTCGGCAAGATCGACGTACGTGGCCCGGATGCGGCGACGCTGCTCGAGTGGGTCTACTCGAACAACTGGAAATCGCTTGGCGTGGGGCGCTGTCGCTACGGCTTGATGCTGGACGAAAACGGCATGGTGATGGACGACGGCGTCACCTCGCGGCTGGCGGACGACCATTTTTTCATGACCACCACCACAGGCGGCGCTGCGCGCGTCTTTGCCTGGATGGAGAAGTGGCTGCAAACGGAGTGGCCGCACCTGAAAGTGCACCTCACGTCCGTCACCGACCACTACGCCACCATCGCGTTGGCCGGGCCAAAGAGCCGTGATGTGCTGAAGGCCGTCTGCCCGGACATCGACTTCGGCAAGGACGCCTTCCCGTTCATGAGCTTTCGGGATGGCACGGTCGCCGGAGTCGAGGCCCGCGTGATGCGCATCAGCTTCTCGGGCGAGCTCGCCTACGAGGTCTACGTTCGCGCCGACTGCGGCCAGCACGTATGGAGCGCCCTGATGGCAGCAGGCGAGCCGTACGACATCACGCCCTACGGCACTGAGACCATGCACGTGCTCCGCGCCGAGAAGGGGTTCATCATCGTCGGGCAGGAGACAGATGGCTCCGTCACCCCCATCGACCTCGGCATGGGTGGCCTCGTTGCCAAGAACCGGGACTTCCTCGGGAAGCGCTCGCTTTTCCGCTCCGATACGGCGCGTGAGAATCGGAAACAACTGGTGGGCCTGCTTGCGGAGGATCCGTTCGCGGTGCTGCCCGAGGGCGGCCAGATCGTGGTCAACGGCCGTGTGCCCCCGCCGGTGCCCATGCTGGGCCACGTCACGTCCAGCTACTGGAGCGCCTGCCTGAACCGCTCGATTGCGCTCGCGCTGGTCAAGGATGGGCGCCGTCGCATGGGCGAAAAGGTCGAAGTGCCGCTGGCCGACGGGCGCATCCTGCGCGCTGAAATCGTGAAGCCCGTGTTCTGGGATGAGGAAGGAGCGCGCCAACATGTCTGAAGCCATCCAACGGGAGAGCGCACTGCACGGCGCCCTGGGACGTTTTTCCTCAGCGTCGAACGGGCAGCTTCGCTTCACGGAGCGCGGCCACCTCGGCTATGTCAACGTGCGGGGCGACCCGACGGACGCAGGGTTTCTCTCCGCCGCTCGAGGCGTGCTGGGATTCGAGCTGCCGATCGTGGCCAACACCGTGGCAGAAGGCGGGGTACACACTGTGTACTGGTTGGGCCCAAACGAATGGCTGGTGGTGACCGCGCCCCTCGCCGAGCGGGGAACGGCCAACGTGCTGCGTGCAGCGCTCGCCGGACAGTTTGGGTCAGTAACCGAGGTCGGCGGGGGGATGACCTGCCTTCGCCTCGAAGGGCCGCCGGCCCGCGCTTTGCTCGAGCGCGAGTGCCCGCTGGACCTGCACCCACGCGAGTTTCCGGTAGGGCGCTGCGCCCAGTCGCATTTCGCCAAGGCGCCCGTGTTGCTCCATTCGAGGGGCGGCGATTGCGTCGACGTGTTCGTCCGGCGCAGCTTTTCGGATTACCTGTGGGCGCTGCTCACGGACCTGGGCGCCGAATTCGGCGTAGTCGCCGCTCGCGCCTGAGGGCGTCGGTTAGCATGGGCGGATGGAAGCCAAGCCGTCCTACAAGCTGAGCCTTGCCCCGGAGAGTTTCCGGCCCACCGTCATGGGCCGGCACTACGCGGTGGCCTGCGGGCATTACCTGGCGGCGCAGGCCGCCGCACGCGTTCTCGAGGCCGGTGGTAACGCCATCGATGCCGGTGTCACGGCGTCGATGGCGCTCGCCGTCTTGCAGCCTGACATCGTGAGCTTCGCCGGGGTGGCGCCCACGCTCGTGTACACCGCGAAGGACCGGCGCGTGACCAGCCTCGCAGGCCTGGGTCATTGGCCTGCCGCAACTGACGTGGGACGGCTACGGGAGCTCGGGGGTGACGCGATCCCGGAGGGAATCCTGCGCACCGTCGTGCCCGCTGCGCCAGCAACACACATCGAGGCGCTGCGCCGCTTCGGGACGGTCTCGTTTGCGCAGGCCGCGCGTCCCGCGGCCGAACTCGCCTCGGGCGGCTTCGCCATGTATCAGCGCCTGGCCTGGAGCATCGCCTCCGACGCTGCCGCGTTCGGGCGCTGGCCCTCTAGCGCCGCTGTGTTTCTTCCGGGCGGCAGTGCGCCGGCTGCCGGCTCGCTCTTTCGCCAGGAAGACCTGGGCCGATCGATTGCCGGAATGATCGCGGCCTCCGAGGCCGCCAGTGGCGGCCGCGAGCGCCAACTCGACGCGGCTGCCGATTATTTCTACCGCGGCCCTGTCGCGAAGTCGTTTGACGCGTTTCACCGGGCAAACGGGGGATTTCTCCGCGCCGACGACCTCGCCGGTTTCACCGTGCCGATCGAGGAGAGCCTCACTGCTCGCTATGGTGATTACACGGTGCACGTGAACCCGGCCTGGTGCCAGGGCGTTTCCCTGCTTCAGGCGCTTGCGCTCGTTCGCGCTGGCAACCCGGCTGCGCTCGGTCACAACACGCCGGCCTATCTGCATCGCCTAGCCGAGGCGTTCAACCTGGCGTTTGCCGACCGTGAGGCGTACCTGGGCGACCCGCGTTTCGTGAACGTCCCGGTGGAGGGAATGCTCGATGGCGATTACCTGGCCCGTCAGGCCGCGCGCATCGATGCCGCCCGCGCTTTCGGCCGGATGCCGGAGCCGGGCCGCCCGCACGGCAGCGAAAGCCTTTCGCTCGCTCACCTGCATCGCTGGAAGCGCGGCACGGCCAGCGTGGCCAAGGCGTCGGCGGACACCATCTACTGCGCTGTCATCGACAAGGAGGGCAACGTCTACTCCGCTACCTTGAGCGACAACACGCACGACATCCCCGTGATTTCCGGAACGGGGCTGGCGGGATCTTCGCGCGGCTCGCAGTCGCGCTTGCAGGAGGGCCATCCCTCCGTTGTGGCGCCGGGAAAGCGGCCCCGGCTGACGCCCGCGCCTGCGCTCATCACCCGCGGCGGCGAGCCGTTCTTCGCCGTCGGCACGCCGGGTGGCGATGTCCAGATGCAGGCGATGCTGCAGACGTTCCTGAACGTGGTCGAGTTCGGCATGCCCCTTCAAAAGGCGGTCGAAATGCCGCGCGTATGGAGCGCCAACTTTCCCAACTCGTTCGCGCCGCACGATTACATCCCCGGTGCGCTGTGCGTGGAGGAGGGCGTCGATCCCGCGACCTCGGCTGCGCTTTCGGCGTTGGGCCATCACATCCAGACCTGGGCGCGCTTCCCCGCGGCCGGCGGCGGCATCTGCGCCGTGATGCAGGATCCCGCCACGGGCCTTCGCCATGCTGGCGCGGACCCGCGGCGAGAGTGCTACGCCCTGGCATGGTGAGCGACGGCGAGGCAGTTCTTCGGCACGTTCTGGTCGGCATCACCCGGCACCGCGTGCCAGGTTGGTCGTTCACGGGCAATTTTTTGCAGCTTTCGTTCGACGAGGTCTCGGCGGAGAAATCGACCGTCAGCGTCGACCCGGAGCCGTTCCTGTTGCGGGAGGATGGGCAATTCAGCCTCGGGGTGCTGACGGCGCTGGCCGATGTCGGGCTTGCCGCGGTGGTGCGAGGCCCCACGGGTGGAGGAAGGCGCCAGGCGACGGTGTCGCTCTCGATCCAGTTCACCGGCGTGCCGCCCACGGGGCGGTTGATTGCAAACTCTCAACTCGATGGCCAAGTGGCTGGCGCTGCCAAGCGCGTGAGCCTCGCGCGTGGCGAGATCATCGGTGCCTCGGGAAAGGTGGCCACCACCTCGGGCTCGTTCATCGACCTGGCGCAGCCCGGGCTCGCGCCCGTGCCGCAGCGGCAGCGCGGCGACGCGGCCGATTTCCCGCCCGCCGAGGAACAGTCCCTCGACGAACACGAGCGCGAGATCGTGGCCCGGGCGCGTGCGGCCCTTGCCCAGGGAGGTGTGCCCGGCTTCGTGGATCGTTTTTGGGGGCTTCAGGCGTCACCGGTCGATGGGGGCGCGCATGCGCGTTTCGCCAATGGCCCGCACGTGGGCAATCGCGTGGGCCACACGCAGGGCGGCATTTCCGCCGCGTTGGCGGCGACGAGCGGGATGGCCGCGATGGGCGAGGGCTGGGGCCTGTCGGCCCTGATGGCGTCGTACATCGGACCAGGGGTCGGGCCCGCGCTCGACGTCCGCTCGGCAGTGGTGCATCGGGGCGGGTCTACAGCCGTCGTGCACACCTCGCTGCGCACGGCGGACGGGCGTGGGGTGCTCGACTGCGTCACCCAGCATCACAGGCTCGCTACGCCGTGAGGGCGGGCGCGGCTTGCCGCGCGCCGTCGGATTCGCGGACAATCGGCGGTCTTCACTCGGCGCAGCCGAGCCAACCAGGGAGTCCCGCATGGCAAAGACCTTGTCTCTCAAGGCCGCTGACGGCCACTCGTTCGATGCCTACGTCGCCGAGCCTGCGGGAACGCCCCGGGGCGCGGTGATCGTGGTCCAGGAGATCTTCGGCGTGAACAGCCACATTCGCTCGGTGGCTGATGGCTACGCGGCAGAGGGCTACCTCGCCATCGCGCCGGCGCTCTTCGACCGGGAGCAGCGCGGCTACCAGAGCGGCTACAGCGAAGGCGACATCGCCGCCGGTTTCGAGGTGATGAAGAAGATGCAGTGGGACAACGTGGTCAAGGACATCGCCGCCACGCTCGAACGGGCGACAGCGGCTGGCAAGGTAGGCATCGTCGGCTATTGCTGGGGTGGGGCGGTGTCGTGGGTGGCCGCGGCGCGGGTTCCGGGGCTGGCCGCAGCGTCGTGCTACTACGGTGGTGCCATCCCGGGCGTGGCTGACCTCCAGCCGCAGTGCCCGGTGATGTTCCACTGGGGTGAGGCGGATGGCTCGATTCCGCTGGCGACGGCCCAGGAGGTTTCCGCCAGGCACCCCACCGCAGCCAGCCATTTCTACGCCGCCGGGCACGGCTTCAACTGCGACCAGCGCGGCTCGTTCGATGCAGCAAGCGCCGAGCTTGCGCGCGAGCGTACGCTCGCGTTCTTCCGTCAGCACGTCGGCTAGGCCGTGGCCGACCGCGCGCTGGGCGTGGGTGATCGCCGGCATTTCGGCATCGTCGTGCCCTTTCTTGACACGATCGGCTTGGTGCCCGTCCGCTGGGGGGACGGGCGCGCCACGTCGCGCCTGCCTTGGCGCGACGACCTCACCAACAGCCGTGGCGACTTGCAGGGCGGCTCGCTCATGACCGCACTCGACTTCACCATGAGCGCCGCTGCGCGCGCCGCCTACGA
>JAFMJY010000139.1 GCA_017853245.1 Burkholderiales bacterium | reverse complement strand
CCGATCACGGCCAACTTCCGTGAAGGCTTGAATGTGTTGCAGTACTTCATCTCGACGCACGGCGCCCGCAAGGGCCTGGCGGACACCGCGCTGAAGACAGCCAACTCCGGCTACCTCACTCGCCGCCTGGTGGACGTGACGCAGGACCTGGTGGTGATCGAGGACGACTGCGGAACCTCTCTCGGGATGGCGACAAAGGCCCTGGTCGAGGGCGGGGAGGTGGTTGAGCCGTTGCGCGAGCGGATTCTTGGGCGCGTCACCGCCGCCGAAGTCCTGCACCCGGAAACCCAGGAAGTCGTCCTCCCGGCAGGCGCATTGCTGACCGAGGATGCCGTTGAGCACATCGAGTCGCTCGGCATCGACGAGGTGAAGGTGCGCACCCCCCTGACTTGCGAAACGCGCTACGGCATTTGCGCCAAGTGCTACGGCCGTGACCTGGGCCGGGGCTCGCTGGTCAACGTGGGCGAGGCCGTGGGCGTCATTGCCGCGCAATCGATCGGCGAGCCGGGCACGCAGCTCACCATGCGCACGTTCCACATCGGCGGCGCAGCATCGCGGGCGGCCGTGTCGAGCTCCGTGGAGGCCAAGTCCAACGGGGTCGTTCGCTTCGAGCCGACGATGCGCCATGTCACCAACGCGCGCGGTGAGCAGATCGTCATCTCCCGCAGTGGCGAGATCGTGATCTCGGAGGACTCCGGCCGCGAGCGCGAGCGCCACAAGATTCCCTACGGTGCCACGATGGCGGCCCGCGACGGGGCGAAGGTCAAGGCTGGCCAGGCCCTCGCCTCCTGGGACCCGCTCACGCGCCCGATCATCACCGAGTATTCCGGTGAGGTGCGCTTTGAGAACGTGGAGGAGGGTGTCACGGTCGCCAAGCAAATCGACGAGACCACCGGGTTGTCGAGCCTGGTGGTCATCGACCCGAAGCGCAAGGCGGGAGCTGCAGCGCGTGGCTTGCGCCCGGCGGTGAAGCTCATCGACGAGGCCGGCAAGGAGGTCAAGCTCACCGGCAGCGAGGCGGCCGTTACCTACACTTTCCATATTGGCTCGATCATTACGGTCAAGAACGGCCAGAAGCTCGACGTGGGCGACGTGCTGGCTCGCATCCCGCAGGAGTCCTCGAAGACCCGTGACATCACTGGCGGCCTGCCGCGGGTGGCGGAGCTCTTCGAGGCCCGCTCCCCGAAAGACGCGGGGCTTCTTGCCGAGATCACCGGCACGGTGTCCTTCGGCAAGGACACCAAGGGAAAGCAGCGCCTCATCATCACGGATTTCGATGGTGCCGCGCACGAGTACCTGATCCCGAAGGACAAGCACATTTCAGTGCACGACGGCCAGGTGGTAAACAAGGGCGAGATGATCGTCGACGGCCCGTCAGACCCGCACGACATCCTGCGCCTGCAGGGCGTCGAGGCACTGGCCCGCTACATCATCGATGAAGTGCAGGACGTCTACCGCCTCCAGGGCGTGAAGATCAACGACAAGCACATCGAGGTGATCGTGCGCCAGATGCTTCGCCGGGTGCAGATCGCGGAGCCGGGCGACACCCGCTTCATCACGGGCGAGCAAGTGGAGCGCGCCGAGGCGCTGGCCGAGAACGACCGAGCCTTGGCTGACGGCAAGAAGCCGGCTACCTACGACTTCATGCTGCTCGGCATCACGAAGGCTTCCCTGTCCACGGACTCGTTCATCTCGGCTGCCTCCTTCCAGGAGACGACGCGGGTGCTCACCGAGGCCGCCATCATGGGCAAGAAGGACGACCTGCGCGGCCTGAAGGAAAACGTCATTGTCGGGCGCCTTATCCCGGCAGGCACGGGCCTGGCCTACCACAACGCCCGCAAGAAGGAAGCGGCGACCGAGGCCGAGGTGGCGGCGACCTTCGGGCTGCCGGCTGACGAAAGCGACGCGGACAGCGAGCAGGTGGCTTGACGATACCCGCTCGAAACCTCTAGACTTGCGGGCTTTTTCCCCGGTGTCCCAATGGGGGCTTCGCCGGGGAGGCCCGCCGGTCGCGCCGAGCGCAATCCGGGAACAGAGAAAAATATGCCTACTATCAATCAGTTAATGCGCAAGCCCCGCCGCAAGGCGGTAACCAAGAGCAAGGTTCCCGCCCTCGGGCGCAGCCCGCAGAAGCGCGGCGTGTGCACCCGGGTCTACACCACCACCCCAAAGAAGCCGAACTCCGCTCTCCGGAAGGTCGCCAAGGTTAGGCTGACCAACGGCTACGAGGTCATCAGCTACATCGGCGGTGAGGGGCACAACCTTCAAGAGCACTCCGTCGTGCTCATCCGTGGTGGCCGCGTGAAGGACCTTCCAGGGGTGCGCTATCACATGGTGCGTGGCAGCCTCGACACCGCGGGTGTGAAGGACCGCAAGCAGTCCCGCTCCAAGTACGGCGCCAAGCGCCCCAAGGCCGCCTGAGGCCGACCAACCCATGAATACCCAGGGACGATAGACAGCCATGCCCCGCCGCCGCGAAGTACCCAAGCGCGAGATCCTGCCGGATCCCAAATTCAAGAGCGAAGAGGTTGCCAAGTTCATTAATGTTCTGATGACCCGCGGCAAGAAGAGCGTCGCCGAGCGGATCATGTACGGCGCCCTCGACCAGATCGCCAAGAAGTCCGGGAAGGACCCCTTCGAGGTCTTTGGCGCTGCGATCAGCAACGTGAAGCCTGCCGTTGAAGTGAAGAGTCGCCGTGTGGGTGGTGCCAACTACCAGGTGCCAGTTGAAGTCCGCCCGGTGCGTCGCACGGCGCTCGCCATGCGCTGGCTGCGCGAGGCGGCTCGCAAGCGCGGCGAAAAGAGCATGGGCATGCGCCTGGCCAATGAGCTGATGGAGGCGGCCGAGGGCCGCGGTGGCGCGGTCAAGAAGCGCGAAGAAGTGCACCGCATGGCTGAGGCCAACAAGGCCTTTGCCCACTACCGTTTCTGACGAAACCCTTCTAGGACAGGATCCGCCGTGGCCCGCAAGACCCCAATCGACCGCTATCGCAACATCGGCATTTCCGCGCACATCGACGCGGGAAAGACCACGACCACGGAACGCATCCTTTTCTACACCGGCGTGTCCCACAAGCTGGGTGAAGTGCACGATGGCGCCGCCGTCATGGACTGGATGGAGCAGGAGCGCGAGCGGGGTATCACCATTACCTCGGCTGCCACCACCTGCTTCTGGAAGGGGATGGACAGCCAGTTCCCCGAGCACCGGGTGAACATCATCGATACGCCGGGCCACGTCGACTTCACCATCGAGGTCGAACGTTCCATGCGCGTGCTCGATGGCGCGTGCATGGTGTATTGCGCCGTAGGTGGTGTGCAGCCGCAGTCCGAGACCGTGTGGCGCCAGGCGAACAAGTACCGCGTTCCGCGTCTCGCCTTCGTGAACAAGATGGACCGCACCGGCGCAAACTTCTTCAAGGTCTATGACCAGATGAAGGCGCGCCTCAGGGCTAACCCCGTCCCCATCCAAGTGCCGATCGGAGCCGAGGAAAAGTTCGAGGGCATCATCGACCTCGTGCGCATGAAGGCCATTTTCTGGGATGAGGCCTCGCAGGGCATGAAGTTCGAGTTGCGCGACATCCCGGCCGACCTTCAGGCTTCGGCCAAGGAGTGGCACGACAAGATGGTGGAGAGCGCTGCCGAGGCGAACGAGGAGCTGATGAACAAGTACCTCGAGTCGGGCGAGCTCTCGGTCGAGGAGATCAAGAAGGGCCTGCGCCAGCGCACCATCGGTGGAGAGATCGTCCCCATGCTGTGCGGCTCGGCCTTCAAGAACAAGGGCGTGCAGGCCATGCTCGATGCCGTCATCGAGTACCTGCCTGCGCCGACAGACATTCCCCCGGTCAAGGGCGAACTCGAAACGGGCGGCGAAACCTCCCGCAAGGCCGCTGACGAGGAGGCTTTTTCGGGCCTCGCGTTCAAGATCATGACCGACCCGTTCGTTGGCCAGCTGATTTTCTTTCGCGTCTATTCTGGGGTCATCAACTCCGGGGACACGATCTACAACCCGATCAAGGGGAAGAAAGAGCGCATCGGCCGCATCCTGCAGATGCACGCCAATCAGCGCGAGGAAATCAAGGAGGTTCGCGCGGGCGACATCGCCGCCGCGGTGGGTCTCAAAGAGGCTACGACGGGTGACACCCTCTGCGCCCCGGACAACGCCATCATCCTCGAGCGCATGGTCTTCCCGGAGCCGGTGATCTCGCAGGCTGTCGAGCCCAAGACCAAGGCGGACCAGGAAAAGATGGGCATCGCGCTCAATCGCCTGGCTCAGGAAGACCCGTCCTTCCGTGTCCGCACGGACGAGGAAAGCGGCCAGACCATCATCGCGGGCATGGGTGAACTACACCTGGAAATCCTTGTTGACCGCATGCGCCGCGAGTTCGGCGTCGAGGCAAGCGTCGGCAAGCCACAGGTGGCCTACCGCGAGACGATCCGCAAGCCGGTCAAGGACGTCGAGGGCAAGTTCATCAAGCAGTCAGGCGGCCGCGGCCAGTACGGCCACGTGGTTCTGAACATCGAGCCGCAGGACCCGGGCAAGGGGTTTGAGTTCGTCGACGCCATCAAGGGCGGCGTCGTGCCCCGTGAGTTCATTCCCGCGGTCGAGAAGGGCCTCAAGGAAACCCTGCCGGCTGGCGTACTCGCCGGCTACCCGGTGGTGGATGTGAAGGTCACGCTGCACTACGGCTCCTATCACGAGGTTGACTCGAACGAAAACGCGTTCAAGATGGCCGCCTCGATCGGCTTCAAGGAAGGCATGCGTCGCGCCAACCCCGTGCTGCTCGAGCCGATGATGGCGGTGGAAGTCGAGACGCCGGAGGACTACGCCGGCACCGTGATGGGCGACCTGTCCTCGCGCCGTGGCATGGTTCAAGGGATGGACGACATGCACGGCGGTGGCAAGGTCATCAAGGCCGAGGTGCCGCTCTCCGAGATGTTCGGCTACTCCACTTCGCTGCGCTCGGCCACGCAGGGCCGCGCCACCTACACGATGGAATTCAAGCATTACGCCGAAGCGCCCAAGAACGTCGCCGAGGCCATCATCAACCAGAAAGCTGCAGCCTGATCTTTTCGAGGAACCGACATGGCAAAGGGCAAGTTTGAGCGGACGAAGCCGCACGTGAACGTGGGGACGATTGGTCACGTGGACCACGGCAAGACGACGCTGACGGCGGCGATCACGACGGTTTTGTCGAAGAAGTTTGGTGGTGAGGCGAAGGCCTACGACCAGATTGACGCGGCGCCGGAGGAGAAGGCGCGAGGCATCACGATCAACACGGCGCATGTGGAGTACGAGACGTCGAACCGTCACTACGCGCACGTGGATTGCCCGGGCCATGCGGACTACGTGAAGAACATGATCACGGGCGCGGCGCAGATGGACGG
>JAFMJY010000138.1 GCA_017853245.1 Burkholderiales bacterium | reverse complement strand
TCCTCATGTCGCTTCCGCCGATCGTGAAGTGGCGCTACGACTGGAAGCCCGAGCCCGGCTCGCCGGAGGCGCGCCTTTACGCGGACTTTCTCAAGCCGCGGGACTGGTAGGCGCTCGCCGCCGAACTAGCCCTCGATGCCGAGGTAGGCGGCCTGTACTTTCGGGTTGCCGAGCAGGTCGGCCGCCGAGCCCGATATCGACACCTCGCCGTTTTCCAGCACGTAAGCGCGAGAGGCCACCTCCAGCGCGAGGTTGGCGTTTTGCTCCACCAGCAGCATCGTCACGCCTTCGGCGGAGACGCGCCGGATTACCTCGAAGATCCGGTCGACCAACAGCGGAGCGAGCCCCATGCTGGGCTCGTCGAGCAGCAGGAGCCGGGGCCGGGAGAGCAGCGCCCGCCCGATGGCGAGCATCTGCTGTTCCCCGCCGGAGAGCGTGCCCGCCGTTTGCGTGAGGCGCTCGGCGAGGCGAGGGAAGAGCGAGAGCACATGCTCGCGATCCTTTTCGATCGCTGCCCGGTCGCCACGAGAGTAGGCGCCCATCGCGAGATTCTCGTCGACGGTGAGCTGGGCAAATACGCCACGGCCCTCGGGGACGAGGGCAATGCCCGAGCGCGCGATTGCATGCGGCGCCTGCCCCAGCAGCGACTGCCCATCGAAGCGGATGCCGCCGGTGGCGCGAGCGAGCCCCGCGATGGCGCGAAGCGTCGTCGTCTTTCCCGCGCCGTTGGCGCCGATGAGCGCTACCAGCTCGCCTGCGCGAACCTCCATCGAGACGCCCTTCAGGGCCCGGATGCCGCCGTAGTGCACCTCCACCTGCGAAAGCGAGAGGAGGCTCACGTCGTCGCGGCTTCCCGATGGGTGCCGCCGAGGTAGGCTCCGATCACCGTCGGGTCGCGCTGCACGTCGGCAGGCGCGCCTTCGGCGATGCGCCGGCCGTGGTTGAGCACCAGGACCCGGTCGCACAAGCCCATGACCAGGCGCATGTCGTGCTCGATGAGGAGAATCGTCGTGCCGGATGCGCGGATGGTTTCCAGCAGGCGGCGCAGCGATTGCTTCTCGGTCGCGTTCATGCCGGCGGCAGGCTCGTCCAGCGCCAGGAGCTTGGGCTCGGTGGCGAGCGCGCGCGCGATCTCCAGGCGCCGCTGCGCGCCATAGGGCAGGTTGCGGGCCATGTCGTTGGCGCGCTCGCCGATGCCGACGAATTCGAGGAGCGCATGCGCCCGCGCTTCAGTTTCCGCCTCTTCCGCCCGCGTGGCCGCCGTGCGCATCACGGCGCCCCAGACGCCCGCGCGCGTACGCAAGTGGCGGCCGATCATCACGTTCTCCAGCGCTGACAGGTTTCCGAACAGGCGGATGTTCTGGAACGTGCGCGCGATCCCGAGCGTGGCCACCTGGTCTGGCATGACGCTGCCCATCGTCTTTCCATCGAGCCGGAACACGCCCGCATCGAGGGAATACAACCCGGTGAGCACGTTGAAGAGCGTTGTCTTCCCGGCGCCATTGGGGCCGATGAGCCCGTAGATCTCGCCGCGGCCGATGCCGAAGCTCACGTCCGTGAGCGCCGCCAGGCCGCCGAATCGGCGCGTGATGCCCTCCGCCGCAAGGAGTGGCGCGGCGGCCTCAGGCATTGTCGTCCTGCGCGAGGCGCGCAAGCTCGCGCTTGCGGACGGCCGAAGGCAGCAGCCCCGCCGGCCGGAAGCGCATCATGGCCACCATGGCCGCGCCAAACAGAAGCATGCGGAGCACCTCGGAGTCGACGAGCGATTTGCCGAACAACGCGCGCTGCGCAGGCTCGATGGTGTAGCGCAGCAACTCCGGCGCGAACGACAGCAGCAGCGCGCCGAGCACCACCCCCCACACATTGCCCATTCCGCCGAGCACGACCATGGCAAGCACCATGACGCTTTCGTTCAGCACGAAGCTCTCCGGGCTGATGAAGCCCTGGATGGCAGCGAAGAGGCCGCCAGCCACGCCACCGAAGGCGGCGCCGAGGGCGAAGGCGAGGAGCTTCACGCGCGTCGTGTCGATGCCCATGGCGCGGGCGGCCACTTCGTCCTCGCGGATCGCTTCCCACGCTCGCCCAATGCGCGAGTTCTGCAAGCGCAGCGCGACGACGATCACCGCCACCAGCAGCACGATCAGCAAGAAGTAGTACTTCACCGCGTCGGGGATGGCAAAGCCGGCGACTTTGGTGGTACCGCCCAGGCTCAACCCGAACACGCTTACCGGGTCGATGGAGGAGATGCCCTTCGGCCCGTTGGTGAGGTTGAAGGGCTCGGAGAGGTTGTTGAGCAGGATGCGAACGATCTCGCCGAAGCCCAGCGTCACGATGGCGAGGTAGTCGCCTCGCAGCTTCAGCGTCGGCGCCCCGAGCAGCACGCCGAACCCGCAGGCGACGAGTGCGCCGATGGGCAGGATCGCCCAGAACGGCCAGTGCAGCCCGAAGAACGGGGAGGCGAGGAGCGCGTAGACGTAGGCCCCGACCGCGTAGAAGGCGATGTAGCCCAGGTCAAGCAGGCCCGCGAAGCCAACCACGATGTTCAGCCCGATCGACAGGATGACAAAGAGGATCGCGAAGTTGGTGATCCGCACCCAGGCGGTGCCCGCCTGCATGAGCGCGAAGGGAAGCGCCACCAAGGCGATCGTCACCAACACGACGCCTACCCAAGGAGGGAAGCGTCGCCCTTGGGCCCCGCTCATGCGCGATCTCCCACGCGCTCGCCCAGCAGCCCCGAGGGCCGGAAGACGAGCACGAGGATGAGCACGATGAACGCGTAGACATCCTTGTAATTGCTGCCGAGGAGGCTTGCGTCGGGATTGCTCGCGCAGGCTTCCGCGAAGCCTGGCAGGAGGGTGTCCAGGGTGCAGACGCGGGTGAAGTCACCCATGTAACCGGCCCCCATGGCCTCGATCAGCCCCATCAGGAGGCCGCCCAGCACGGCGCCCGCGAGGTTGCCGATGCCGCCCAGCACCGCGGCGCTGAAGGCCTTGAGCCCCAGCATGAAGCCCATTTGATAGTGGGCAATGCCGTAATAGGCACCCACCATCACCCCCGCTACGGCGCCGAGAGCCGCGCCGATGAGGAAGGTCTGCGCGATGGTGCGATTGACGTCTATGCCCATCAGGCCCGCCACGGCGGGGTTCTGGCTCGTCGCCCGCATGGCGATGCCCATGCGGGTTCGATACACGAGCGCGAGCAGCGCGGCCATCATCACGGCTGAAGCGACGACGATCGCGATCTGGACATTGGATATCGTGGCGCTCGTCTCGGCGTTGCCCAGCCGGTAGAGCTTCACCTCGATGATCTGCGGAAAGGCGATGTAGGAGCGGCCCCAGACGAGGAGGGCCAGATGCTGCAGCACGATCGACAGGCCGATGGCGGTGATCAGCGGAGCCAGGCGCGGGGCGTTTCGCAGCGGGCGGTAGGCGACGCGCTCGATGCCATAGCCCACCGCCATGCACACCGCGATGGCGGCGAGCGCCCCGAGCGCGAGCACCAGCATCGGGGGAAGTCCGGCGCTGGCAAGCGCCACGATCACCGTGAAGGCCACCATGCAGCCGATCATCACCACTTCGCCGTGCGCGAAGTTGATGAGCTGCACGATGCCATAGACCATCGTGTAGCCGAGCGCCACGACGGCATAGACGGCCCCGAGGGTGAGCCCGTTGACGACCTGCTGGAGAAAGGTGTCCACGGGCGCCGGGCGCGGTTACTTCCTGGCAGTCTCGGGCTGCGGCGGTGCGGCTGCTGGCGGGGGTGGCGTGTAAGCCGTCGCCATGCCGCCCTTCACCACCGATCGCGGCACGAGCTTGCCCCCCTGCATCGCGTAGATGGTGATCTCGGCATCGCGGCGGCCGCCGCTCGCATCGAAGGCGACCGTGCCGGTGGCCCCGGCGAAGGAGACGTCGTGCAGCACGGGGCCGAAACGCGCCGGGTCGACCGAGTTGGCCTTCACCATCGCCTCGACCACGGCCAGGGCTCCATCGTAGAAGTACGGCGCGTAGAGGCGCACCTCCCCGAAGCGCGCCTGGAACCGCTCGCGGAACTCGCGCGAGGTTGCCTCCAGCGGCAGGCCTGCCATGGCGCAGACGAGCCCGTCGGCGGCTGCGCCCGCAAGCCTTGGCATGGCATCCGAGCAGCCGCCATCGCCAAAGGCGAACGACGCACGAATGCCAAGCTCGCGCGCCTGCTTGAGGATCGGGCCGGCGGTAGCGTCCATGCCGCCGTGAAAAATGGCGTCAGGCTGCTTCGCCTTGATGCGGGTGAGCGGCGCCTTGAAATCCGTGTCCTTGTCCGTGATGCGTTCGCGCGCGACGATGGCGACGTTGGCAGCCTTGAGGGCCTTTTCCACTTCGTTGGCGAGGCCCTCGCCGTAGGCCGTCTTGTCGTCGATGATCGCCACGCGCCTGGCCTTCCGCTCCGAGGCGAGGTAGGCCGCCATCGCCGGGCCCAGCTCGGCGTCACTGCCGAGCGTGCGAAAGACGCCCTTCAATCCGCGCGTGGTGACCAGCGGGCTGCTCGATACGGTCACCACGGGCACGCCAGCGCGGCTGTAGATTTCCGAGGCGGGAAGCGTCACGCCCGAGTTCAGGTGCCCGATCACGGCGGCGACTTTCGCGTCCACCAGTTTCTGGGCGACCGTCGTGCCGACCTTCGGGTCCGCCTGGTCGTCCTCGCTCTGCAGCTTGAAGGTGACGGGCGTGCCGTCGATCACGAGCTTCCTCGCATTGGCGCGCTCGATGGCGAGCGCCACGCCGTTCTCGTCATCCTTGCCCAGGTGCGACAGCGCGCCGGTGAGGGGCCCGGCGTGGGCCAGCGTGACGGTGACGCCGGCGGGCTCGCCTTTCTTCGCCGGCTCGGGCTCGGGCTTGCCGCACCCGGTGGAGAGGAGCGCCAGGACGACAAGTGTGGGCCAGGCAAGGGGGCGGATGGGCATGGGCGGGGTCCGAAGAAGCGTCGCCGGCGATTCTACTGAGTCGGCGCGGAAGAGCGCCGAAAAACAAAACGGCACCCGAAGGTGCCGCTTGTCAGGGGCTCTCGATGGCGTTATTTCCTTGCCGGCTCAGGCGTGGGCGCCGGGGTAGCGGGAGCGGTTACGGTGAACGGCGTGGACACGCCCCCTTTCACGATTGCCTGCGGGACGACCTTACCGTCCTTCATGCGGAAGATGGTGATCTCGGCATCCTTGCGGTCGCCCTTGGCGTCGAACTCCACCTTGCCGGTGGCGCCCGGGAAGGAGACGTTGAAGATCTCCGGTGTGAACTTGGCGGGGTCGACGGAATTGGCTTTCTTCATGGCTTCCACCACCGCCATGGCGCCGTCGTAAAAGTACGGTGCGTACTGCTTGATCTCGCCGAACTTCGCCTGGAACGCCGCCTGGAA
>JAFMJY010000137.1 GCA_017853245.1 Burkholderiales bacterium | reverse complement strand
AACAGAAAGGAAGTTTCGATGAAGACGTTCTCCGCCAAGCCGGAGGAGGTTCGCCACGACTGGTTCGTGGTGGACGCAACCGACAAGGTGCTCGGCCGACTCGCCGCCGAAGTCTCCCGCCGCCTGCGCGGCAAGCACAAGCCCGAATTCACGCCGCACGTCGACACCGGCGACTACATCGTCGTGGTCAACGTGGAGAAGCTGCGCGTCACCGGCGCCAAGGCCACTGACAAGAAGTATTACCGCCACTCCACTTATCCGGGCGGCGTGTACGAAACCACGTTCGGCAAGATGCAGAACCGCTTCCCGGATCGCGTGCTGAAGCTCGCGGTCAAGGGCATGCTGCCGAAGGGGCGCCTGGGGTACGCGATGATCAAGAAGCTCAAGATCTACGCCGGCCCCGCCCATCCCCATGCCTCGCAGCAGCCCAAGACCCTCGAGATTTAAGGAGCCACGCACATGATCGGCAACTACAACTACGGTACCGGCCGCCGCAAGAACGCGGTCGCGAGGGTGTTCATCAAGTCGGGCAAGGGTCGCATCGTCGTGAACGACAAGCCGCTCGACGAGTACTTTTCCCGCGAGACGGGCCGCATGATCGTGCGCCAGCCGCTGGAGCTCACCAACCACGCGCAAACGTTCGACATCAAGGTGAACGTGTTCGGCGGTGGCGAGTCGGGCCAGGCCGGCGCGGTGCGCCATGGCATTACCCGCGCGCTGATCGAATACGACCCGACGTTGAAGCCGGCGCTCTCCAAGGCGGGCCTCGTCACGCGCGATGCCCGTGAGGTGGAGCGCAAGAAGGTCGGCCTGCACAAGGCGCGTCGCCGCAAGCAGTTCTCGAAGCGCTAAAGCAGCGGCTTCAACTCCCGGCGGCTGCCGGGAACCGAAAGGGCCGCCCGCGAGGCGGCCTTTTCATTACTGGGTCGGCGGTCGGTTAACGCAACTTGGGCGAGGGAGGCGAGATGATCAAGGTGGGCGTGGTGGGCGGAACCGGTTACACCGGCGTGGAGCTGCTGCGCCTGCTGGCCGCGCATCCGGAAGTCGAGGTCACGGCAATCACGTCGCGTGGCGAAGCGGGAACGGCGGTGGCGAAGCTGTTCCCGTCATTGCGCAATCATTACGACCTTGCATTCACGGACCCGGCGGGCACGGACCTCTCGTCGTGCCAATGTGTCTTCTTCGCCACCCCCAACGGGGTTGCGATGGGCCAAGCGCGCGCCCTGCTGGACAAGGGCGTGAAGGTCATCGATTTCTCGGCTGACTTCCGCATCCAGGATATCCCCACGTGGGAGCGCTGGTACAAGGTGAAGCACGCCGACCCGGCGCTGGTAAAGGAGGCGGTCTACGGCCTGCCGGAAGTGAACCGCGAGCGCGTCCGCAACGCGCGACTCATTGCCAATCCGGGTTGCTACGCCACGGCGGTTCAGCTCGCGTTGCTCCCGCTCGTCGAGACCCATCATGTCGACCACGCTTCACTGGTGGCCGATGCGAAATCGGGCGTGAGTGGCGCGGGTCGAAAGGCCGAAGTGGACATCCTCTTTTCGGAAGCGTCCGACAACTTCAAGGCCTACGCTCTGGCGGGCCATCGCCATCACCCGGAAATCGTTCAGGGCCTCTCCACGGCATCGGGCAAGGCAATTGGCCTGACCTTCGTACCTCATCTCGTGCCGATGGTGCGCGGCATCCTCGCCACCGTCTATGCGCGCATCACGAATGAAACGGACTTCCAGGCGCTCTTCGAGAAGCGATTTGCCGGCGAGCCATTCGTGGACGTGTTGCCACCAGGCTCGCAGCCCGAGACCCGTTGGGTTCGCGGCTCCAACCACGTGCGCATCGCGCTGCACCGGCCGCTCGGCGGCAACACGCTCGTGGTCGTCGCGGTGGAGGACAACCTGGTGAAGGGGGCTGCGGGCCAGGCGGTACAGAACATGAACATTGCCTTCGGGTTCGACGAGACCCTCGGCCTCGGGCAGGTGCCGCTGCTTCCATGAGGCGGTTGGCGCGCCGGCTGCGCAGCCGCTTCGGCCTCCGGTCCACCCGGATGACGATCCGCTCGCAGTTGGCGTGGTACTGGCGCTGGGCGATCAACGTCATCGCCTTGGTGTTGGTGGCCTTCGCCGTGTGGTGGCTGATCGGCGCAACCCAGCGGCTCGCCGGCTTCGATCGGGACGAGGCGCGGGCTCGCATCGATGCGCTTCAGGTCGACGTGGATCGCATGACGCGGGAGCTGGACCTGGCGAGGTCGTCCCTCGCAGAGCGCGAGCAGCAGGTCGCCATCGGCACCGCGGCGCAGGGTGAGCTCGCGCGCAATCTTGCCCAGCTTCAAGAGGAGAACGCGGCCCTGAAGGAGGACCTGGGGTTTCTCCGCAACCTCATGGCATCGAGCTCGGCGCCGGCGGGGCTCAGCATGGCCAACGTGAAAGTCGAGCGCATCGGGGATTCCCGGGAGTACCGCTACCGGCTTTTGATCAGCCAGGGCGGCGACCGGCGGCAGGATTTTCGCGGGCGGGTTCAGCTTGTGCTGCGGCTGGAGGGGGCCGGAGGAGCCCGTACCCTGACGGTTCCTGAGGACTTTGCCGCGGGTGGGGGCAAGGTGGAGTTTCGCTTCTACCAGGCGGTCGAAGGCCGTTTCCGGCTGCCGGAAAGCACGGCACTCAAAGGTTACGAGGTTCAAGTGGTTGCCCTGCCCGGCGGACAGGTTAAACTTTCCAGAAGCTTCAACGTTCCCTGAGGTCTTAGCTGATGTTCGGAAAATCCAACAAGCCCAGCCCGATCGATAGCCTCATCGGTGCCGGCACCGTCATTGAAGGCAACGTCTCCTTCAAGGGGGGCTTGCGCATCGATGGGTGTGTCCGCGGGAATGTGACTGCCTGCGACGACAAGACGGGCACGCTGGTCCTGTCGGAGCAGGCTACGATCGAAGGTGCCGTGCAGGGTCGCCACATCGTCATCAATGGAACCGTGGCGGGCCCGGTCAGCGCCTCGGAGTATGTCGAACTTCTGCCCAAGGCCCGGGTCACAGGGGACGTCACTTACAAGGCTATTGAGATTCACAGTGGCGCCATCGTCATGGGGCGCCTGCAGCATCAGGCGAGTTTTCGGGGCGACAAGGTCGTCGATATCAAATCTGCAGGCGGCGCACCAGAGCCCGCCCGCTTAGCAAGGGGAGAAAGCCATGAATGACATGTCCGCCGCGATGCCGGCCCCGCTGGTCTTCTCGGACAGCGCCGCAACCAAAGTGAAGGCCCTCATCGAAGAGGAGGGCAATGCCGATCTGAAGCTCCGCGTCTTTGTGACCGGGGGTGGATGCTCGGGCCTGCAGTACGGCTTCACGTTCGACGAGGCGGTGAATGATGACGACACGGTCATGGAGAAGAATGGCGTGTCCCTGCTCATCGACCCGATGAGCTACCAGTACCTCATCGGCGCCGAGATCGATTACTCCGAGGGCCTTGAGGGCGCGCAGTTCGTGATCAAGAACCCGAACGCCTCGTCCACGTGCGGATGCGGCTCGTCGTTCTCCGTCTAATCCACTGAATTTTTGCTGGGTATAAGCAAGGGGGCTTCGGCCCCCTTCGCTTTTCTAGCGGGGGTAGATGGCCCCCAGCACGCAGTCGTGTCGCGCGCCGGTCACGGAGGGAAGCGGCAGCCGCACCCGCTTGAGGCACCGTTCGGCCAGCCATGCGAAGGCTGCGGCCTCCACCCACTGTGGCGCGATGCCCAGCGCTTCCGAAGTGGAGACGCGGCGCGGCGCGGCGACCACTGCCATCCGCTCGCGAAGCAAGGCGTTGTGGGCGCCTCCACCACAGAGAAAAAACTCATCCGTTCCGGGCGCAAATCGATCGATGGCGTCGATGATTGCAGCGATGGTGAGCTCGAGCAGCGTGGCCTGCACGTCGGCCGGCGCTTCCGAGCCCGAGAGCCTTCGCGATAGCCAGGCGGGATTGAATCGCTCGCGCCCGGTGCTCTTCGGGGGCGGCGCCCGAAAGAAATCCTCTTGAAGGAGGCGTGAAAGCAACTCCGGCAGCGCACGACCTGACCGCGCCCAGGCGCCATCCCGGTCGAAGGGCTTACCCTGATGCATTGCAGCCCAGTGATCGAGGAGCAGGTTGCCCGGGCCGCAGTCAAACCCTGTGAGGGGTCTCCCCGGGTGCAGCACCGTGGCGTTGCTGATGCCGCCAATGTTGACGATCGCCCGGTTGAGCGACTTGTCGCGAAAAACGGCGTCGTGAAAGAGCGGCACCAGCGGCGCGCCCTGGCCTCCTGCAGCGACATCGCGTCGGCGGAAGTCCGCCACGACATCGATCCCCGTGAGCTCAGCCAGCAGCGCCGGGTCGTTCAGTTGCACGGTGAAGCCTCGCTCTGGCCGGTGGCGGACGGTTTGCCCATGACAGCCAATGGCCGAGACCGCAGCTGCCTGTATCCCGGCGGTGCTGAGCACGGCGCGCGTTGCGTCGGCGTAGGCTTGGGCCAGCTGCACGGAACACTCGCCGGCGGCATCGAGGCCGTCGCGGCCCGGGTGACACAGCTCTGCGAGGCGGCTACGAAGGGGCGCGTCGAATGGAATCGACGCAGCGGCAACGAAGCCGGGCCTTTTCGAGGAAAGATCTACCAGCACGGCGTCGGCGCCGTCGAGGCTGGTACCCGACATGACGCCGACGTAAAGCGCGCTCACGTCACTCGAAACGGGAGGAGCCCGATTCGCGGACCGACTCGAGGCGGGTTGCGGCGAGTCCTGCCTCGGCAAGGAAGCGTGGCTTGTCCTGCGCCGGAACGCCCCTTGCCCGTGGCAGCGCGACCCTCATCGGATCCTGGTGAGCCCCGGCCACCTTGAATTCGTAGTGCAGGTGCGGGCCTGTGGCCCAGCCCGTTGCGCCGACGAAGCCGATGGGCTCGCCCTGCCGAACTCGCGAGCCCACGGTCGCGGTCGGAGCGAAGCGCGACAGGTGTGCATATAGGGTGCTGATGTTGCCGCCATGCCGAATCTCGAGGGTGTTGCCGTACCCGTTCCTCCATCCTGCGAAGGTAACGACACCGTCGGCTGCCGCAAGAACACGGGTGCCTGCAGGCGCGGCGAAATCCACTCCAGTGTGGGTCCGCCACTCCCCCGCTATGGGGTGCATTCGACCCCCAAAGCCCGAGCTGACCCGGGAGAATTCAATCGGCGATCGCAGGAAGGACTTGTTGCGGTTGGAGCCATCGAGGTCATAGTAGGCGTCCAGTCCGTCCTCGTCGGGAAAGAGTACGGCGGTATGCCGGCGGCCCTTGTTGTTGAACTCCGCCGCCAGGACGCGCCCCGGAGCAGTTGTCTCCGCGCCACCGTGGGCGACTTCGTAGATCACCGCAAAGGTGTCACCTTGGCGCAGGTCCGCGTGGAAATCGATGTCGTTGGAAAAGATGCGCGCCAGCTGC
>JAFMJY010000136.1 GCA_017853245.1 Burkholderiales bacterium | reverse complement strand
GAGCGGCCGCGGTAGCGGGGCAGCAGCGAGCCGTGCATGTTCCAGGCGCCGCGCGGCGGTACCGTGAGCAACGCAGGCTTCAGCATGTGGCGAAAGTAGAACGAGAAGAGCAGGTCGGGCTTGAGCGACTGCACGCGCGCGACGAGGGGCTCGGCATTGGGGTCCTCCGGCATTTCGACGGGGATGCCCGCGCGCCGGGCCGCCTCCGCAACACTCCCGAACCAGACGTTCTCCGCCGAGTTGTCGCGATGGGTAACGACAAGCGCGACCTTCACTCCTGCCTCGATCAGCGTCGCGAGGCAGCGACAGCCGACGTCGTGGTAGGCGAAGACGACGGCCGATGCGGTCACGCCTGCGGCTTCTCCAGGATCGCCTCGATCAGGTACCGGGGCCGCTCGCGCACCTGCTGGTAGATGCGGCCGACGTACTCGCCCACCAGCCCGAGGCCGAAGAGCAGCATGCCAATCAGGAAGAACGTGAGGATGTCGCGGTCCCAGATGAGCGCGATGCCACCGCCTTCTCCCATGATGATGCGCTTGGCGATCACCACGAGATAGGTGGCGAGTGACAACACGGCCACCGCAATGCCGAAGAGCGAGAAAAGTTGCAGCGGCACGACCGAAAAGCCGGTCACCAGGTCGAAGTTGAGGCGGATGAGCTTGTAGAGCGAGTACTTCGACTCGCCGCCCGCCCGCTCCTCGTGGGCTACCTCGACTTCCGACGGGTTGCTCGCGTAGGAATAGGCAAGGGCCGGAATGAAAGTGGAAACCTCCCGCGACGAGCGGATGGCGTCGACGATGGCGCGGTCGTAGGCGCGCAGCATGCAGCCCTGGTCGGTCATGCGGATATGCGTGAGCTTCTCGCGCAGCCCGTTCATGGCGCGAGACGCCCAGCGGCGCCACGCGACGTCCTGCCGCCCTTGCCGGATGGAGCCCACGTAATCGTGGCCTTCGTCCATGCGCGCAAGCAGCTTGCCGATTTCCTCAGGGGGATTCTGGAGATCCGCGTCGAGCGTCACCACGCGCTGGCCGCGCACGTGCTCGAAGCCCGCGATGATCGCCATGTGCTGGCCGTAATTGCCGTTGAAGAGGATGACGCGGGTTTCCTCCGGGCGGCGTTGGAATTGCTCGCGCAGCAGCGCTACGGAGCGGTCGCGGCTGCCGTCGTTCACGAACAGGATCTCGTACGGCGTGGCGAGGGCGTCTAGGGCCGGGTACAGGCGCGCGAACAGCGCCGGCAGCACGGCCTCCTCGTTGTAGACGGGAATGACGACGGAGACGACAGGCTGGCTCATGCGGGGCGATTCCTGATCAAACGGCGTACGGATTCGCAGACGCGCTCCACGTCGCCATCCGTCATGCCGACGAAGAGCGGCAAGGTGACGGTCTCCCGGCCGATGCGCTCGGAGACGGGGAATTGCCCCTCGTGCCAGCCCCTCGAGCGGTAGTGCGAGGTGAGGTGGATGGCCTCGTAGGAAAGCCCCGTGCCGATGCCTTCAGTCTGCAGCGCGACGCGGAACTGCTGGCGCGACATCGCCATGCTCGCGAGCGGCAGGAGCACGGTGAACATGTTCCAGCTGTGGCCCGGGTTGTCGCGGGGCGGCAGGCGCTCCGGGGTGAGCAGCTCGTCACCCGCCAGGCCCTCGAAATACCGGTTTGCGAGGCGGGCACGCTCGCGACACCAGCCGTCAAGCTGCCCGAGCTGGGCCAGGCCCAGCCGCGCGCTCACGTCGGAGAGGTTGGCCTTGCCACCCGCCTCGAGCACGTCGCGATTGCCATCGGGCAACTTCGAGATGCCGTGGAAGCGAAGTCGCTCGGCGACTTGCGCTTCGGCGGCAGAGTTCAGCACCAGTGCGCCGCCCTCGATGGTGGTGAGGTTCTTGTTCGGGTGAAAGCTGAACGACACCAGGTCGCCTGCGGCACCGACGGGCTCCTCCCCTTGCCGGGAGCCGATGGCGAGTGCTGCATCCTCGAGCACGCGCACGCCATGGCGTGCTCGGAAATCGGCGATGGCAGCGGCATCGAGCGGCGCGTTGTAGTGCACGGGCAGCAGCGCCTTGGTGCGCGGCGTGACGGCAGCGTGCGCCTGGGTCCAGTCGATATTGCGCGTTGCAAGGTCAACGTCGACGAACACGGCACGGGCACCGACTCGCTCGATCACGTTCGCGGAGGCAAAAAAGCTCTGCGCCGGCGTGATCACCTCGTCGCCGGGGCCTGCGCCAAGAATGGCCAGGCCGGCTTCCATCGCTGCGGTGGCCGACGTGAACGTGCGCACGGGCCTGCCGCCGACGAAATCGGAGAGCGCCTTCTCGAAGGCAAGCACCTGGGGGCCGCTCGCGACCCAACGGCTCCTCAGCGTGTCTGACACGGCGGCGATCATCGCCTCGTCGATCACCGGCTGGGCGAAGGGCAGGGGTTGGCGGGTCACGAGCGCGCCACCAGCCAGACGCCGACGACGATGAAGCCGATGCCGATCAGTTTCTGCGCGGCGAGGGACTCGCCAAACAGGGCCCACGCTGCGAACGCGTTCACGATGTAGCCGATGGAGAGCATCGGGTAGGCCACTGAAACCGGCACGCGGGAAAGCGCCAGGATCCACACGGCCACGCTCACGACATAGCAGGCGAGGCCGGCAAGGATGGGCGGGTTGCCCGCCACTTTCAGGCCGATGGGGACCAGGTTCTCCCACGAAAAGGCGAACTCGCCGATGCGATTGGTGCCCGCCTTGAGCAGCAACTGCGCGGCGGCGTTCAGCAGCACGCCCGTGAGAACGAGCCCGAAGGCAGTGGCGGTCAAGGCTTGACGACGACGACGCGCCGGTCGTCGCGGTGCAGGACGGACATTCCGACTCCCAGTGCGGTGAGCCTCTCGACGGAATCGGGGTGGATTATAGCGACGGCCTTGCCGGGCCTCGCCCAGTCGGCGGCGAAGGCCTCGAGGGTCGGGATGGCCAGGTGGGGCTCGGCCTTGAGGCCCTGCTCGAGTTCGTCGACGTAGCGCACGAGCGTCACCGTGCGCTGCAGGTAGAAGGGGATGGTCTGGTCGTAGTAGGCGACGGAATAGATGCGCGTGTTCGCATCCGCCAGTGGCCGGATGCGCTTCGCAACGATCAGTCCCGACTGGCGGGGCGACAGGCGCTCGTAGCCGTCCTCGGCCATGTCGATGAGAAAGAGGGACGCGCCGACGATCAACGCCAACGCGCCCCACTTGGCGCCGCGGCGCAGGCGCCAAGCGGCGAAGGCCATGCTCGCCGCGAGGGCGACGAATCCGGAAACGATCCACGGGCGGGCGGCGGCGTAGAGCTCACGTGTCCAGGCCGTCTTGGCGCGCTCGGGAACCCCCCACGCAAACGCTGTGCCCACCGCGATCACGACGGCCACCACCGCAACCCCTTTCCAGAGGCGTTCGCCCGGCGCGCGCGCGAGCCAGTCGCCCAGCACGAGGGCAAAGACCGGAAAGACGGGCAGGATGTAGGCCGGCAGCTTCGAGCCGGAGAGCGAGAAGAAGAGGACGATGAAGCCGCTCCAGAGCAGGGCGAACCGGCGCCACGGGAAAGACGCTCGAGTGGCCTCGTCGCGCCAGCCGGCAAGTGCCGACGGGATGAGCGCAAGGGCCCAGGGCAGGAAGCCCACGAAGAAGAGCGGCACGAAGAACCACCACGGCTCTTCCCGGCGGTGGGTCTTGGTGAGGAAGCGCTGGAAGTGCTCGTGGATGAAGAAGAATTCCGGAAACTCCGGGTTGGCCATCGACACCAGCACGAACCAGGGCGCTGCGATCGCCAGAAAAATCACGGAGCCCGCGACCCACTCGAGGCGGGCGAGCAGCCGCCAATCCCGGTGCAGGAGGCAATGCAGGAACACCGCGGCGGCTGGGAACACGATGCCGATGAGGCCCTTGGAGAGCACGGCAAGCGCCATGCCGGCCCAGGCGAGGCGCATCCACCAGCGGCTCGCCACGCCTTCGGCCGACACGGCGAGGAGGAACGCGCAAACGGACACCGTGGTCCACGCCGTGAGGCCCATGTCGAGCGTCACGATGCCGCCCAGTCCAAGGAAGTAGGGGCTCGAGAGCAAGACGCCCACGGACATCGCGGCCGCAGCACTGCCTGCCAGGCGCCAGGCCGTGCAGCCCACGGCCACGAGACAGATGAGCGCGCAGAGGGCGGTGTAGAGCCGCGCCGGAAACTCGCTCGCGCCGAACACCTTGATCGACGCGGCGCTCGCCCAGTACTGCAGCGGTGGCTTCTCGAAATACTTGATGCCATTCAGGCGCGGCGTCACCCAGTCCCCCGACACCGCCATCTCGCGGGAGATCTCGGAATAGCGGCCCTCGTCGGGATTGGCGAGCGGGCGCTCCATGTTGTCCAGCGCGACGAACAACGCGAACGCGGCGAGCACCGCGAGCACCCAGCGGGGAAGTGTCATGGGCCTTTCCTGGCTTCGAGCAAGACGACGACGGCCCCGGCGCCGCCGCGCACCAGCGGCGGCTCGGCAAAGGCGAGCACGGCAGGGTGGCGCGCCAGAAGCTTGCGCACGCGCCCCTTGAGCACCGGCTCGCGCTTGTACGAGCCGTGTCCCTGGCCGTGGATGATGCGCAGGCACCGAAGCCCCTTGCGGGCGCTCTCGGCGATGAACGAGAGCGTCGCTGCGGCGGCCTCGTCGCCAGTCAGGCCGTGCAGGTCCAGCTCCGCTTGCAGCACCCAGTGAGCCCGTCGCAGCTTGCGCAGCACGTCGCGCGCGAGCCCCGGCCGCAGGTAGCAGTGGTTGTCCTCGATCTCGACATCATCGGGGTTGCCGGCAAGGTGCGCGAGCTCCAGGATCACCTGTCGCTCGTCCTCGATGCGCTGCACGGGAACCGGCGGCGGGGGGGCGGGGCGCAGGTCGGCGCGGTTCGGCGGCGGCGCCGGCCGAACCCCCCGCATCTCGCGGCGAAAGAGCGCGGCCTCGTCCTCCGCTACAACGGCGGGGGCGGGGACGCGGGGCTTCACCGAGCCAGGCTCTCCAGGTACCGGTCGGCGTCGAGCGCCGCCATGCACCCCGTGGCCGCGCTCGTCACCGCCTGCCGGTACACGTGGTCTTGCACGTCGCCGGCCGCGAATACGCCCGGGATCGACGTGGCGGTGGCGTTGCCCTCGAGGCCGGAGCGCGTGACGATGTAGCCGCCCTTCATCTCGAGCTGGCCGTCGAATAGCTCCGTGTTGGGCTTGTGGCCGATGGCAATGAAGCAGCCGGTGAGCGCGAGGTCTTTTGTGGCCCCGTCCGTGGCTGACTTGATGCGCACGCCCGTGACGCCCTTGGCGTCGCCCAGCACCTCGTCCAGCGTCGAGTTCCAGGCAATCGAGACCTTGCCTTCTTTTTCCTTGGCGAAGAGCTTGTCCTGCATGATCTTCTCGGCGCGGAACTTGTCGCGGCGGTGGATCACCGT
>JAFMJY010000045.1 GCA_017853245.1 Burkholderiales bacterium | reverse complement strand
GCCCCGTCGCCCAGCTCTTCCTCGATGCGGAGCAACTGGTTGTATTTCGCCGTGCGATCGGAGCGGGAAAGGGAGCCCGTCTTGATCTGCATGGCGTTCGTGCCCACGGCAATGTCGGCAATGGTCGCGTCCTCGGTCTCCCCCGAGCGGTGGGAGATGACACTCGCGTAGCCCGCGAGGCGGGCCATCTCGATAGCCTCGAACGTCTCGGTGAGCGTGCCGATCTGGTTGATCTTGATGAGGATGGCGTTCGCGACGCCTCGCCGGATGCCTTCCTCGAGAATGCGCGTGTTGGTGACGAAGAGGTCGTCGCCCACCAGCTGCACCTTGCCGCCGAGGCGGTTCGTGAGCGTTTCCCAGCCGTCCCAATCGCCCTCGGCCATTGCATCCTCAATGGAGACGATGGGGTATTTGTCGCACCAGGCCGCCAGCAGGTCGGTGAGCTGCAAGGATGTGAACGCGGCGCCTTCTCCCTCCAGGTGATATCTGCCGTCCCGGTGAAACTCGCTCGCCGCACAGTCGAGCCCAATCACGACATCGCGGCCTGCGGTGTAACCGGCAGCCTCGATGGCGCGAAGGATCCACTGGATTGCCGCCTCGTTGCTCGCGAGGCTCGGCGCAAAGCCGCCCTCGTCGCCCACGGTGGTGGAGAGGCCCTCCTTGTCCAGCATCTTCTTCAGTGCCTGGAAAATCTCGGCGCCGCAACGAAGCGCCTCGCGAAAGCTCGGCAGCCCCGCGGGAATGACCATGAACTCCTGCATGTCGAGGGAGTTGTTGGCATGGGCTCCACCGTTGATGACGTTCATCATCGGCACCGGCATGCGCCGCAGCCCGCTTCCGCCAAAGTAGCGGTAGAGCGGCAAGCCCGTTTCCTCCGCCGCTGCCCGCGCACACGCCAGCGACACCGCGAGCAACGCGTTGGCACCCAGGCGAGATTTGTTCTCGGTGCCGTCGAGCTCGATCATCATGCGGTCGATGGCGCCCTGCTCGGAGGCCTCCTGGCCCAGCAGCGCATCCGAGATCTCGCCGTTGACGTTCTCAACCGCGCGCAGCACGCCCTTGCCGGCATAGCGCTGCTTGTCGCCATCGCGCAGCTCGATGGCCTCGCGCGAGCCCGTCGAGGCCCCCGACGGAACGGCCGCACGCCCAAGGGCGCCGGAATCGAGGTGGACATCGGCTTCGACGGTGGGGTTGCCGCGCGAATCGAGAATCTCGCGGGCGTGAATCTTGACGATGGCGCTCATGCGGGCTCCAGGGCAGCTCACCGGGCGGCTGCGCGAGGCGCCATTTTAAGCCGAAGCGCCTAGGGAAACCGCATGGTGTCGATGCTCAGCACGCTCCGCGTGGCGGCGAAGGAATCCGCCCGGGCCCCCTGCCAGAAGACCCGGAAGGCCGGGACCTCGGGCACGCTGTCGAGGAGCTCCCCGGGCTTGAGCCAGGTATGAAGGGTTGCCAGGGAGCGCACCTCGTTTCGGGAGACGCGCCGGATCATGTGCTCGGGCGCGAGTTCGCTCGGGTGGGTGAGGCCTGCCGCCTCCAACAGTTCCCGAAGCGACTTGAGGGTGTTTTGATGGAAATTGAACACGCGCTCGGCCTTGTCCGGGACCACCAGGGCACGCATTCGCTTCGGGTCCTGGGTCGTGACACCGGTCGGGCAGCGTCCCGTGTGGCAGGTTTGGGCCTGCAGGCAACCGAGCGCGAACATGAACCCGCGGGCCGAGTTGCACCAGTCCGCCCCGATGGCCATGGCGCGCGCCATGTCGAATGCCGAGATGATCTTGCCGCTGGCACCCAGGCGAATCCGGCTTCGCAGGTTGAGGCCGACCAGCGTGTTGTGCACGAGCATGAGCCCTTCTCGCAGCGGGGTGCCCACGTGGTCCGTGAACTCCAGCGGCGCCGCGCCCGTGCCGCCCTCGCCACCGTCGATGACGATGAAGTCGGGCGTAATGCCCGTTTCGAGCATGGCCTTGGCGATCCCGAACCATTCCCACGGATGGCCGATCGCAAATTTGAAGCCGGTGGGCTTGCCGCCGGAGAGGGTGCGCAGGCGGTCGACGAACTGGAGAAGCTCGATCGGCGTGGAAAAGGCCGAGTGGCTGGCGGGAGAGACGCAATCCGTGCCGACCGGCACGCCGCGCGCCTCCGCAATCTCGGCGGTGACCTTCGCCCCGGGTAGCACGCCGCCGTGGCCGGGCTTGGCGCCCTGGGAAAGTTTCACTTCGATCATCCGTACCGTGTCGGCCGAGGCGTTGGCGACGAAGCGTTCCTCGTCGAATTGGCCGTTGGCATCCCGGCACCCGAAATAGCCGCTGCCGATCTCCCAGACCAGGTCGCCGCCCTTCTCGCGGTGGTAGCGGGAGATGGAGCCCTCGCCGGTGTCATGGAAAAACCGCCCGCGGCGCGCGCCTTCGTTCAGGGCCAGGATGGCGTTGGCCGATAACGCCCCAAAACTCATCGCGGAAATGTTGAACACGCTGGCGCTGTACGGCTTGGCACGATCCGGGCCGATGGTCAGCCGGAAATCGTGGCCGGCGATGTGGCTCGGCGCAATCGAGTGGTTGACCCACTCGTAATCGGGCTGGTAGGGGTCCAGTTGCGTGCCAAACGGCCGCTTGTCCGCGTCGCCCTTGGCGCGCTGGTAGACGATGCTGCGCTGGGCCCGGGAGAACGGCACCTTGTCGGTGTCGGCCTCCAGGAAGTACTGCCGGATCTCCGGGCGGATGAACTCGAAGAAAAACCGGAAATGAGCAAGCACCGGGTAGTTGCGCCGGATCGCCTGGCGGGTCTGGGCGTAGTCAGCCCAGCCGACCAGGGCAAGGCCCGCACAAATGGCAGCCGGCAGCAGGAACCAGAGCCAATCCGTCAACGCCAGCAGGGTGAAGATGACCGCCAGCAGGCCGCAGGTGGCCCACGCCCAGTAGCGCTGGGCAATCACGGCCGCGCCTTCAGCGCAGCGAGCGCAGCGCGCAGGCCCTGTGCCTCGCCGCCCACCGGGCGCCCGGGCCGGGACGCGTCGTTCCAGGCATAGGTATCGAAATGCGCCCACGCCACGTCGCCGGGAACGAAGTAGTCGAGAAACAGTGCAGCAACGATGGCGCCGGCGAAGCCGCCGCGCCCGGAGTTGTTGAAATCCGCCATGTCGCTATCGAACAGGCGGCGGTAATTGCGCCAGAGCGGCAAGCGCCACAACGGGTCGCCCACGGCGAGGCTCGCGCGCTCGAGCCGGCGCGCCAGGCGGTCGTCGTTGGCAAACATCGCCGGCACCTCCGGGCCCAGCGCCACGCGAGCAGCACCGGTCAGCGTGGCGAAGTCGATCACCACCTTTGGCGCCTGCTCCACCGCGTAAGCAAGGGCGTCGCAGAGGATCACGCGCCCTTCGGCATCGGTGTTGCCGATCTCGATGGTGTGGCCCGCCCTCGTCTTGAAGATGTCCCCCGGGCGGTAGGCATTGCCGGCGATGGCGTTCTCCACCGCGGGCACGAGCAGCTGCAGTCGATAGGGCAGCTTCTGCGCCATCACCAGCCGGGCGAGAGCGATGGCATGCGCCGCGCCGCCCATGTCCTTCTTCATGAGGCGCATACCCTCCGCGCCCTTGATGTCGACGCCACCGGTGTCAAAGCACACGCCCTTGCCGACGATGGCCAGGCGCGGGTGCTTCGGGTTGCCCCAGCTGAGCTCGATCAGGCGCGGGGCGCGAGCGGCTGCACGGCCCACGGCATGGATGGCGGGAAAATTGCGCCGCAGCAGCTCGTCACCGACCACTTCGCTGAACGTCGCGCCGTGCGACTTGGCCTCCGCGCGCACGATCGCGGCGATCTCGGCCGGCCCCATGTCTTCGGCGGGCGTGTTCACCATGTCGCGCACCAGCGCCACGGCGCCCGCCTCCTCGAGCGCCGCGCTAACCGCCGCGCTGCGGGGAAGCGCCATGGTAGCCAGCTCTCCGTTGCGCTTCTTGTAGCGCGAAAACCGGTAGCCGCCCAGAGACCATCCGAAGGCCGCCTCCGCGGCGTCGATGGCGACCGGGCCCTTGCCGAGCACGTAGCGGCCGGCGGGAAGCTTGGCCGGCAGGTGGGCGAGCGCCCACGCGCCATCGCCATTGCCGTTGCCGAACCCCGAGACGACGCTTTCCACGCGGCCATCGGGCCCGGGAATGAGCGCAAACGTATGAGGCTTGCCGTCGAACCCACTCGACTCGAGCCATTGGCGTTGGGCAGTGGTGAGCCGATCGCGAAGCCGGGGCAGGCGCTTGGCATCGGTGAGGAATATCGGGGTGCCCTTGGGCGCGGGGCTTTTCTCGACAACGACGGTCATGGCGGCGACCCTTTCAGCGCGGAAGCCCGATTGTAGAATAGGGCATGTCTTGCGCCTGGATCACGCACGGGGATTGCCGTAAGCACGAGATGGGCTCGCACCATCCCGAGTGCCCGGAGCGGCTGGACAGCATTGCCGACCACCTGACCGCGCAGGGGCTCATGGCGCTGCTCATTCCCTTCGAGGCGCCAGCGGCTACCGCCGAGCAGCTCGAGCGCGCGCACACCGCACGGCACGTTGCCGAGATTCTTGCCGCGGCGCCCACGCACGGCTACCTGCAGGTGGACCCCGATACGGCGATGAACCCGCACTCGCTCTCCGCCGCCCTGCACGCCGCCGGCGCTGCCGTTCTGGCGACGGACCTCGTGCTCAAGGGCGAGGTGCAGCGCGCCTTCTGCGCGGTGCGCCCTCCGGGGCACCACGCCACACGCGATGCAGCCATGGGGTTCTGCCTCTTCAATAACGCCGCGGTGGGCGTGATGCACGCGCTCGATGCGCACGGGCTCAAACGCGTGGCGCTGATCGACTTCGACGTGCACCACGGCAACGGCAGCGAGGACATCCTGGCGGGCGACGAGCGCGTGCTCATGGCCTCCACCTTCCAGCGCGCGCTCTACCCCTTCAGCGGCGACGACCCGTTGGCTGACAACATGGTGAACATCGGCCTGCCGCGAGGCTCGAGCGGCGAGGCCATGCGGGAGGCGGTGGAATCCCACTGGCTGCCGGCGCTCGACGCATTCAAGCCGGAAATCATCTACATCTCCGCCGGGTTCGATGCGCACCGCGCGGACGAGCTTGCGGGCCTCGCCTGGGTGGAGGAGGACTACGCCTGGGTGACAGGGAAGATCCTCGACGTGGCCGATCGCCATGCCAGGGGCCGCGTGGTCTCCCTTCTCGAGGGGGGCTATGCGCTACAGGCGCTCGCTCGCAGCGTCGGCGCCCATGTGCGAGGCCTGATCTCGCACTGACGAGGGCGCCGGTTGGCTCAGTGCTTGTGCGCCGAGCTGCCTCGTGAGGTGAGGTCTCGCACCATCGCCTTCACCTCGACCGTGGACTTCCTGCCGTCCGCCGCCACAAAGGTGAGAGAGATGGGCACCTGCTCACCCGGCAGCAGGGGCTTCACCAGGTCGATCAGCATGACGTGATGGCCACCCGGCTTGAGCTCGACTGTCTTGCCGGCCGGAAGGAGCAGCCCCTCGATGGCGCGCATGCGCATGACGCCATCGGAGGTGGACATTTCGTGGACCTCGACGACCCTCGCCGCGGGCGAGGACGCGCCAACCAGGCGCACATCCGACGAAGACTTGAGCCCCATGAAGGCGCCCGAGGCCCTTTGGCTGGGAACGGTGCCGCGTACCCAGGGCTCGGTGACGGTGACCTCGGCCTGTGCCGCAGCCAGGAATGAGCATCCCGCCACGAGGGCGGCAAACAGTTTTTTTGTCATCGGGGAGGAGGCCAGCCTAGCGGCGGAGCGTTGGGGGAGCGCGCGCCTCGCTGGACCGTGAGCACGGACCAATCGCCCGAGTCGGCCGCTTGGCGAAGCAGGTTGCGGTAGCGATCCATGGCTTGCGCCTCGTAAGGCGAGGCGCCGTAATAGAAGAGATAGTCGGCCAAGGTGGTGGCCCCGCACTGGCCCTGGTAGGCGCAGGCGCTGAGCACTCTCGTGTTGTTGGCGCCGCAAGGGTAGCCGTACTCGCACGCGAGCAGCAGCGCCGCGGCGCCAAACGCCCGCGCATCCACGGGCTCCTGGTCGGGCCCGAGCCGGACCGTGGCATCCCGGAAGCTTCCCGACAGCACCCGTCCGGCGATCACGAGCGCCTCGGGATCGCGCGACGCGAGCGTTTCGCGAAGGCTCGCGACCTGGGCATCGGACAACGTGCCGCCCGCCCGCCCTTCGGGGCCCGACCCCCGGCGCTCTCGCCAGACTTCCTGCTCGATCGTCGTGGCTCGCGCCTTGGGGTCCCCGCCGGCAAGGCTGTTGCGAAGCAACTGGCTCAGCTCCGACTCCGTCATGGTGATGCCGTTGATGCCGGCGCACTTGTCGGTTGACAGCTGCTCGATGGCGGCGAGGCGCTGCGAGCGGCGGGCGTCGTTCTCGGCGACTTCGGTGGCGATGAGCTGGCGCCGCTCCTCGAGCTGTGCCGCGCGGGCGCTCGCCCAGTTGCCGCCGCCCTTGCGGTCGGAGACCGTGGCGCAGGCCCGCAGGATTTGATAGAGGTAGTACTGGCCCTCCGGCGTGTTGCCCTCAGCCGTGCCGTTCAAGCGGTCCAACAGCGGTTTGTACTGGGTGGCGTTGGCGAAATCCCTGGCCAGCGAGGAGGCGGTTTGCTTGGCAGCCGACACGGGCCTCAGGAAATTGGCTGATGCGCCAGCCCCCGCCGGGCCCGGCAACGGAGAGCCCACCCAGGAGCCCGCTGGGCGGCCGGATTCGCCGCTGCGAACGGCTGGCGCCGTTGAAACGATGGCCGAGGCGGATGTGGCCGGGCCGCCCCAGCGATCCCAGGCAAACACCGCAACCGCAAGCACCGCCAGGGCCACCATGGCCGTTCGGCGCTTCACTGGCAATCCTCCAGGACCATGCGAGCCCCCTTCTCCGCAATCATGTACACCGGCGCATTGGTGTTGCCCGACGTGATGCGCGGCATCACCGATGCATCGATAACGCGCAACCCCTCGATTCCGTGCACACGCAACCGAGCGTCCACCACCGACTCACCCCCCGGGCCCATGCGGCAAGTGGATACCGGATGGAAAATCGTCGTGCCCAAGTCTCCCGCCGCCTTCTCCAGCGCCTCGTCGGAATCGACTGCAGGCCCGGGCAGAGATTCCGTCGGCTCGAAGCGGGCCAAGGCCGGCGCCGCCATGATACGTCGGGTGAAGCGCATGCTCGCCCGAGCCACCTGTCGGTCCTGGTCGGTCGACAGGTAATTCAGCTGAATCTCCGGCGCATCGCGGCTATCCGGCGACGTGAGCCGCACCCAGCCCCGCGAGGTGGGCTGCAGGTTGCACACCGAGGGCGTGATCGCCGAATAGGGGTGCAGGGGCTCGCCAAACCGGTCGAGCGAGAGCGGCTGCACGTGCCATTCGATGTTGCAATGGGCACGAGACGCGTCGCTGCGGGCGAAGGCGCCAAGCTGCGAAGGCGGCATGGTGAACGGGCCGCGCCGGAAGAGGGCGTACTCGAGCGCCATGGCCGCCTTGCCCCAAAGGCTACGCGCACGGTCGTTGAGCGTCACGGTGTTCGACACGCCGTAGACCATGCGGATCTGCAGGTGGTCGTGCAGGTTCTCCCCGACGCCGGGCATGTCGCGGATGACAGAAACGCCGCGCTCCTGCAACAGGCGGCCCGGACCGATTCCCGAGCACTGAAGCAAGTGGGGCGAGCCGATGGACCCCGCGGCGAGGATCACGCTCTTCGAAGCGAGCGCAACTTGCCCGCCCTGGCCTGAAGCCGTGTACTCGACCCCGGTTGCACGCACGCGCCCATCGACCGTGTCGAAGCGGAGGCGCTGCGCGTGCGCAGCCGTCGCCACGGTGAGGTTGCCGCGGCCCAGTGCGGAGCGAAGCCACGCGCGAGCGGCGCTCCAGCGCCGGCCTTGCCGCTGGTTCACGTGAAAGTACGCGCTGCCGAAGTTGTCGCCGCGGTTGAACTCGGGGACTTTCGGGATGCCGCACTCGGCGGCCGCGTCGCGCCAGGCGTCGAGAATTTCCCAGCGCACCCGGGGCTCCTCCACGCGCAACTCTCCGCCCGCGCCGTGGAATTCATCCGCACCGCCGAAATAATCCTCGGAAGCCTTGAAGACCGGCAGCACTTCCTCCCACGACCACCCCGGGTTGCCGAGCGCGGCCCAGTGGTCGTAGTCGGCCTTCTGCCCGCGCATGTAGATCATCGCGTTGATGGACGAACACCCGCCCAGAACACGGCCCCGGGCGTAGCCCAGCGTTCGGCCGTTCAGGCCGGGGTCGGGGCCCGTCTTGAAGCACCAGTCCGTGCGCGGGTTGCCGATGGCAAAGAGGTAACCCACCGGGATGTCGATCCAGACCCAGTCATCGCGCCCGCCGGCCTCCAGCAGCAACACGGTGGAGCGGCCATCGGCGGTGAGTCGGTTGGCGAGCACGCAGCCCGCGCTCCCTGCGCCAACGATCACATAGTCGTAGGACTTGGCCGAGGTGGCGCCCATGGAAGCCGTGTCGGTCGCGCGCTACGGCAGGCCGAGCCGCCCGGCCTCGCGACGCGCCTCGTAGGCCTTGAGGTGCGTGTAAGCGAGCGAGAGCGGCAGGTCGTCCACGCTGTGCTTGCGGGCGAGCGAGAGCATGTGGCCAATGATGTGATCGGCCTCCACCGGCTTGCCGGCCTCCATGTCGCGCAGCATCGACGAGGCTTGAGGCCCGGGGGACAAAAGCCGCGCGCGACCGGACTCGACCGCCTGCGCCGGTGGCGCGTGGCCCTCAGCCGCCGCGATGGCGAGGTTGGCGTCAAAGCAGCGCGCCACCCACTCCTTGCCGCCAGGCGCCGCGAGAATCTCTGCGATGTTGCCGCGGAAGAGGCTGGTGGTCGCCGCCAGCGCCGCCAGGAAGACGATCTTCGACCACATCTCCTGCAGGATGTCCTCCGAATGGCGCCAGCCGATGGCGGTTCGGGCGAACGCGGCCTCGAGCGCCAGCGCCCGGGGCGATCGCGAGCCATCTCTCTCGCCAAAGAAAATGCGGTTGAGCGGCTCCATGTGCCTGACCGTGCCGTCGGCCGCGAGCGTCACATTGATGTGGCAGGTGCCGCCCATCACCCGGGCGCGCCCGAATCGCGCATCGAGCCGATCGAGGTGCGCGAGGCCGTTGAGCATTGGCACGACTGCGCAATTCCCATCCATCGCCGGCGCGATGGCATCCATGGCGGCATCGAGGTCGTAGGCCTTGCACGTGAGCAGCACGATGTCGTAGCCGGGCTTCAGTTCATCCGCGACGACAGTCTTCGCGGCGATGCGCGCGTTGCCGAGCGGGCTCTCGATCACCAACCCGTTGGCGGCGAGCTGCTCGCGACGCTTGGGGCGCACCAGAAAGGTAACGTCCGCGCCCGCTTCGGCAAGCCGCCCGCCGAAGTAGCCGCCGATGGCGCCAGCGCCCAGCACGAGGATCTTCACGGCAGGAGCCTCAGGCAGAGAGAGACGTTTCGAGAAACCCGCGGCGCTTCACCACCGCATCCAGTTCCTTGAGCGTCTCGAGCAGCTCGCGCATGCGAGGCAGCGGCCAGGCGTTCGGGCCATCGGAGAGCGCCTTCGCGGGATCCGGATGCGTCTCCATGAAGAGGCCCGCAATGCCCGTGGCAACGGCCGCGCGAGCGAGCACCGGGACGAACTCCCGCTGCCCGCCCGAGGACGTGCCCTGCCCCCCCGGCAGCTGCACCGAGTGGGTCGCATCCATCACCACCGGGCACCCGGTCTCTCGCATGATCGCGAGCGAGCGCATGTCGGAGACGAGGTTGTTGTAGCCGAACGACGCGCCCCGCTCGCAAACGAGGATGTTGTCCTGCCCACTCGCCTCCCGGGCCTTGTCGACCACGTTTTTCATGTCGTGCGGCGCCAGGAATTGGCCCTTCTTGATGTTCACCGGCAGGCCGGCGGAGGCCACCGCGCGAATGAAATCCGTCTGGCGGCACAGGAACGCGGGCGTCTGCAGCGCATCGACGTGCTTCGCCACTTCCGCCACTTCCGATTCCGTGTGCACGTCCGTCAGAACCGGGACCGCCAACGTTTTTTTCACTTTCGCAAGGATCTCGAGGCCCTTCTCCATGCCCGGCCCGCGGAACGACTTGCTGCTCGAGCGGTTGGCCTTGTCGTAGGAGGACTTGAAGATGAACGGAATGCCGAGCGAGGCGGTGATCTCCTTCAGCTTTCCCGCCACATCCATCTGCAACTGCTCGCTCTCGACCACACAGGGCCCGGCGATCAGGAAAAAGGGCTGGTCGAGGCCCGCCTCGAATCCGCAGAGCTTCATGGAGTCAGGCGGCCGAGCCGGTGATGACCTTGAGGCCGGGCTCCGGGACGCGCTTGCGACGCTGCTCGAGCGCCGCCTTCACGTAGGCGATGAACAACGGGTGGCCATTTCTCGGCGTGGACGTGAATTCCGGGTGGTACTGGCAGCCGAAGAACCATGGATGGTCCGGCCGCTCGGCTATTTCAACCAGGTTGCCGGCCTCTGTGCGCGCCGAGATGGCGAGGCCCGAGGCCTCAAGCCGGGACACGTACTGGTCGTTCACCTCGTAGCGATGGCGGTGGCGCTCCGCGACGGTTTCGGAACCGTAGATCCGGTGCGCAAGGGAGTTTCGCCTCACCCGGCAGGGCTGCGCGCCCAGGCGCATGGTGCCGCCGAGGTTGGACTTTGCATCCCGCCGCTCGATCTTGCCGTCGCGGTCCTGCCACTCGGTGATGAGCGCCACCACCGGGTGCGGGGTGTCCGGGTCGAATTCGGTGGAGTTGGCGCCCTCCAGCGAGCAGAGGTTGCGCGCTGCCTCGATCACCGCGATCTGCATGCCGAGGCAAATGCCCAGGTAGGGCACCTTCCCTTCCCGCGCATACCGCACGGCGGCGATCTTGCCCTCGATGCCGCGCTTGCCGAAGCCGCCGGGAACGAGAACGGCATCCATGCCTTCCAGCACGCCCACGCCCAGGTTCTCGATTTGCTCGGAATCCACCCAGTTGATCTTCACGCGCGTGCGCGTGTGAATGCCCGCGTGAACCAGCGCTTCCGTGAGGCTCTTGTAGGAATCCTGCAGGTCCACGTATTTGCCGACCATGGCGATCTCGACCTCGTGGTCGGGATGCTCCATGGCGTCGACGATGCGGTCCCACATCGAGAGGTCCGCCGGGTAGGCCGCGAGGTCCAGCTTGCGGCAGACGATTTCGTCCAGCCCCTGCTTGTTCAGCATCGCCGGGATCTTGTAGATCGAGTCGACGTCGTAGCAGGAAATCACCGAGCGCACATCCACGTTGGTGAAGAGGCCGATCTTGCGTTTCTCATCCTCGGGAATCGGCTGCTCGGAGCGGCACATGACGATGTCGGGCTGGATGCCGATCCCGCGCAGTTCCTTCACCGAGTGTTGCGTGGGCTTGGTCTTGATTTCACCGACGCTGCCAAGATACGGCACGAGCGTGAGGTGCATGTAGCAGGTGTTGGTGCGGCCTTCCTCGATGCCCATCTGGCGGATGGCCTCGAGGAACGGCAGCGACTCGATGTCGCCCACCGTGCCGCCGATTTCGATGATGCCCACCTCCGCATCCTTGCAGGCGGCCTTCACGCTCGCCTTGATTTCATCCGTGATGTGCGGGATGACCTGTACCGTGCCGCCCAGGTAATCGCCGCGGCGTTCCTTGTTGATGACGCGCTCGTAGATCTGGCCGGTGGTGAAGTTGTTGAGCTTCTTCATCTTCGAGGAGACGAAGCGCTCGTAATGGCCGAGGTCTAGGTCGGTCTCGGCGCCGTCCTCGGTGACGAACACCTCGCCGTGCTGGAACGGCGACATGGTGCCGGGGTCGACGTTGATGTAGGGGTCGAGCTTCACCAGCGTGACCTTGATGCGCCGGGATTCCAGGATGGCCGCCAGCGACGCGGCAGCGATGCCCTTGCCGAGGGAGGACACCACCCCACCGGTCACGAAAACGTATTTGGTCATCGTCGCTCTCCCCCGGGAAAGCGGTATTTTACAGGAAGGTTGCGGCACCTTTCAGCGCCGAAAGACTACTGACGAGCCACAGCCGACGCGACATTGCTCCAGGCCGAGACGCCACAGCGATTGAAGGCGCGGACGCAATAGCGGTACGACACGCCCTCCTTGAGGCTTACGAACGTAAGGGCTCTTCCGTTGATGCGCGCGTTGCCCAGGCGCCGCCAGTATTCGCCGCACTCGAACGACTGCTCGGGGTGAAAAACGACGTCGGCGTTGGCTGACTGAGGCCACGTGCCACGAATACGGTGCTTCGCCAATGGCCCCCCCACGAGATCGCAAGGCGCATCCGGTGGAACGCATGCGCGGGGCAATTCGGCCGTGGCGCAGCCGCCCCGCAGCGTGGACAGCCCGAGCCACCCTACCAACGCCCGATGACATTCATCGGCCATTCAACGCCCGGGTTGAGGACTCACGGAACGGGAGGCTTTAACGCAGACACCGGCGCCCGCCATGCCTCGTCCCACCGCAGGCTGAGCCGCGCAGCGCTGTTGATCAGGCCCACCATGCTGTACGTCTGCGGGAAGTTGCCCCACAGCTCGTTCGTGGCAGGGTCTGCATCCTCGGACAGCATGCCCAGCGGGTTGCGGCAGGCAAGCAGCGACTCGAACAGCGCCCGCGCCTCCTCGCGCCGGCCGATGGCGGCAAGCGCGTCGACGTACCAGAACGTACAAACAAGGAAAGCGGTTTGCGGCGCGCCGAAGTCGTCGGCATGCGCGTAGCGAAAGACGAAATCGCCCCGCCGCAGCTCACGCCCCACCGCATCGACGGTAGCGACGTAGCGCGGGTCGTCCGCGCGAAGGAAGCCCAGCTCTGCCAACAGCAGCAGGCTGGCGTCGAGCGTGTCGCCGTCAAACGTTGCGACGAAGCTGCGCCGCCGCTCCGACCAGCAGCGCCCACTCACCACGGCGTGGATGCGGGCCGCCTCATCTTTCCAACGCGCCGCAGCAACCGACAGCCCAAGGCGCTGCCCGATGCGCGAAAGCCGGTCACACGCCGCCCAGCACATGACCGCTGAGTAAGTGTGCGGGTGTGCGCTCTCCCGCAGCTCCCAGGGGCCGGCGTCCGGCTCCGCGTGGAGCGCCACGGCATGCTCGCCCAGCCGCTCGAGAACGCGGAAGAGGCCCTCGTTGCCCACCGCCGCGAGGCGTTGGTCAAAGAAGGCGTGTGTGGCGGCCAGCACCGCAGCGCCATAGATATCGTGCTGCGCCTGCTGAAACGCCAGGTTGCCTACGCGTACCGGCCCCATGCCGCGATAGCCCGGAAGCGCCGGCGCGATTGCCTCGTCGAGCCCAGCGCGCCCGCAGATCCCGTAAACGGGTTGCAGGCGATCTCCCGCCTGCGCCGCCAAGTTGATCACGTATCCCAGGTAGCGCTCCATCGTGCGGGTGGCGTTCAGTCGGTTCAGCGCATCGACCACGAAGTGGGCATCGCGCAGCCAGCAGTAGCGGTAATCCCAGTTGCGGCCGCTGTCAGGCGCCTCCGGGATCGACGTGGTGGGAGCGGCGATCACCGCGCCCGTGTCGTCGAAGGCGGCGAGCTTCAGGGTGATCGCGGCGCGGATCACTGCCTCCTGCCACTCGAATGGAATCGACAGGCCCCGCACCCAGTCTCGCCAGTAGTCCTCGGTGGATTCGCGAAAGTGCCGCGCCACCTCGGCCACGCCGCCCTGCAGCGTCTCGTCCGGCCCCATGAGCAGCGCGAAAGGCTCGCGCAGCACGAAAGCGCGTTCCTCGAGCAGGTATGTGATCGACGCATCCGTCGTGACGCGCAGCACATGGCCGGACCCCGCGTAGCGGATGTGGTTCGATCCCCAGGTGGTCGTCGGCCGCGCTGCGCCGTAGTCGGCTGCCGGCCGCAAGCGAACGCGAATCCGCGGGCTGCCGGCCACTGGCCGGACCTGCCTGACCAGCTGCGCTGGCGCAAACAGGCGCCCGTGCTGGCGAAAGCGCGGTGCGAAGTCGAGAACTTCCAGCGCGGCACCATGCGCATCCACCAGGCGAGTCACCAGCAGCGGCGTGTTCGGCACGTAACGCTGCTCCGACGAAACCCGGCCCTCGAGCTCGATGGAAAGGTAGCCAAAATCAGCCTCGACCGCGCGCGGCCGCAGCAGGGAACAAAAGACCGGGTCGGCGTCCGGCCGCGGCATGCACGCCCAGGTGATTTCGCCACTGGGGTCGACGAGCGCGCTGACGGCGCCGTTGCCCACCAGCCCAAGATCGAGCGTGCTCATGCGCCTCCGCCCCCCTTCTCGAGTTGGCGCGCCAGCCGAGCGAGCCATGCCCCCACGCTACTGGCATTGGCGAGGCGAAACTGTGCCGCCGTCACGCCGCGCCCCACCTTGATGGACACGCCGCCGCGGCGATTGACGAGGCCGAAGCCGAACTCATCCGTGAGATCGTCGCCCGCGAAGACCGGCACGCGGCCGGCAAACGGCGCCTCGCCCAGAAAGGCCGCGATGGCCGTCCCCTTGTCGACGCCGCTGGGCTTCAGCTCGATCACACACTTACCGGGCTGCAAGGCGAAATCATCGCCCACGCGCAGTAGCATCGCCTGCATGAGCCGCTCCGCCTCGCCCGCCAGCCACCGGGCGCTGCGAAAGTGCAGCGCTACCGACGCGCCCTTCTCCTCGAGCAGCAGACCGGGGAAGTGCTTTGCCTCACGACGCAACGTGGGAAGCACCCGCGCAAGGCGGGCCGCGCGCGAGGGGTGGCGGTGCAACACACCGCGGGCGTCCCGCCTTTCCGCCCCGTGCTGGCCGGCTGCGCAAAGCTGCAGGAGCCCGAACAGCGCGTCCACTTCCTCAAGGGGGCGGCCGCTGATCAGCGCGAGCGCGCCATCGAGGCGTAATGCCAGCCGGGCGAGCAGCTCGGCCAACTCGGGGCTCATGCGCACCTCATCCGGGCGCGCCTTATGCGCCACCAGCGTGCCATCGATATCCAGGAACAGGGCGACAGGAGCGCGTGGAGAGGGCACCTGCACCGGCAAGATCGAGCGAGTCATGCGCGAACCCCTTCCACCCCCGATGCGATGCGTGCGCGGTGGCGCACCCGGGCAGCATCGAGCAGCATGCGCCCCGCCCACCGATAGACGTTGAACTCCAGAAGCTGGCTGCGCATGCTGCGCATGCGAGCGCGCTGCTCCTCCGATGACATAGCCAGTGCCGTGGCGATCGCGTCCGCACATTGCTCGGTGTCGTACGGGTTGACGACCAGCGACTCCGGGAGCTCTCGAGCAGCCCCGGCGAACTGGGAGAGGATCAGCACGCCGCGCTCGTCCTCGCGGCAGGCGACGAACTCCTTGGCGACCAGGTTCATGCCATCGTGCAGGCTGGAGACGAAGCAGAAGTCCGCTGCCCGGTAAAGCTTCTGCACGCGCGCTGCGTCGTGGTGCTCGATGCGCAGAGTGATCGGCGGGCAGGCGCCACCCCCAAAACGCCCGTTGATTCGCAGCGCAGCCTCGCGGACCCGGCTGTCGAGCGACTGGTACTCCTCGATGCGGGAGCGGCTGGGCGCGGCAACCTGCAGAAACGACAGCCGCCCGACCCAGTCCGGGTTCATCTCCAGGAAGCGCTCGACCGCCGCAAAGCGCTCGAGGATGCCCTTGGTGTAATCGAGCCGGTCCACGCCCACGCCGAGCTTGGCCTGCGCCGGCAGGCCCAGCTCCTCCCGCACCTGCACGCGACAGTCCGGCACCGGCGGCTGCCCGCTCACGCCACGCAGCGGCCACTCGATCGAGATCGGGTAACGATGAACTTCCGTCGGCTGCCCACCGTGGGTGATCGTGAAGGTCTCCCGGTCCACGCGCGCTTCGAGGTAGCGATCGACCGTATCGAAGAAATTGTTGCAGTGGAACTGCGTGTGAAAGCCGAGGATGGTCGAGCCCAGCATGCCCTCGAGCAATTCGTTCCGCCAAGGGCAGACGCCGAACGCCTCCGGATTGGGCCACGGGATGTGCCAGAAGGTGATGATCGTGGCTTCGGGCAACTGCTCGCGGATGAGCTTCGGCAGCAGCGCAAAGTGGTAGTCCTGCACCAGCACGATCGGGTTGCGCGTGCGCGATTCCGCCACCACCACGTCCGCGAACCGCTTGTTGACCGACCGATAGAGCTCCCAGTCCGCAGCCCGAAACACCGGCCGCGTGTGCGCGATGTGGCAGAGCGGCCAAAGCCCCTCGTTGGAGAAGCCGTAGTAATAGCCTGACTCTTCCTCTTCCGACAGCCAGACGCGGCGGATCTGGTAGCTCGGCGCTTCGGGCGGCACGCGCACGTGGTCATTTGCATCCACCACCTCCCGGTCGGCGCTGCCGGCGCCGTGCGCGATCCACGTGCCGGAGCAGGCGCGCATCACGGGCTCAAGCGCGGTGACGAGCCCGCTCGCCGGGCGCTGCACGCGTACGGCCTCAGCGTCGCGCACGTGGATGTACGGCTCGCGGTTGGAGACGATGAGGATCTCGTCACCCTTTAGGTCTTCGTGCAGTATTGTGCGCAGCGTCTCCGGCACCCAGCGCATCTGTGCCTCATCCCGGCGGCGGCGCTCGGACTCCAGCTCCTGGACAAGAACCCGCAGGTCGCGGGCAATAGGAACCAGCTCCTTGGCGCGTGGCTCAGGCGCATCCGCAAACGTCTGGCCCTTGATCAGCGCCTTGATGCCGGCCATCCAGCCGCGCCACGACAGCTCCGCAATCAGTACCGTGATCAGCGCCACGACCAGCCCGAGGGCGGCGAATAGCGCCACCAGGTATTTCTTGGTGTCGGCGCTGCGCCGCTCGACGAAGCTCATGTCGTGGGCGATGACCAGCTCGCCCACTCGGGCGCCATCGATCACCACGGGTGCCGTGGCGACGTGCAGCGACGTGCCGCCGTATTGCATCACACGGCCGCCCGCTTCCGGCGCGGCGCCGGGTGGGCGGCATTCCAGGCCGCGCGGCAAGGTGACCGTGCGATAGGCGTAGCGGCCTTTGTCATCGCAGTAGCCAACCGCATAGAGGCGCTCGTCCTGCGTGATCCGGTCGAGGAACGACTGCAGGCGCTGCTGCCGAACTTTGTCTCGGACCGTGTCGGTTAGAACGGCTGCGAGTGGCTCCTGGATCGCCGTGGCGACAAGCTGCGTACGAATGTCAAGGTCCCGCACGAACCAGCGCAACGTGAGGCGATCGGCCAGCGGTGCAACAACGTAAGCCACCGCGACCAGGGCAACCAGCAGCGGAATGACGAACCTAAGGGATAGGCGCATGGTAGGAGGGAGCCCAGCGCGTCGCGATCGGCGCGGGCATCGTGATCGGAAATTTCCCAAGCCTGGTCGAGATCAATGTCGTCACCTTCCTTCTGCTAATGTCGGACATCTCGCATACCCGACATCTCCATGACAGCGCCGATAAGAAGAGAGTTCCACCAATTTAATATCGACGCCCTGTTTCGGAGAAGTTTTTTTCACGCAGGTGTGCCTCTCTGCCCGGGGACGACGGGACCATGAAGGTCGGTAACCGGGCCTACCGCAGTGTTTGGGCCGAGGGCCCGCGCGGGCCCCTCCACGTCATCGACCAGACTCGGCTTCCGCACGCCTTCGAGACTCGCCACCTGGATTCACCCGAGGCGGTAGCCGAAGCGATCCGGGCCATGCGGGTTCGGGGCGCGCCACTCATCGGCGTGACGGGGGCTTTCGGGCTGGCCCTGGCGATGGATCGCGATCCGTCGAACGCAGGTCTTGCAGCGAGCGTGAAGCGCCTGGCGCAGACTCGGCCCACTGCCGTGAACCTCGCGTGGGCTCTTGAGCGTGTGCGGGCGAAGCTCGAGCGCCTGGGGCCCGCCGAGCGCGCGGCAGCGGCCTGGGCTGAGGCCCATGCGCTCGCCGACGAGGACGTCGCGATCAACGCGGCCATCGGGCGCCACGGCCTGCCGCTCCTGAGGGGACTGCATCAGCGGCTGAAACGCCCGGTCAATGTGCTCACCCATTGCAACGCCGGCTGGATCGCGACCGTCGATTGGGGCACGGCGCTGTCGCCGATCTACCAGGCGCACGACGCGGGCGTCCCTGTTCACGTATGGGTCGACGAGACCCGGCCGCGAAACCAGGGATTGCTCACCGCCTGGGAGCTGGCAAGCCACGGCGTAGCCCACACGCTCATCGCCGACAACGCGGGCGGACACCTCATGCAGCAAGGCCGGGTCGACCTCGTCATCGTGGGGGCCGATCGCGTCACGCGTCGGGGGGATGTCTGCAACAAGATTGGCACTTACCTCAAGGCGCTGGCGGCGCGCGACAACGGCGTGCCCTTCTACGTGGCCGTGCCCACGCCGACGTTCGATTGGCTCGCCAACGACGCGCTCGCCGACATCCCCATCGAGGAGCGCTCGGGCGAGGAAGTTCGTGTCGTGCGCGGCCTCGACGATGCCGGCCGCCCGGGATCGATCGCCATCGCATCCGACGTCACGCCCGTTGCGAACCCGGCCTTCGACGTCACCCCCGCCGCGCTGGTCACCGGCATCGTCACCGAGCGCGGCCTCTTCGAGGCCAACGAAGCCCGCCTCGCTTCGCTGCGCCCGTCGCGCTCATGAGCGGCGAGGACGCCAGCCTCCGCGCGGCAGTCATCGCCGCCGCCCTCAAGATGAAAGCGCTGGGCATCAACCAGGGCCAATCCGGCAATGTGAGCATGCGCTGCGGCGACGGGTTTCTCGTCACCCCCTCAGGCCTACCCTACGATTCACTCACCCCGTCGGACATCGTGCACGTGGCACTCGACGGCACGGCCAGCGGCGCACGCCCCCCGTCGAGTGAGTGGCGCTTCCATCGCGACATCTATGCCCACCGCCCCGAGGCTGGCGCAATCGTGCACACCCACTCCACGTTTGCGACGACGCTGGCCTGCCTGGGTCGCAGCATCCCCGCGATCCACTACGAAGTGGCGTTTGCGGGCGGACATGACATTCGCTGCGCCCCCTATCGCTCTTTCGGCACCCAGGAACTCGCCGATGTGGCGCTCAAAGCGCTCGAGGGACGGAAGGCGTGCCTCCTGGCTCACCATGGCGTCATCGCGTTCGACGACTCGCTGCCGCTGGCGCTATCGCTCGCTGACAAAGTCGAGTCCATGGCTCGACTGTACTGGCAAGCGCTTCAGGTCGGCGAGCCCGCCTTGCTGGACGACGCCGAGATGGCTCGCATGGTGAGTCGCTTTCGGACGTACGGCCGCTGACCAGGACACCGCAGGGGTTGCCGGCATCGTCGCGGATGCCATAATTTGGCCACACAAAAGTCGGCGCACATCGACGCCGGCAACCCAGGGGGATGAACCATGCGAGATGGCCACACGCCAGCTCCGGGGGCTGCGCACACGCAGAACAGGCGATTGCTTCAATGGGTAGCCGACATTGCGGCGCTCACGCAGCCTGATCGCATCCATTGGTGCGACGGCTCGGAGGCCGAATACGACCGCCTTTGCGCGGAGCTCGTTGCCGCCGGCACCCTACGCAAGCTCAACGAAGCGCTGCGGCCCAATTCCTACCTGGCGCTCTCGGACCCGTCTGACGTTGCGCGCGTCGAGGACCGCACGTTCATCTGCTCGAAGCGCCAGCAAGACGCCGGCCCGACCAACAACTGGGTCGACCCATCGGCGATGCGGGATACCCTGAAGGGGCTCTTTGCGGGCTGCATGCGGGGCCGCACGATGTACGTGATCCCCTTCAGCATGGGGCCTATCGGCTCGCCCATCGCCCACATCGGCGTCGAGATATCGGACAGCGCTTACGTGGCGGTGAACATGCGCCACATGACGCGCATGGGCGCTGCCGTGCTCTCGACCCTGGGCGACGATGGCGACTTCGTACCCGCCGTCCATTCCGTGGGCGCGCCCATTGGGCCGGGCGAGACGGATGTCGCCTGGCCGAGCAACAAGCAGCACAAATACATCGTTCACTTCCCCGAGGATCGGGAGATCTGGTCCTTCGGCTCGGGCTACGGTGGCAACGCCCTGCTGGGCAAGAAATGCTTCGCGCTGCGCATCGCCTCGGTGATGGGGCGCGACGAGGGTTGGCTCGCTGAGCACATGCTGATCCTCGGCGTCGAGTCCCCCGCAGGCGTGAAGCAATACGTCACGGCCGCATTCCCGTCCGCCTGCGGCAAGACCAACTTCGCCATGCTGATTCCGCCCCCTGCTTTCGCCGGCTGGAAGGTGACAACCGTAGGCGACGACATCGCGTGGATCAAGCCAGGCCCCGATGGCGCCCTGCGCGCCATCAACCCGGAAGCGGGCTTCTTCGGCGTGGCCCCCGGGACGGGCTACGACACGAACCCGAATTGCATGGAATCCATCAAGCGCAACACGATCTTCACCAACGTGGCGCTCACGCCCGAGGGTGACGTGTGGTGGGAAGGCATGACCAAGGAACCGCCCGCGCGCCTCACGGATTGGCAAGGCCAGGACTGGACGCCCGGTTGCGGGCGCCCCGCGGCGCATCCGAACGCGCGCTTCACGGTGAGCGCCTCGCAGTGCCCGTCCATCGACCCCGCCTGGGACGACCCGAAAGGCGTGCCCATTTCCGCCATGATCTTTGGCGGGCGCCGCTCGTCGACGGTGCCGCTGGTAACCGAAGGCGCCACCTGGGACGAGGGTGTCTACATGGCCGCCACCCTGGGCTCGGAGACCACGGCCGCGATTGTCGGCCAGGTAGGCGTGGTTCGGCGCGACCCGTTCGCCATGCTCGCTTTTTGTGGCTACAACATGGGCGACTACATCGCCCACTGGATCGGCATGGGGCGGCGCATCGCCCACCCCCCTAAAATTTTCCTGGTGAACTGGTTTCGCAAGGGAGCCGACGGAAAGTTCGTGTGGCCTGGCTACGGCGAGAACATGCGGGTGCTCAAGTGGATCGTCGAGCGCGTCGAGGGCCTGGCGGACGCCACCCGCACGCCGCTCGGATACGTGCCGAAGTATTCCGATCTCGACTGGCGCGGGCTGGATGGCTTCAGCCAGGACGCATACCAGTCCATCGCCTCGATCGACCGAGACATGTGGCGGCGGGAATTGCCCATGCACGAGGAACTGCTGGAGAAGCTGGGCCAGACGACCCCTGCAACCCTGCGTGAGCGGTTTCAGGCTTTGGCCGGGACCCTCACCTAGGAAAACTTCGTGAACGGGTTCAGGACGCGGGCGCCCGTGCTCGAAAAGGTGGCTGCGCCGCGGGTGACCAGCGTCAGGTCGTGCACGAGGGCGATTGCGGCGACTTGCTTGTCGATGGGTCGCGCCGGCTCGATCGCGCAGAGCACGCCCCACACCAGCGCACACTCGAGGTCGAACGCGAGAACCCGTGACTCGTAGTCTCGGGAGAACTTTGTCAGCCATGTTTCCAGCTTATTGGCCGGCTCTGCCTCACCGCGTCGCCGAATGCGCTCGACAGCCTGGCGAATTTCGCCGATGGATATGGCGCTAAGGTAGACCGGCAAGCTCTCTTCGCGCACCCGATCCAGGAAGGACACGACACCTGGGTTGGCCAAGTCCCCCTTGCGAGCCTCGCTGATCACGTTGGTATCCAAGAGGTACATCGGGCTACCTTGGCCGCGACGGGGCCCGAGCGAAATCCTCATCTTGGCCGACACCTGGAATGGCCGCGAGCACATCGGCCAAGGGCCGCTTCGAAGGTGTCGCCAGCACCTCCGCAAGAATCGCTCGATGCTCCGCTTCCGCGCTGCGGCCGTGTCGCACAGCCCGCTCCTTCAACAGTCGGACGATCGACTTATCCAGTCCGCGCACTAAAAGGTTTGCCATGGCCTCTTTGCACCACCTGTGAAAGATAGCAATGCTATCACCTGCGCTTAATCCCCGCCGGGTCGGACACCGCGGTCGTCGGTCCGGCGCGTGCGAAAATCCGGCGCATGAATCTCGGCGATCTGGAAACGCCCCGCCTGGTGCTCGACACCGCCCGGATGGAGGGAAATGTCGCCCGGCTCAAGTCGCACCTGGCTTCTCTCGGCGCTCGCCTCCGGCCGCACGTGAAGACCTGCAAGTCGATCGAGGTGGCGCGCACGTTCATGGAGTCACCCTCGGGGCCAATCACGGTCTCGACGCTCAAGGAGGCGGAGCAGTTCTTCGCCTATGGGGTGACGGACATTCTCTACGCGGTGGGCGTCGCACCGACCAAGCTCCCGCATGTGGAGCGACTGCGCGCGCAGGGCGTCAATCTCTGCGTCGTCGTCGATAACGTGGATGCCGCGAAAGCCGTGGCGGCACGGGAGTCAGGCATCCCGGCGCTCATCGAAATCGACAGCGACGGCCACCGCGCTGGCGTCAAGC